>JBAVVA010000187.1:0-3275 GCA_049697055.1 Candidatus Aminicenantales bacterium
ACGGCCCGGAGGTGGAGGCGGTGGCCGGCGCGCCGGGCCGCCACCCGGCCGATAAGCGGCGCGCCAAGAAGAGCCAGGTCGCCGACAAGGTCCAGAATCTTATGCCGGACAAACTCATCCGGAAAGCGGAGGGGCGGATTGACGACGCCCCGCTCGTCGAGCACAACCGTATTCTCCAATGAGCTGCCCAGAGCCAGGCCCCGGGCCCGCAGCCCCTCCGCATCCTTGAGGAAGCCAAAGGTGCGGGCCGGAGCGACCTCGGTCCTGAACGTCGCCGGGTCAAGGGCCAGGCCGAGCTCCTGCTTCCCGATCAGAGGGTTGTCGTATTCGATGGCATAGAAGACCTCAAAAAAAGGATGAGGCTCCAGGGAGACCGTGCTATCGCCGTCCTCGACAACTAAAGGTTTCTCGATATGGAAGGGCCGCCGCGGCTCCGCCAGGTGCTTCCGGCCGGCCCGCAGAATGATTTCGACCAGGGGCGCGGCGCTTCCGTCCAGAATAGGGATTTCCTCTCCGTCGAGGTCGGCCTCGACGCTGTCCACCCCGCACATGAGGAGGGCGGCCAGGAGATGCTCCACGGTCCTAACCTTCACCCCGTCTTGGGAGAGGACGGTGCACTGGTTCGCCTCGGCCAAGCCGGGGTTCACCAAGATTTCCCGGCCGCCGAGGTCCAGCCGGCGGAAAACAATACGGCCGGCGCGGGAAGGACGCAGGCTGACCCGGACCTGTTTTCCAGAATGAGCCCCAATTCCACAAAAAGAGGCTTCCGCAGCCAGGGTTTGCTTCAGTTCAGCTACAGCCACCATGGGTGTCGGTCACCTCTCCTTTTCGGAGATGCCCCCATTGTAGTCTGACCTCTGGTCTCAGTCAAAGCGGCTGTGCTAAAATCGGGCCATGAAGTCGTACCTGGAAGAGATCCTGAGAAAGGTCCGCCGAGGCGAGCTCACGCCGGAGGAGGCCCTGGGCCAGCTCAAGGATTATCCATATGAGGACCTGGAGTTCGCCAAAATCGATCACCACCGTGAGCTGCGCAAAGGCTTCCCCGAGGTTGTTTTCGGCCTGGGCAAGACAGACGCACAGATCCTCAGTATCGCCCGCCGGATCTTGGACAAGGGCAGCAACCTGCTCATCACCAGGGTCGAGCCCGCTACCTTCCGCAGGCTGAAGGCCAAATTTAAGGGCCTGGTCTACAACCCAGCGGCTAAAGCCGTCTATCTCAAAAAAAAGGCTCCGCTGCCGGGGAATGGCCGGATCGCCATCCTGACCGCCTGCACTGCGGATATCCCCGTGGCCGAGGAAGCCTTTGTCACCTGTGACCTGCTGGGCAACGAGACGGACCGGATCTACGACGTGGGAGTGGCCGGCCTGCACCGGCTATTTGGTGAATTCGACCGCCTGCGCCGGGCACGGGTGATCATTGTGGTGGCCGGCATGGAGGGCGCTCTGCCCAGCGTTGTGGCCGGGCTGGTCTGCGCGCCGATCGTGGCCGTCCCGACCAGCATAGGCTACGGCGCCAGCTTCAAGGGCCTGGCCGCCCTCCTGGCTATGCTCAACTCCTGCCCGGGCGGGGTGTCCGTGGTCAACATCGACAACGGCTTCGGCGCCGGCTACCTGGCCAGCTTGATTAACCATTTATAATAGAAATCTTACAGGTTTTATATATTTTCTCCTTTTTCGTAAAATTGGGAAGCAAAGACTATTTTGAAGCCATAAAGTTATTTTTTGAAACGGAAACCAGGTATTTATCGTTAACAAATGGGAAAGAGTGTCATTTTTTATTATGAAAAAGCGCAGCTTGGGGCCTAATTTTTTTGTTTTTTATGACTTAGCCGCTTGACAAGATGCATTCTCATTCCTATATTTTAACAAGGGTTTTTGTGTCAAAAATATGGATGTTGTCGATCAAATAAGACAGGCGGCGTCTATCTTAGATATCGCCTCTCAATACACAACGCTCCGAAAAAGGGGCGCTAAATACGTCGGTCTTTGCCCTTTTCATTCGGAGCGCGACCCTTCCTTCACCGTTGACCCCGACAAGCAGCTTTACCACTGCTTCGGCTGCGGAGTGGGCGGCGATGTTTTTGCCCTGGTTATGGAGAAGGAAAGCCTCAGCTTTCCCGAGGCCATTAAATACCTGGCCGACCGCTACCATATTCCTGTCCCTCGGCCGGGCCGGGGCGAGGTACAAGACCAGAAATTCGAAGAGAAGCTTTTCAAGATCACCGAGGACGCTTTGGCCTTCTTTAAAAGAAATTTGTACGCCACGGAGGAAGGCAAGAAAGCCCTCGATTACCTCGGAGGCAGAGGCCTGACCGAGGAGACCCTGCAGAAGCTTAAGATCGGCTATGCTCCCAACTCCTGGAACGCCCTCTTTTCCTATTTCCAGACCAAAGAGATTAGCCCTGACCTTCAAATGAAGGCCGGGCTTATCCTGCCCGGCCAGAAATCCGGCGGTTGGTACGACCGATTCCGCGGCCGGATCATATTCCCCATCTTTAACCTGACCGGCAAAGTGGTGGCCTTCGGGGGACGGGCCATTACCGACCAAGAGCCCAAATACCTCAACTCTCCTGAAACGCCCCTCTACTCCAAGGGCAAAATCCTTTACGGGTTGAACTTCAGCAAGGAGACCGTGCGGGACAAGGGTGAGCTGATCCTGGTCGAGGGCTACACGGATTTCACCGGGCTCTTCCAGGCGGGGTTCACCAACTGCGCCGCCTCATTGGGGACCAGCCTCACGCCCCACCAGGTCTCCCTGGCCCGGCGCTTCGCCCCGCGGGTCGTTATCAACTACGACGGTGACGCAGCGGGACGCTCGGCCGCCCAGCGGGCGGCGGCCCTCTGCCTGGAGCAGGCCGTGGGCTCTTCCGTCGTCGTCCTGCCTGGCGACTCGGACCCGGACAGCTTTATCCGGAAGCAGGGCCCGGAGGCCTACGCCCGGCTCCTGGGCTCGAGCCGCTCCGGCCTGGATTACCTGATCGATATGGCCGTGGCCGGGGGCAAGCTCGACACTCCGGAAGCCAAAGCCAGGGCTGTCCGGGAGGTGGTCAGCGAAGTGAACAAGGTCCCGGACGCCATCCTCCGCAGCGAGTACCTCAAACAGGCCAGCCAGCGCTTCGGCCTGAGCGAAGAGCTTCTGCGAAAATTAGCCCAGGAGGAGCCGCGGGCAGCTTCAGCCTCAGGAAGTTACCTGGATAAAAGCGACTTCCTGCCCGCCGAGAAACGCCTGCTGCAGATACTGGTTTCCCATTCGAACCTGGCTCCTTATATCTTCG
>JBAVVA010000188.1:0-1915 GCA_049697055.1 Candidatus Aminicenantales bacterium
AGGCTTCCGAAAGGAATCGGATTAGAGAGATAGCCTAAATCCAAGGAGATACTGCATGAAACCGATCCAAACATTTATCGCCGTCCCGACGCTTCCGTCTCCGCTCGAGCGACTGCGCGATCTCGCCCTCAACCTACGCTGGGCCTGGCACCACGACACGATCGAGCTTTTTCGCCGGCTGGACAGCGTCCTGTGGGAAACAACCGGCCACAATCCCATCCTCATGCTTGGAACGATCGATCAGGCGAAGCTCGAAGCCGCAGCCTGCGATGAAGGTTTTCTGTCCCACTTGGAACGCGTCGCCCAGGACCTTGATGCCTACATGGCCGCCGAATCGACCTGGTTCCGGCGAGCCCACGGCGTTTCACAAGCGCCCGTCGTCGCCTATTTTTCCGCTGAATTTGGCATCACCGAGTGCCTCTCCATCTTTGCCGGCGGCTTGGGCATGCTTGCAGGAGACCATCTCAAGTCGGCCAGCGACCTGGGGGTGCCGATCGTCGGGGTAGGGCTCCTCTACCAGCAGGGATATTTCCGACAGTATCTCAACGAGGCCGGCTGGCAGCAGGAAGTGTACGAAAACAACGATTTTCACAATCTACCCATGACCCTAAAGCGCCGGCCGGACGGATCGCCGCTCACCGTTGAAGTGTCTCTGCCGGGCCGACAGGTCATCGTCCAGGTTTGGTGGGCCCAGCTGGGCCGGGTGCCTCTCTACCTGCTGGACACCAACGTCCCGGCCAACCGGCCTGAAGATCGCGACATCACCGATCAATTGTACGGCGGCGATATCGAGATGCGGATCAAGCAAGAGATCCTGCTGGGCATCGGCGGCTATCTTGTTCTGGAGGCCCTAGGCTTGGAACCGACTGTTTATCACATGAACGAGGGCCATTCGGCTTTTTTGGCTCTGGAAAGGACGCGCCGGCTCATGGAAACCCGCGGCCTTTCGTTCGCCGAAGCTCGGGAAGCTGCATCAGCCGGGCTGGTTTTCACAACCCACACCGCCGTAGGAGCCGGACACGATTACTTTCCGCCCCAGCTTATGGATCGCTATTTCGCTGACTCTATGCGCGCTCTAGGCCTCTCACGTCGCGACTTCCTGGCTTTGGGTCGGCAGAATCCTGATGACGACAATGAGCCGTTCTGCATGACGATCCTTGCTCTTCATCTGGCCGCCCATAGCAACGGGGTGAGCCGGCTGCACGGCAGGGTCAGCCGGAAAATGTGGAAAGGGCTTTGGCCGGGGCTGCCCGAGGATGAGATTCCTATCGGCCATGTGACCAACGGCGTTCAGTTTCAGTCATGGATTTCCCGTGAGATGAAGGAATTGTACGATCGCTACCTGGGGCCGCGCTGGCGTGAAGAAGTGGCCGACCAGACGGTGTGGCAAGGGGCGGACCGCATCGCGGCCGAGGAACTGTGGCGGACCCACGAACGGCGCCGGGAGAGGCTGGTCGCTTTTTGCCGCCGCCGCCTGCGCACCCAGTTGGAGCGGCGCGGCGCTTCTCAGACTGCGGTCGCCGCCGCCGATGAGGTCCTGGATCCTGAGGCACTGACAATCGGCTTTGCCCGCCGGTTCGTGACGTATAAGCGGGCTACTCTGCTGCTGCGCGACGCGGAGCGTTTGGCGCGCATCCTTAATAAGCCGGGCCGTCCGGTCCAGATTATCTATGCCGGCAAAGCGCATCCTCGCGATGACCCGGGAAAGGGTTTGATCCGGCAGATTGTGGAGTTGTCGCGCCATGAGGAATTTCGGCGGCGGCTGGTCTTCCTCGAGGACTATGACATGGCCGTAGCCCGTTATCTAGTGCAGGGAGTCGATGTGTGGCTGAACACGCCGCTCCGGCTGCAGGAAGCTAGCGGCACCAGCGGCATGAAAGCGACCGCTAACGGTGTCCTCAACCTGAGCATCCTG
>JBAVVA010000189.1:0-13648 GCA_049697055.1 Candidatus Aminicenantales bacterium
CCCGACGAAGAAGAGCAGCCCGGCCGCCACCCAATGGTCGAAACCCCCGACTACCCGGACTAATCCCTCGCCGGCCAGGCCGCCGGCCGCAGCCATGCCGAACTGAAAAAAACCGAAGGCCACGGCCAGACGCAAGGACTGGGCGGCGGTCAGCCCCTTGGGCGACAGGCACAGGCCGGCGGTCACGGCAAAACAATCCATGGACAGGGCCAGGGCCGTGACCAGGATAAAAAGAAAGCTCATTCAGCCGGAAAAAGAGGACGACTACTTCTGCGGATTCTTCAGCCAGCGGTCCAGCCAGCCGATCACGGTTTCGTGCCACAGGAGGGAGTTTTGCGGTTTGAGCACCCAGTGGTTCTCGTCCGGGAAATAAAGAAGTTTTGAGGGAATGCCCCGGCGCTGCAGAGCGGTGAAGGTGGACAGCCCCTGCGTCTCCACCACCCGGAAATCCAGGGCGCTGTGGACGACCAGCATGGGGGTCTTCCAGTTCTTAACCAGCTTCTCCGGGTTGTGCTTTTCATACCCAGCGGGGTTGGACCAGGGTGTTCCCTGGTGGTCCCATTCGGGGAACCACAGCTCCTCCGTGTCGTAGTAGGCCGAGCGCTCATCGAGGTTTCCGTCGTGGGCGACCAGGCAGCGGAAGCGGTCGGGCCAGGCGCCGGCGATCCAGTTGATCATGTAGCCGCCGAAGGAAGCGCCCAGGGCGCCCACCCTGTTCCCGTCCAGCCACGAATAGCGCTCCAGGGCGGCGGCCAGACCCTTCTCGAGGTCCTCCAGCGGCTTGCCGCCCCAATCGCCCCGGATGGAGTCGGTGAAGGCCTGGCCGTAGCCGGTCGATCCATGGAAATCGATGATGACCGCGCCATAGCCCGCCCCGGCGTAGGCCTGGGGATTCCAGCGGTAATGGAAATGATTGCCCATCGAGTTCTGCGGCCCGCCGTGGATGAGGAAAGCCACGGGATATTTCCGGGAGGGGTCGAAATCGGCGGGCTTGACCGCATAGCCGCAGACGGTCTCGCCGTTCCAGCCCTTGAAAGTGAACTGCTCGAAATCGCCCATTCGGGCGGCGGCCAGCTTCGGGGCGTTGATCCGGGTGACCGGCCGGACATCGGTGCCGTCGGGTTTGACGGAGTAGAGCTCCACCGGCGACTTAAGATGGTCCAGTCCGTAGAAGATCCGTCCGCCCGCGGCGATCGGCGAACCGACCCATCCGTCCCGGACCAGGGTCTTGACCGCGCCGCTTGAGACATCAACGGCGAATAGCGAATTCTGTCCCAGGTTTTCGGCAACGGCATAGATCGTCCGGCTGTCGAGCGACCAGCAAAGGGAGGACGGTGAACGATCCCAACTTTCCGCCAAGACCCTCTCTGTGCCGTCGGCCCAGGAGCGGAGAACGATCCGGTAGCGGTCGGCTTCATAGCCGGGCTTGGACATGGCCAGGTAGGCCAGAGTCCGGCCGTCGGGCGAGAAACAAGGCTGTGCATCGGTGGCCTGGTTCTTGTCGGTCAGGCACTGCGGCTTCTGGGCGCCGTTCACCGGGACAAAGTACAAATCGAGGTCGGTAGACCAGGCTTCTTCGCGGCCGACGTTGCGGGCAGTGAAGACCAGGCCCAGGCTGTCCGGGGTGAAAGCGATCTCCTCCGTGCCGCCAAAAGGCTTGGAGGGCGCGTCCGCATCCATGGCCGGCATAAGGTCGCACGCTTCGCCCCCGTTGGCGGGCATAACGAAGAGGTGCGACCGCCGGCCGTCGCCCCAGGTGTCCCAGTGGCGAATGAAGAGGCTATCGTAGACCCGGCCTGAGGCCTTGCGGGAGGCGATCTCATCGAGATTCTTTTTGGTCTCCTCCGGACCAAGGCCGGGGAAAACTTCAAGGCTGAAGGCTATGTTCTTGCCGTAGGGGGCGGCCATAAGGTTGGCCGCATCCAGGGGCAAGCGCGTTACCTGTTCCGCCTCGCCGCCGTCCAGGGGAATGCGCCACACCTGGCTGGACCCTGAGCGCGTCGAAAGGAACCAGACGAATTTTCCGTCCGGCGACCAGCGGGGGTTGAGGTCGGCGGCCGGATGGGTGGTCAAGGGCCGCAAGTTCTTGCCGTCCGCGTCCGTCAGCCACAGGTCGGTGCGGCCGCGGTTGGCTTCCAGGTCGGTCGTCCGCAAGACAAAAACGATCCGTTTCCCGTCGGGCGACACGGCCGGGTCGGAGATGCGGTCCATGGCCAGCATGTCGTGGATGGAGAAAGGATGGGTTTCCGCCGGGAGCGCTTGAACGCCCCAAGCGATTAAAAGCATCATCAGCATCAGGCCCAGGAGATGTCGTTTCATGTATTCCTCCAAAAATGGCAAACAGATGATAAAGGATGGTTAGCCAGGAAGTCAATTTTGGCGACACGGTGCCAATTTCCCATTTTTCCATCTATCTAAAAAGCTGGACGAATTCGCAGTATAATGAACGGCCGCAGGACCGTTCCAATATGAATCAGACCGAAACCAAGGCCAAGAGCATCATCCTGCGCGGCGTGCGGGTCCACAACCTCAAGAACATCGACCTGGATGTCCCGCTCGACAAGTTGATCATCGTCACCGGGGTGAGCGGCTCGGGCAAGTCCTCCCTGGCCTTCGACACGCTCTACGCCGAAGGACAGCGCCGCTACCTCGAATCCCTGTCCGCCTATGCCCGTCAGTTCCTGGAACGCATGGACAAGCCGGAGGCCGACCTCATCGAGGGCATCCCGCCGGCCATCGCCATCCAGCAGAAAGCCGCCACCAAGAACCCCCGCTCGACGGTGGCCACGGCCACCGAGATCCATGATTACCTGCGCCTCCTCTTCGCCCGGGTGGGCACCGTTCACTGCCTCAAATGCGGCCAGCCCGTCGAACGCGACACGATCGACGCCATCGTGGACAAGCTCCTGAAGCTTCCGCCCCGGACCAAGGCCCTCATCACTTTCTCCTGGCCGGCGGACCGGAGCCTGGCCCTGCTCAAGAAACAGGGCTTTTTCCGGGCGGTCCGCGAAGGACAGGCCGTTTCCCTGGACGACCTCCAGCCCAGCCGGAAGGACAAAGACCTCGATATCCTGGTGGACCGGCTCACCCTCGACCCCGCCGAGAGAGACCGGCTGGCGGATTCCCTGGAGCTGGGGCTGAAGAACGGCGGCGGAGCGGTCCGCGTTCTGACCGAGTCGGGAAAGGAATTCCCCTTCTCCGACCGGCTGGAATGCAAGGCCTGCCGGCTTGTCGCTGAAGAGCCCGTTCCTAACCTCTTTTCCTTCAACAGCCCCCAGGGCGCCTGCCCGGTCTGTCACGGGTTCGGCGACCAGGCGGTCATCGACGAGGACAAGGTCATCCCGGACAAGGGCAAGACCCTGGAGGAGGGTGCGGTCGAGCCCTGGACCAAGCCCTTGTCGCGCAGGCTGGCCCGGGAGCTTCTCCGGGAAGCCAAGCGCCGGGGCATTCCCACCGACGTCCCCTTCAAGAGCCTCAAGAAGGAGTGGCAGCGTTTCGTCCTCGACGGCGGGGATGGCTACCGCGGGGTCAAGGGCTTTTTCGACTGGCTTCAGACCAAGAAGTACAAGATCCAGGTCCGCGTCCTGCTCAGCCGCTACCGAAAATACACCGCCTGTCCCGCCTGCGGTCAGTCCCGGCTCAACCCCCGGGCGCTCAGCGTCCGTCTGGGCGGGATTGACATCGGCCGGGCGGTGCGGATGACGGTCCGGGAAGCCTTCGATTTCTTCAGCCGTATTGAGCTGGCGCCCTTCCAGGAGAAGGTGGCCGGCAAGCTGCGGGCCGAGATCCTTAACCGGCTGCGCTTCCTCCTCCAGGTGGGGCTCGACTACATCACCCTGGACCGCATGACCTTCACCCTGAGCGGCGGCGAAGCCCAGCGGATCAACCTGGCCGCGGCCCTGAGCACCTCGCTGGTCGGAACGCTTTTCGTCCTGGATGAGCCCAGCCTCGGCCTCCACGCCCGCGATAACGCCCGCCTGGTCTCCATCCTTAAATCTCTCAAGGACATCGGCAATACCGTGGTGGTGGTCGAGCATGACCCGGAGATCATTCGCGCCGCCGAGCACGTCATCGACCTGGGGCCGGGGGCGGGGGAGGCCGGGGGCCGAGTGGTGTTTGCCGGGCCGATGGACGCTTTTAACCGTGACCGGCGGTCCTTGACGGCCCAGTACCTCCACGGCCGGAAGAAGATCCAAGTCCCGGCCGAGCGCCGCAAGGCGGTTAATTTCATCGAAGTCCGCGGCGCCCGCCGACACAACCTCAAAAACATCAACGTGCGCTTTCCGCTCAACGTCTTCACCTGTCTCACCGGGGTCAGCGGCTCGGGCAAAAGCACGCTGCTCAGTGACATCCTTTTCCGGAGTTGGGAAGAAAAGAGGCCCGAGGGCTGTGACCGCATCCTGGGCAGGGACAAGGTTGATAAATTGGTGCTGGTAGACCAGGCCCCCATCAGCACCTCGCCCCGCTCCATACCGGCCACCTACACCAAAGCTATGGATGATATCCGGTCTCTCTTCAGCCAGACCCGCGAGGCCAAGGCCCAGGGCTATGGGCCCGGCACCTTTTCCTTCAACACGGCCGGAGGCCGCTGCCAGGAGTGCCAGGGCGACGGCCAGCGAGTGGTGGAGATGCAATTCCTGTCGGATGTGGTCCTGACCTGCGAAGCCTGCCACGGCCGGCGCTTCAAGGACGAAGTCCTGGACATCCGCTATCGGGGAAAGAACATCGACCAGGTGCTCCAGCTCAGCGTGGATGAAGCCTGCCTTTTCTTCGCCGGCCAGCCCAGGATCATCAAGAAGCTGACCCCGCTCCGCGAGGTGGGCCTGGGCTATTTGCGGCTGGGCCAGCCAACCACCACTCTTTCCGGCGGCGAGCTCCAGCGCATCAAACTGGCCTTTCACCTCATCCACGAGCGGGAAAAGAAGATCCTCTATCTTTTCGATGAGCCGACGGTGGGCCTTCACCTGGACGACATCGCCAAGCTGCTCCACAGCTTCCGCCGTCTGGTCGAGGAGGGCCACACCGTGTGCGTCATTGAGCATAATTTAGACGTCATCAAGTGCGCCGACCACATCATCGACCTGGGCCCTGAGGGAGGGGAGGGGGGCGGACGGATCGTGGCGGAGGGGACGCCTGAGGAAGTGGCCGCCGCGCCGGACTCGATCACCGGGCGGTATTTGAAGGGTACTTTGCCCGGGCTGCGGGCAGCGGCGAAAAATTGAAAAAAAGCCGTTGCTTTTGCCCGACCTCCCCGCTAAAATAAGCCAAATGGAGGGAAAAATATGAAAAAAGCCCTGAGCATTGTTGTGTGCGCGCTTGCACTCTTCGCCTTCACAGTTTCTTCGGCTAAGGCCGTGGGTCCCTTGAATTTCTATATCCGGGGCGGTATTATGACTCCCAGCGATTTCAGTTTCAGCCCGGTCTTCGGCCTGGCCGGGGCCAACATCGACTTCAATTTTGGCGCCTTGAGCCTAAGCCCGGAATGTGACCTACTCATCTACAACTTCACCTTCAACCCGGTATTCATCATGCCCGGAGTCATTCTGAATATGAACCTGGCCGCCCTGTATGTCGGCGCCGGGGTGGCCGTGCCTGTGATCATCGGCAGCGGCTACTCCCTCCAGGGCGATGTGCAATTCAAGGTGAACGCCGGGCTGAAAGCCGGCGGCCTCAAGCTCCAAGCTTTCTTCATCACCCCCTTCAATAACTTCTTCAGTTACACTTGGGTGGGAGCGACTCTGGGCGCCGGGTTCTGAAGGCCCTATTTCGACCGACTTTCATCCGCTCGGATTCGTCTTGACTCCCTCCAACCATAGTTTGCGGCCTCCGGAAGAAATGGAGGAATTTCTGTGTTGGCTGACACTTCCCGAGGCGTTATGCTATACGGTCGGAGGAGCCCATCATGAAATATTCCCGTGACATCGGCGTAGGCGTCGTTCTCCTAGCTGCCTCCGTTCTCTTCCTGGTCTTGAAGGAAGTGACCCATGTCGAGTTTTTCCTCCACCTGGCCGCCATCCCCCTGGAAGTCCTGCTGGCCGTGTTCATCATCGAGAAAATCTTGGAAAGGCAGACGACGCGGGCCAAACGACGGCAGCTGATGTTCATCAAGAGCTTCCTGTTCCGCTCGGAAATGAGAAACCTCTTCCTGGCCAATTTCGAGGCGCTCAAATCGCCCGCCCTGACCATGTCCAAGATCCACTCAGCCCCGCTCGAGGAATTGCGCCGGATGCGGCAGGAAGCGGAGCACATCGAATACAAGTCAGCCCAGGCCATGGAGCCGGTCATCCTGGAATACGTCAAGGCCCGGGGCGTCTGGCTCAATTTCATGGAAAGGGCCATCACCTACGATTTCGAAGAAATCTTCAACGACATGATTTCCATCCTCCACTTCATCGCCGACGTCTCAGCCTTCAAGGACGGCAACCCCAAGAAGTTATTCATCCTGGAAGCCCAGCGGAAGAAGCCCATCCTGGACAAGGTCCACAGGGTGCTATGGGACGGCGTCCAGCGCTTCCTGGATTACGCCATCGAGCTCAAGGAAAAGCAGCCGGCGCTGTTCGAAGAGATGATGGAGGATTACGAATCGTCCGCTCTGCTGCGCCGGACCTGATATGGGTCGGCGGCCGATAGCCCCCATGATTCGGCCGCCAAATAATCAAGCGCGCGGCTGGCTCTGGCCGGCCGGCGGCTGAGGCGGAGCCGGGGCGGCCGGCGGCTGGACTATTTTCTCAGCCCGTTTTTTTTGGCGTCTTCGCGCAGCCCAGTACCCCAGGCCGAAGCCCAGGCCGGTCATGAACAGGATAACCAGCAGATTGGAGATGCGGACCGTCCAGAAAAACAGCTTGTACTCTCCGGGGCCGATGTTGAGCATGAGCAGAATGAGGACGAGCGCCCCCCCGATGAGGAGAAAAACATCCTTGACGCTCATGGTCGGGTGAGTTTTCTGATTATCCATCGGGTCCCTCCTAAAGCCTCAACCTGGACGAGGCCGCGCCTTTAACCGTCTGAAAGAGGCCCCTTACAGCCATTTTTTGCGTTTGAAATAGGATAGCATAATCAAGGCCACCACGGCCATGATCGCCCAGACGACCAGGTAGCCCCAGCGCCATTCCAGCTCGGGCATGAACTTGAAGTTCATGCCGTAGATCCCGGCGATGAAAGTCAGGGGAATGAAGATGGTGGCGATGATGGTCAACACCTTCATAATCTCGTTCATGCGGTTCGAAGTGCTGGACAGATAGATGTCCAGCATCCCCGACAGCATGTCGCGGAAGGTCTCCACCGAATCCATGACCTGAATGGCGTGATCGTAGACGTCCTTGAGGAAGATGGCCGTGCTCTCCTTTATGAGCGGCGATTCACGGCGCTCCATCCGGCCGATGACGTCCCGCAGCGGCCAGATCGACTTGCGCAGGAATATCATCTCCCGTTTCAGCTGATGGATGCGCTGCACCGTCGCCGGCTTGGGGTATTTCAGGATATCATCCTCCAAGCCTTCGATCTCGTCGCCGATCCGCTCCAGCTCTCCGAAATATCCGTCCACGATGGCGTCGAGCAGGGCATAGGCCAGATAATCGGGCCCCTGGTTCCGAAGACGGCTTTGGCCCTTCCGGATCCGCTCCCGGACCGAGTCAAAGACATCGCCCACATCCTCCTGGAAGGATAGGATGAAGTTGGAGCCCACCACCAGGCTGACCTGCTCGAACTTTTCTTCGCCCGGCTGCCGATGGTTGGTGATCATCCTGACCACCAGAAACAAGTAGTCGCCCATATCCTCCAGCTTGGGCCGCTGGGAGGTGTTCATGATGTCTTCCAGGATGAGGGGATGGATTCCGTAGCATTCCCCCAGATGCTGGATGACCTCCGGCTCATGGACGCCGTCCACGTTGATCCAGGTGATGGTCGAAGTGTCGCGGAAGGGAATGCATTCCTCGACCGTCTCCATCTGTTTCTCCACGAAGTTTTCCTGGTCGTAGTCCATGACCGTAATGCGCGTCTTGTCCAACTTTTTTTCCCCGACGTAGACCAGGCTGCCCGGGGGAAGCCCCGCCTTCTTGGAACGTCTCTTGAACCCCACCGGCATGGCCTTTACCTCCTTTCCGGGCCGCACATCTCGTCCACGCGGCGCGCCTATCGGTCAGCGTCGAACTTACGCCTCAGCCCCGTTTCAGTCATGGCCCGGACGCGGCCGAACACCCGACGCTCCGGCCAGGGCCGGTCGTGTTGGCCGAAGCACCAGGCCACACCGGGAAAGCTGTTCGGGTCGCGGGGGCCGTCCAGTTCGTAGCGATTGTTAAGAGCGAGACCCGTCCGGAAGCCTTCTGCGGAAGACCCTTGGCCAGAAGCTTGATCCTCTCCTCCTGGATCATCCCCGGCTTGGCGGTTTACTTCAGCCGGGCTTCGACCGCCTTCCAGTCCACGGCCTTGAAGAAGGCTTCGATATAATCGGCCCGTTTCAGCCCGTAGTCCAGCATGAAGGCATGCTCGAAGACGTCCATAACCAGAAGGGGCGTGCAGCCGGCCGGATGGGAGACGTCGTGCTCATTGATCCAAAAGTTGATCAGCCGGCCGCCGGCCGTATCCTGATAAAGGACCGTCCAGCCGATGCCGCGCATGGCGCCGGTGGCCCGGAAGTCCTTTTCCCAAATGTCCGCTCCGCCGAAATCCGCGGCCATCTTCTTGGCCAGCGGGCTGCCGGGGCCCAGGCCGGCCTTCCCGCCCAGGTTCTCGAAATAGAGCTCATGGAGCCTCATGCCGTTGAACTCCCAGCCCAGCCTCCGTTTAAGCTCGGAGTACTCGGGAGTTCCGGCCTTCCCTTCCTTGAGCATGGCCGCCAGCAGGTCGAGCACCTTATTGGTGTTGGTGACATACCCCTGATACAGAGTGAAATGGTTCTTGAGCAGTGTCTCGCTGAAACCGGGCGTGCCGATCAGCTTCGAATAATCCTTGGCTGTATAGCTCATCTCATCCTCCTCCTTCATGCCAGGGTACGGGCCGGAGAGCCTTGGGCTGCGCAACAAAAGCGCGGCCCCGGCCGCACCGGTCATTTTTAAGAATTCCCTCCGGCCGGGCATTCGACCTTGTCCTGTTTTAATGATATCACAACCTCCCCTGATTTCAAGGCGATTCGGGCCAAGGATCGGGAGGCAAGGATTGTCTATTCATTAGGAGTCATCGATATGAATAGAGCGGCCAAGATTCCCTTGAATCTAAAAAGACATCTTGCCTTCTTGCTCTTATGGGCAGCCGGCCTTCTCCTCGTCTTGAGCGCCGGCCCTAAAGCCACGGGATCGCCCGGCTCAACGGCCGAACCCGCCGTCGACTATCTTGTCCTGGTCTCCCTGGATGCCTGCCGTCCAGATTATTTCGACCTGGCCAGCCTTCCCAACCTGACTCTCCTCTTCTCCTCAGGGACCGTCTATTCCGGCGCCTGGGTCTGTTCTCTCGAAAGCAACACTCCCCCCGGTCACACGGAAATAAGCACCGGAACGTTTCCGCGGCACAACGGGATCGTGGGCTTCGGCTGGATCAATTCGGAGACCCATGAGGTTTTCCGTCCCACGACCCTGGAAGCCATCAACGGCGGCGCCATGGACCGCATCGTCGCCGAAAACGGCGTCCCGACCCTGGCGGCCCTCATAAAATCGCGCTGGCCGGCTGGCCGAGTGGCGGCCGTAAGCGCCGAGAAGTACTACGCCGCCCAGGGCCTGGGCGTGGGGCCCTCCGACTTTATCCTTTATTCCGAGAGCTTCACCATCAACGGGGTAAAAATGCTCATCCCGGCCGCGCTCCTGGGCCACGAGCCCGGCTCCCAAGTCATGGCCGACCCTCGGCTGCGCCTGCCGGATGCCGCCCCGGGCGACTCGAACGTGTTCGCCGTGAGGGCCGCGCTCGCCCTCTTCAAAAGCTACAAGCCCCGGGCGCTGCTCCTCAACCTGCCGGCTACCGACATCAGCGGGCACCTGACCGGCGGGATAGTCGCCCCCGACACAATGCGCCAGGTCATGATCGCCACGGACAATGCCCTGGGCGAGTTGGTGGCCGCTTACCGGGCGGAAGGTCTCCTGTCCCGAACTCTATGGGTAGTGACGGCCGACCACGGCATGATCCCCAACAGCATTAACATTGATCAAGATTCCCTTAGGACGATCGCCAGATCGATCGGTATCAGGCAGGCCATCAGCGTTCCCTACACGTATCTCGACGACCCCTCCCGGGCGGGCGAACTGGCCGAGAAAATTGCCCAAGCCCATGTCCCCGGCATCACCGGAGCCTACGCCAAGTGCAAAGCTGGGCTAGCCTGGGTCTATATCCCCGCCCCCACCACACAGGCCGCCCTTCCAGAAGACCTCAACCGGGCCTATATGGAGCTCTTAAGCAGCTGCGTCGGCCCCATCGGCCCCGACCTCGTCGTAACGACACAAGAGAACGCTCTGCTCTGGAGCGGTGAAACAGCCCCACCGCTCAATTCCTACGGCGCGCACGGGCCCCTGACCTGGGGCAACCAGCATATCCCCCTGGCCCTGGCCGGGCCGGGGATCAGAGTAGGCCTGAGGTCCGATTTCCCGGCCAGGCTGGTTGATGTGGCGCCGACCATCGCCCGCCTTATGGGCCTTTCCAGTGAGGGTATGGACGGCCTGGTCCTGGCCGACGCGCTTGTCATTCCAAGCTACGGTGAAGTCAAGCTCCAGGAGACAGCCTCCCTTATCTTCATGCCTCTGCGCCAGGCTTTGATCAAGGCCTTCACGAAATAAGCGGGGCTGGGCGAAGGAAAGGTGTATTCCCAGGGAAATTCCGCTAGGAGTCAACTTCGTCCCATAGCCTCAGACCGGGTATGTGTAAGAAATGTTTGTCATAGGTCACTAAAACGGAGCCGGTTTCGAGGACGTGGGCGGCAATCCAGACATCATTGATGGGGATCGGCCGGCCCGATTTTCTTAAACTATCCTTGACCAATCCAAAAATCTCCGCTGTCTCTCGGGTAGCGGTAAGGACCGAGACGGTGGGCTTGCCCATAAATCTATCCAGGACTCGTCTGTTGTCCTTATCCTTGGCTCCAGCTTTGAAGCCAGCATACAACTCCCCTAGAACAAACACGGACATGTAGACACAATCGGCTTGAGCCAGCCAAGCCAGCGTTTTCCCATCCCCCCTGAGGAAGCGGGTAAATGCATTTGTATCAAGCAGAAGCTTTTTCATGTCCAATCATCCCGGTCGATCGTTTCCAGGTCCCTGATGGCCCTAGAGAAGCTCCTTTCATCCTCCTCTGTCCAAATTCCAAATAGGTCGAGAAATTCTACCCTGTTGTCTTTCTTCTCCGGGCCGAGGCCGAGAGCTCTTTGCAGGAGTTCCTTCACAGCCTTATTGACGCTCGTATTTCCGGTTTTGGCTCGGGTTCTCAGAACTTTCTCCACCTTTTCATCAAGGTTATGAATAGTAATGGTTTTGGTTTTCATCGGGCCTCCGATGATGCAATTTATGATTCATATTGAATCATATTATAGTTCTCTTTTGACTTTGTGTCCACTGCCGGCCGTTCGCTCGTTTGCCGACATACACCAAAAGGACCTAATCTTTTCAGCTTGGGGCCGAATCATAATGACGACGGGGGCCAGGGGACATGGGGTTGGGCAGTCAAGGCGGGAGACGACATTGCCTGGGCTGAATAAGATAAAGGCCGCGGCCGCCGCTCAGGTGTTCAGCCGCCAGATGGCGAAATTCAGGGCCGAGGCGAAGCTTACCCAAAGAATGTAGGGAATGAGCAGCAGGCCGGCCGGAAGCGCAATGCGCCAAAAAGCAATCAAAGTCAGCAGGATGAACAGCCACAAGACGAGGATTTCAAAAAAAGCCCACATGGGCTGGTGAAGGCCGAAAAACAGGACCGACCAGAGCGTGTTCAGGATGAGCTGTATGAAGAAAAGAACCATCGCTGACTTGACTCCGGCAGTGGCCACTCCCCGTTTCCAGACAAGAAAAAGAGCCACCGCCATAAGCAAGTAGAGGGCAATCCAGACCGGTCCGAAGATGGCGTTGGGTGGATTGAAGCTTGGCTTGGCGATGGTCTTGTACCAGGTGGCGATGGACGGCGTGGTGGCCAAAGAGCCCAAGAACCCGGCGCCCTGGCAGATGACTATGGAAAGGACAAGCTTCAAGACGTCAGAGCCTCTCATGGCCGGCCTCCTTGATCTTACTTTGCCTTCTCTTTCTCTCTCTTGCTCTCGGCCTTTTCAGCCTTGGCTTCCTGGCCAGAGGCCTTGGCCTCTTTCGGCTCGTCGTCGGGAATAAGGCCCATCTTTTTGCGGATTTCTTGCTCCAACTTTCCGGCCAGGTCTTTGTTGCCCTCGAGGAGCTTCTTGACGTTGTCCCGGCCCTGGCCGAGCCGTTCCCCCTTGTAGGAATACCAGGTGCCCGATCTTTCCAGAATAGCCGTATCGATGCCGCAGTCCACCAGGTCACCTTCCCGCGAGATGCCCTTGCCAAACATAATGTCGAAGAAGGCCTCCCGGAAAGGCGGGGCCATCTTGTTTTTTACGATCTTGACTTTGACCCGGTTGCCGACGATGCTCTCCCCATCCTTGATAGACGACACTCGCCGGATGTCCACCCGCAAGGAGGCGTAGAACTTCAGGGCCCGCCCGCCGGTAGTCGTCTCCGGGTTGCCGATGAACATGCCGATTTTCTCCCGGAGCTGGTTGACGAAGATGAAGCAGGTCTTAGAGCGGGCCACGATGGCCGTCAGCTTCCGCAGGGCCTGGCTCATGAGCCGCGCCTGGAGGCCCATGTGGGCGTCGCCCATCTCCCCCTCCAGCTCGGCCTTGGGAACCAGGGCCGCCACCGAGTCCACGACGATGACGTCCACCGCCCCGCTGCGCACCAGGACCTCGGCGATCTCCAGGCCCTGCTCGCCGTAGTCTGGCTGGGAGATGAGCAGGCTGTCCACGTTCACGCCCACGCTGGCGGCGTATCTCGTGTCCAGGGCGTGCTCGGCGTCGATGTAGGCCGCCTGCCCTCCCTGCTTCTGCGACTCGGCGATGACGTGGAGGGCCAGGGTGGACTTGCCCGTGGCCTCCGGGCCGAAGACCTCCACCACCCGTCCACGCGGGAAGCCGCCGATGCCCAGAGCGTAGTCAAAAGCGATCGAGCCGGTGGGGATGGCGTGGACCTTGATGGCCGCTTCCTTCTGACCGAGCCGCATAACCGCGCCCTTGCCGAACTGCTTCTCGATCTGCGACATGGCGGCCTCGATGGCCTTTCCCCGCGAGATGTTCTTCTGTTCGATATCTTCTTCTTTCATGCTCACCTCCCGGCCTTCCGGGCCTGAAGCCCGGTTTCCGGAAACGCCTTATCCGTAATTTCTTATCTCTGCTGACTGTAGTCGTAGAACCCCCGCCCCGACTTCCGGCCCAAGTAGCCGGCGTCCACCATCTTGCGCAGCAGGGGGCAAGGCCGGTATTTCGTATCGGCGAACCCCTGGTGCAGGACCTCCATGATGAACAGGCAGACATCCAGTCCGATGAGGTCGGCCAGGGTCAGGGGGCCCATGGGATGGTTCATGCCCAACTTCATGACCGTGTCGATGGCCTCCGGCGTGCCCACGCCTTCCATCAGGGCATAGACGGCCTCATTGATCATGGGCATCAGGATGCGG
>JBAVVA010000190.1:0-1520 GCA_049697055.1 Candidatus Aminicenantales bacterium
TTACATACGTGGCGGCATACTTTCGCTAGTTACCTTACGATGAGGACGGGCAACATCAGGGCGGTTCAGAAGCTTCTCGGCCACAAATCGATAAGGACGACCGAGATCTACTCCCACCTGAGCGACAGGCACCTTCACGGCGTCGTCGGCCAGCTTCCTGGCCCTGAAATGGGCGCATTTTTGGGCGCACCTGTTGTTTTTCCGGGACGAGGGATCGTGCAAGTTCCTGATAACAAAGTGGTGGGCGATACAGGATTTGAACCTGTGACTCCTACCGTGTGAAGGTAGTACTCTACCGCTGAGTTAATCGCCCACCCAGCGTCATATTTTTAATCCATTGGCCAGTTCATGTCAATTTGAATTCCGCTTTTAATTGCCCTCCGCCTCCTGGCTCAGGGCCTTCCGCCTGCCTTTTAGCGGGAAGCCGGCTGCTGGAAGTCATTGATTGTAAAAACATTTCTTGACTTTCAAGCCTGTTCCATTTTATAAATAAGCCAGTGACCATCAAACGCTGCCCTTACTGCCGCTCCATCATCGACGAGGTTGAACGCTACTGCAACAACTGCGGCACCCAACTTCTTTTCCCCGAGGACGAGAATGTTGAGGAGCCCATTCCGGGCGACCGGATCGTCGAGGTCGAAGAGGACAGCCGCCACAGGGAAGACCTTGTGCTGGACTCGATCAAACCAAAAGCCGAGCCGGGAAAGGCCAGCCGGCCTCAGGGCTTATCCCCGGACCTCCCTGTCGATAAGGAAGATCTTGTTCTGCCCTCCGCGGATAGAACCAAGCTGGAAAAAAGTCCCGCGGGCGATGCCGGCCAAGAGACCGTTCGGGAATTCCTGACGCGTGAACTGCCCGAGATGGGCCGGGTAGAGCCGCCGGCCCCCTCAGCCCCGCAGGCGCCCCGGGCCGAAGCCCGTCGCCAGGAAAGTGAATCTCCCGCCGGTGGTTTTGAGTCCGGTTTTCCGACCTCCGGTCGAGAGATGGAGGAGATTGCCAGACTGATGTCCACTTTAGAGAAGAAGAAGCCGAGCCCGGATATCCCCTCCTCACCCCCGCCTCAGCCCTCTTTCCGCGAGAAGGATTTTGCTTCCGTTCGGCAAGAGGAGGAGAATCCTAAGCCCCCCTCCGGCGCTCAAGAGCAGCTCCCGCCTTGGGCGGAAAGAGTCAAGGAAGGTGAGACGCCCGGATTCCATGCCTCAACCCAGGAGGGGATGTCGCGGGAGAGGGGGGACTTCGCCTTTGAACTTCCGTCCGAGCCCGCAGCCTTGAGGCCGGACGATACGGGCGAGGCGAGTACCGTCCCTTCTTCTGACGATTTCTATAATAGGAGAGGGGGAGAAGAGGAATCGCCGCTCTTGGGCCAGGGGGTCAGGCCAAGGCGCCGGAAGCCCAAGCGCGGGGCGGGGGCCAGGCTGAAGGCCAGGGTTTACGATCTGCTGTTCATCACTCTGTTCTGGATTTTGGCCGTGTGGGTCTCTTCTCGACTGCTGGGCCTTTCCCTCTTTGAGCTGGTCCAG
>JBAVVA010000191.1:0-4662 GCA_049697055.1 Candidatus Aminicenantales bacterium
GGAAGAGCGCGTCGATCCAGGTCATGAAGGCTCTATTTCACATCCGCTACAGCGGCTGTGTAGACCTTGTCCGTGCTCTTGTCCTGGACGAAGAAAATTATCCGGAGCCGGGTCCGGTCGATGGCCGCATGCTTCTCTTTGAAAGTGAAAGACATCTGCTTTTCGTATTGGCTGACTCGTTGGAGGGCGGACTGTTCCGCGCTGGGGAGGTTGATAGTCAGCCGGCCGGAAAGGCCGGCTGGGCTGGCCATGGTCTTAAACTCGCGAACGACCATTTTGTGGAAGATGATGCCGTTCCCGCCCTTGAATTTTTCCTCTTTCTGGACCAGGGCGAGGTGGCAGTCGGCGTTATCCGGAACTTTGTCTAGAGTGTAGGAGACCTGAATATCGTCTCCCCGGAGTGAAGCCTCCAGCTTCAGCTTCAGGCCTGGATCAACATTGATCCGTTTTTTGAGCTCTTCGAGGTAGAGATTGTACTTTGTCTTGGCCATGAAAATCGGCCCTCCCCCCCCGGCCAAGGCCTGGCCGTCGATAAAGATGCTGGGCGTGCTCCGGACGCCGTAGTGACCCGCCCGTAGCGCGGTGGCCTGATTCATCATAGGGTCGGGCCGGGGGATGGGCAGATGGTATTCCAGGACCGCCAAGTATTTGGGCGTCAGGGTTTCGAGCAGGCCGTCCACAGCCACGTCGGCGGCCACACAGGGCGGGCATTCCGAACCGGTGAACAACTCCACTACAACCGCTTTCCCTTTCCATTCCGGGCCGGGCTGGAATTTCTGGGGTTCAAAAGGCAACTCGTGCTGCTTGGCTTCCAGCTCGGCTTCGAAACCTTCGGCTGAGCCGGTGATTTTCTTATATAAATAAAGGGCCTTGTCGGGACTGTCCCTATAGTTTTCGGCAGCGGCCCGGAAATAATATTCCAGGGCTTCCTTGTCCCGGCCTTTGAGGTCCATGATGGTTCCCATTTGGTAGTCGCTGACCTTATCCTGTTCCCCGCCCTTGGCCTTGTTTTCTTCCAGAACCCGGAGGGCGTTGTCGGCGTCCTTGAGCGAAAGATAGGCTTGGGCCTTGGTTTGAGTGAGGTAAAGAACGAACATCTGGATATAGGGCTTTTCGTTTTCACCCACCGACTTCAAAAACTCCGGGTCTTCGGCCAGTTTCAAGCCCTGGGAAGAGTAGTCCACCACGGCGGCGGCTGCCGCTTTTGGATCGAACCGCTTCAGGTTGGGATGTTCCAGGATTTCCTGGCCGGAGTCGACCAGGATGGCCAGCCGTTCCAGTCCCCGGGCCTCTTGGAGGAGCTTTTTTTGGAGGTCGAGGACTGTGGCTAGGTCGGTGCTCATCTCCACTCGAGTGGAGATGATGGCGCTCTCCAACACCTGTTTAATCGGACTGTTGGGGTAAGCGGCCTGGATACGTTCCAGTTCGGCGAGGCGGGCCGCCGGGTCTTCGATCTTCATCGCCTTGCGGAATTGGGTGAATTCCGGAGGCTGCCCCGTCCGGTCCTGGAGGCCGATCAGCCGGAGAGGGGAAGCCGCCACATAGAGAAGAAGAACGAGTCCGAGGATGATCTTTGCTTGTTTCATATCAATTCCTTTTCATGGCCTTAAGCATGATAACTAACAGGAGTGGCTGACTCCTGTCAATTGAAAAGTGTCGATTCGCTCCCATCTATTTTTTTTGGTAGAATGTCCACTGTAAAATTAAGGCCATGTGCGGAATTGCGGGGATCCTGTCGGTCAAACACAGGCCGCTCTCCGGCCTCACCCCCGATGTGCCGCGGCTGGAGAAGATGGTTGAGCTGGCCGAGGGCCGGGACCGGGAGGCCTGCGAGGCGGCCGGAATTTCTTTGGAGAAGGGATATCTAGGGGGGAAGGAACATCTCGGCTCTCTTGGGGAAGCGGTCTGTGCGCTTCGGGAGATGGAGCTTTTCTATACTCTCTTGCAGCGGCCCGATCTCCAGGAGGCTTTGACCGGCCTGGCCGGCCGCTTTTCGGAACTGATTAACAGGGAAGAAAAGCGCTATTCCCTGCAGCTGGGCCGGCCGGACAGCCTCGGCCTCCAGCATCAGTCCGAGGCGCTTGAAAAGCTGAAGGATACGGCCTGGTGTCTCAAGGCTGAGGTCCTGGAAAATGTGGAAAAGGTCAGGGCCTTGGCCGGCGGCAGCCTCAGCCAGCCGCCCCTTTCGCCTGATTCGGCCGAAATTCTGCGGAACCTCAACCTGGCCTTGAACAGCCTGGACCGGCTGGAGGTGCGGGGCCGCGATTCGGCCGGCCTGTCGGTGCTGATGCTCTTCGACGCGGCGGAATTCGGCCTTTGGATGGATGAGCTGCGGAAAGCGGGGCTGGCCGCTGAGCTCGAACAGAGGGCGGCTGATAAAGAACTCCTGAATCGCACTATATCCCTCCGCAGTTTCCCCGACGGAAGGACGGCGGCTGTCTTTACCTACAAGATCGCTGCCGAGATCGGCCGCTTGGGCGATAATGTCCGCTTCCTCAGAGGTCAAATCGCCGGGGATGCGCTCTTCCGGACAGCCCTGCACCGGCCGGCCGCTCATCGAACAATCGTCTCCCACACCCGCTGGGCTTCGGTGGGCGCCATCACCGAGCTGAACTGTCATCCCCAGGACAATCGCAGCAGCGGCCGGCTGGCCGGCTCGGAGACTTCCTTCCCCATCATTCAGGCCTGCCTGAACGGCGACATCGACAATTACCTCGAGCTCAAGGCGGACCTGGAACGGCAGGGGCTGGCCCTGGCCGGCGATATCGGCTCCGACACCAAGATCATCCCCCTGAGGGTGGCCCATCATTACCGGCAGACCAAGGATGTGCTGGAAGCTTTTCGCCTGGCCTTGAATGAATTCAAGGGCTCACATGCCATCGTCCTCCAGACCGACCTTGCGCCGGGCAAGCTGTTCCTGGCCCAGCGGGGCAGCGGCCAGGCCCTTTTTGTCGGCCTGGCTACGGATTTTTACCTGGCCGTCTCGGAGGTCTATGGTTTGGTGGAGGCCACTTCCTCATATGTTAAGCTCGAAGGCGAAAAAGTCGTCCGGGGCCGGAAGGGGCCCAGCCAAGGACAGATCTTTGTATTGGACCAGGACTCGCCGGGCGGCCTCCCAGGTATCCGGGCTGTGGGCTATGATGGGGCTCCGGTCACCTTGAAAGAGCAGGACATCAAATCCACTCCCATCACTTCTCGCGACACCGACCGTCAGGGCTATCCGCATTATTTCATGAAGGAGATTAACGCGTCGCCCCTATCGGTGGAAAAGACGCTGCAGGGCCGATGGCGGGTGGCGGGCGACGGGAAGCCCCGCTTCGAGGTGGCCCTGGACGAGTCCGTGCTCACGGCCCGGCTCCGGACCGCCTTGGCCCAGGATCGCATCCGGCGGATCGTATTCATCGGACAGGGAACGGCCGGGGTGGCTGCCCAGGCCTGCGCCGAGCTCATGAGGGGCTACCTTGACGACGCTTCGGTTCAGGTTCAGTCCATGAAGGCCTCCGAGCTGAGCAGCCTTCATCTGGGCCCGGAGGCCAACCCCGCCTCCCTCCAGGATACCCTGGTGGTGGCCATCAGCCAATCCGGCACGACCACCGACACCAACCGGACCGTGGACCTTATCCGGGCCCGCGGCGCTCACACCCTGGGCGTCGTCAACCGCCGGGACTCGGACCTGACCTTCAAGGTGGACGGTGTTCTATACACCTCCAGCGGCCGGGATATTGAAATGTCGGTGGCCTCGACCAAGGCCTTCTACGCACAAATCGTGGCCGGCGCCTTGCTGGGCCTGGCCGTCGCCCGCCTGCGCGGCCGCCGGAGCGAGGAATATGTCTCCGATCAGGTCCGGCAGCTCCTCCGCCTGCCGGAAGCCATGCGCCGCGTCCTGGACCTCCGGGAACGCTTCCAGGCCTCGGCCCGCCGGACGGCCCTGCTCCGGACATACTGGGCTGTGGTGGGCAGCGGGCCCAACAAGGTGGCCGCCGATGAGATTCGCATCAAGCTCAGCGAGCTGTGCTATAAGACCATCTCCTCCGATTTTGTCGAGGACAAGAAGCACATCGACTTATCTTCGGAACCGATGATCATTGTCTGCGCCGCGGGAGCGGCCGAAGCGGTGCTCACCGACTTGGTCAAGGAAACCGCCATCTTCCGCGCTCACAAAGCCGTGCCGCTCGTCATCGCTGACGAGGACGAGGACCGCTTCGCGCCCTACGCCGAGGACGTCTTCCACGTGCCCCGTCTGGAGGAGCACCTGAGTCCGGTCCTCGTCACCCTGGCCGGCCACCTGTGGGGCTACTACGCCGCCCTGGCCATCAACGACGGGTCGCGCTTCCTGGATGGGTTCCGCGGCGACGTCCAGGCCGCCGTGGAGCGTTGCGCCCGGCAAGGCCAGGACGTCTATGACCTTGTCCTGGACCAGTCTTTCCGGGAGACGATGGCCCGCTTCTACACCGAGTTGCGCGGGCGGGAAAGGGAGGGCAAGCTGCCCCTGGCCTCCGGATTCGACCGGTTGGCCGACTTGTTCCTGCTGCTCAAGTATCTTTCGGGCCGGCTGCCCGCCTCCGACTTCGAACTGGATTTCGGAGTTAAAGGAACGGCCCTGAACATGCTCAACACGCTGCTGGCCTGTCTGGGCGAGGCCATCAACCGCCTGGCCCGGCC
>JBAVVA010000192.1:0-4480 GCA_049697055.1 Candidatus Aminicenantales bacterium
AGCTTTCTTCAAATACGATTCCGCTTTGGCCAGTTCGCCCATCATGAAATATGTATTGCCCAGGTTGACGCAGGCGGGCGCATAGGCTTTGTCCAGGGAAATGACCTGGAGAAAAACTTCTTCGGCCTTCCTGAAGTTCTCCTGGAGGAAATAAGCGATGCCCAGCAGGTTGGTGGCCCGGGCTGCCTCGGGCTTGAGGGCGACGGCTTTGTTCAGCACTGCCACCGCCCGGTCATACTGCTTCTCCTTGAGAAAATCGCTGCCCTGGGTGAGGTACAGGTTGTAATCCCCGGAGACGCTCGGCACGACAGGCTTTGGCGGCAGGGCGCAGGCCGCCGCCAGACCCAGAATGAGGATGACGGATGATAATTTTGTTTTCATTATATCTCTCCCCTTTTCTTTAGAGGCATTGTCTCCTATTGACTCTACCGGCTTTCCTTGATCCTATTCCGTTCATCCAGGATGAGGATCTTGGGCCTGAAGAATTCGGTCTCCTCATCATCGAGGAGGACATAGGTGACGACGATCAACTTGTCGCCCAGGCCGGCCTTATGAGCGGCGGCGCCGTAAACACCGACCGTGCCCGACCCCTCTTTGGCCTTGATGAGGTAGGTGGAGAACCTTTCTCCGTTCGATACGTTATAGACATAGACCTGCTCGAAAGGGATCATATCGGCGGCCTTCATCAGGTTGCTGTCCAGGGCCAGGCTTCCTTCATATTCCAGATTGGCTTCGGTGACGACGGCTTTATGGAGTTTCGACCGGAGAACGATCCTTTTCATGGGCTTTTACCTCTTCACGGACTCATGCTTCTTGATATTGGTCTCGGCCTTGGGCTCGATGCTGACCATCACGTTGTCGAGGAGACGGGTCCGGCCGATGAACACGGCCAGGGCGATGAGCGCCCGGCCCTTGATCAGGAAAAGCGGCTCCAGCTCCTCGGGGTCCACCACGGTCACATAATCCTCTCGGGCCAAAGGTTCGGCCTGGAGTCGAGCCCGTATCCGCTCTATGAGAACGGCTGTCTTCCTTTCGCCCTGTTCCACTAATATCTTAGCTTCTTTTAAACTCTTAGTCAAAACCAGGGCCGCCTTCCTCTCCGCGGGGCTAAGGTGGGCGTTGCGTGAACTGAGGGCCAGCCCGTCCGGGTCGCGGATGATGGGCCTGACCTCGACCTTAACGTCCAGGTCGAGGTCACAGACCATCCGCCGGATAATGACCGCCTGCTGGGCGTCCTTCTGGCCGAAAAAGGCTTTATCCGGCCCGACGATGTGGAACAGCTTGAGCACGACGGTCGACACGCCTCGGAAATGGATGGGCCGGCTGCGGCCGCACATCTTGTTCTGCAGCTCGTGGACCTCGACAAAGGTCTTGTAGCCGGGCGGATACATCTCCGCCTCCTTGGGGCAAAAGAGGATATCCACCCCCTCCCGGCGGAGCAGTTGGGCGTCACGCCTGAGGTCGCGGGGATATTTGGCCAGGTCCTCGGCCGGGCCGAACTGGGCCGGGTTGACGAAAATACTGACCACGGTCGCATCGGTCGAGGCTTTGGAGGCCCGGACCAGGCTGAGATGTCCTTGATGGAGGTAGCCCATGGTCGGGACAAAGCCGATCGTCCGGTCGGCCGCCTTGAGCCGGGCCGAGGCAGCTTTCATCTGCCGCAGGGAAGTGATGATCCTCATAGCCTGCTTCTCACCTGGCAGACGCAGCGCGGGCGCCGGCGCCGGCCGGCTTCCCGCCCCGGCTCCGGCGGCCGAGTGCGGCCATGGCTTTCTTCTCCGCTTCGGCCAAGTGGTAGGAATGCGCATCGCCGGGAAAGTCTCCCTGCCGGACGTCCTCGATATAGCTCCTGACCGCCCGGCCGAGCAGGCTGTGCAGGTCGAGATATTTCTTGACGAACTTGGGCAGGTAACCGGGGGTGATGCCGGTCAGGTCGTGGAAGACCAATATCTGTCCGTCGCAGTAGGGCCCGGCGCCGATGCCGATAGTGGGCACGCTCAGCCGGCCGGTGACCAGGCGGGCCAACTCCAGGGGGACGCATTCCAGGACCACGGCGAAAACTCCGGCCTTCTCCAGGTTCAGGGCGTCGTCCAGGATGCGGCGGGCCTCCTCCAGGTTCTTGCCCCGGACCTTGAACTGGCCCAAGTGGTGGATGGACTGCGGAGTCAGGCCGACATGGCCCAAGACCGGGATCTCGGCCTCGACCATGGCCTCGATGAGCTTCAAACGCTTCCGTCCGGCGCCCTCAATTTTAACCCCGCCGGCGCCCGCTTCCTTGAGGAAGCGGGAGGCGTTGCGCACGGTCTCCTCCGGAGAAAGGTGGAAGGAAAAATAGGGCATGTCGCCGATGACCAGCGCCCGCCGCACGGCGCGGGAGACGGCCCGGGTATGATGGAGCATCTCCTCCATGGTCACCGGCACGGTGTTCTCATAGCCCAGCACGACCATGCCCAGCGAATCGCCCACCAGAATGAGGTCCAGGCCCGCCTCGTCCAGCACCCTGGCCGAGGGGAAATCATAGGCCGTCAGGGCCACGATCTTCTGGCTGGACTTTTTTCGGGCCTGGAGCTCGGGGACAGTGATTTTGGAGATTTTGTCGTCTTTCATGATCATCCTTTCTCCCCATCCCGTCTTTGCACCGGGATTGAGGTAAAGTCTTATTCTTTAGCTTTCACTTTCACTTTTTCCGGCCGGCTCCCTCCGAGTCGCTCAGCGGCACGTAGTAGAGCTGGCGCGATTTCATCTGCCGGACCTGGTGGACGATCTCGCTGAGGTCCTCTTCCCGGCTCAGGTCCAGCGTATCGGCCTTGATCACCAGCAGGGGCGCCTGCTGATAATTGAAGAAGAAATAATCGAAGGCCTCGATGAGGTCCGCCAGGTACCTCTCCGAGATGTTCTTTTCCAGATGGCTGCCCAGCTTGGCGATCCGGCGCTGGACCGTGGGCAGGGAAATCTGGAGATAAAGGACCAGGTCCGGCTTGGGCACCCTCTCGGACAGGATGCCGAAAATGCGGTCATAAACGATGAGCTCATCGTCGGTCAGGGTCTGGTAAGCGTAAACCTTATCCTTCTCGAAGAGGTAATCGCAGATGAGGCGCTCCTCGAAAAGGTCCCGCTGGGCCAGCTTCACCTGCTGGTGATAGCGGTTCACCAGGAAGACGAGCTGACTGAGCAGGGCCGAGCCCTCCTTTTCCTCGTAGAAATCGTTTAAGTAGGGATTGTCGGTTTTATCGTAAACGACCCGGCCGCCCAGCCTCTGGGACAGGAGGTTAGCCAGCAGGGTCTTGCCGGACTTCATCACTCCCTCTACGGCGATATGCTTGTAGGGCAAGTCTTCTTTGTCGCTGTCCGGCATGGAAAATCCTTGAACGTCAGCCTAAAAAATAGCCGATACCTGCCCATAAGTCAACTCACCGCATATGGCCAATTAATAAGAAATATAAGGCAAAGTCATGAAATCATTTAATTAACAGCTTTATTTGATTTTCAATAGTTGAAGATGCCGTCCAACTGAAGTATCTTCAAGTTCTGGCTCTGGCAATTCTGATAACAGGAATACATCCCGCGCTCTTACTCCGTTCTTGACAAATTTATTAAGCGCTATTTATACTTCCCAACGATGGTTGGAGGGGGGAATTGAATAAATACATAAAAATCATCGCCTTCGTCGCCTGTGCGGCACTCGTTGTTATGATACTTGTCAATTTCATTAAAACAAACTCCGCAGCAGAGAAAGGCATCCCGGCACCATCCTCAGAGCTTATTTCGCCCGAAATCATAAAGAGGGATCAAGGCCTGATCCGCACATTGACCGAAAGCAAAAAACCGATGAAAGGGAAATGGATTGGGATCAGGCACGCTATACATACCGACGGCCATCGAGCGGCTATCACCGGGCTTTTTTTTCTCGATGAAGGAAAAAGGCTCATCTCTTCTTCTCAGGACACAACGGTTAAGATTTGGGATGTGATCGATCCGGCCCATCCTCGCTTGATTCATTCTTATAATAAAGTCTACCGCGCTGGAGAATTGACGCCGGTCTTGTCGGCATGCAAGTCATACAATTCGAAACTGTTCGGAATAGTCAGGCCATGGAGCGTTGTCTACGACAATCATAAAGCACTAGATGTTACGGATCTCGAAACCGGCTTCACTAACTTCATTCCCCTTGGCAAATCCAAGAGCTATGCTTTTTCTCCCGAAGGGCGATGTATCGCGGTCGGAATGATTAATGGCGATGTCCATATTAAAAGAGTCATTTATTTATCCACCGGAGAGTTCGATTCAGATATGAAAATCCAATCTGAATTTCAAAACCATACGAGACCTGTCACCTCGGTCGTTTTCTCCAAAGACCGTTTTGCCTCAGCCGCCGAGGATCGAACTGTCCGATTATACAAGTATAATTATCCTGACATTAAGCTCCTGAAAATCATTGACCCAAGCGACAATGTAATGGCTATGGCCTTCTCTCCGGACT
>JBAVVA010000193.1:0-10812 GCA_049697055.1 Candidatus Aminicenantales bacterium
AACTCAACGGCCTGTTGGGCACGGCCAACCGCGGTATCAAGCAGGCGCCTTTCAAGGTCCTGACCGAGGTAGCCTGCCCGGCCATCCTGGTGGAAGTGGCCTTCCTGTCCAATCCCGAGGAGGAGCGTCAGCTGGGCAGCGAAGAGTTTCAATGGAATGTGGCCCAAGCCATCTACCAGGGCTTGGTCAACGCCATCCGCGAATTCCCTGCGGAAGACAGCCGCCGATGATCCGCGGCCGACTCCTGGTGCTGGTTGTCCTGGGTTTGAGTCTTGTTTTGTTGAGTCTGCTTTTCTTCCTCAGCGGCGGCGGGGGAGAGGCCGTCAAGGGCCCGCCTCCCAACCTGGGCAGAAACGAGCCCGTTTCCCATCCGGCCACCCCCGAACTTAAAAAAGTCGTGCTGTTCTTCCTGTCCGAGGCGGATGAATTTCTTCATCCTGAGGAGAGGGTCATCGTTTCCGGCCCGACTCCGGAGCGGGAAGCCGGGCGGGTGGTCGAGGAGCTGATCAAAGGGTCGCGCCAGGGGCTAATTTCCCCGCTGCCGGCCGAAGCCCAGCTTCGTCAGGTGTTCCTGACCAAGGAGGGGATAGCCTACGTGGATTTTTCTCGGGAATTCAGCGACCGGCACCCTTCGGGTTCTACCGCCGAGATGGGCACGGTTTATTGCCTGGTCAATTCCCTGGCCTTCAACTTCAAGTCGATCAAAAAGGTTTTCATTCTAGTTAACGGCGGCGAGAAGGAGACTCTGGGCGGCCATATCAGCTTGACCGAGCCCTTCTTGCCCAATTTTTTCCTGATCGCCGAGTGAAGCCCGGACTCCGGCGATCGGCCGGCGGTCCCGGATAGGGGTGGTGAGCGGAGCGGCGCGGATGAAAAAGCTGAAGCGGGTGACGATCGTCGGCTTCCCCAACGTCGGGAAGTCCACCCTGTTCAACCGACTGGCGGGGGCCAGGAAGTCTTTGGTCCATTCACTTCCGGGAATGACCCGCGACGCGGTGACCGCTCTGGGCCAGATCGAAGGCCGCTCCTTCGAGCTGGCGGATACGGGCGGGTTCTTTGGCGCGCCGGACGAGCCTTTCTCGGCCCTGGTCCGGGAGAAAGCCTGGCAAGAGGCGCAGCGGGCGGACGTGGTGCTCCTGGTGCTGGACGGCCGGCGCGACCTCCTTCCCGCGGAGGAGGAGCTCTTCTCCGATCTAAAGAGAAGCGGCAAGCGGCTGCTGTTGGTGGTCAACAAGGTGGATACGCCGGCCGTGGAGGAAAGGCTGGGCGATTTTTATCGGCTGGGCGGGGAAGACATTTTTCCTGTTTCCGCCGAGCATAACAGAGGTTTGGGGCCGCTCCTCGAGGCTCTGTCCGCGGCATTGCCCGAAGCTCAAGAAGCTGAGCCGGCCTTAGAGCCGTTGCGGGTGGCTATTGTGGGCCGGATCAATGTCGGCAAGTCCTCCCTGGTGAACCGTTTGTGCGGGGAGGAGCGGCTGATCGTCAGCCAGGTTCCGGGCACGACCCGCGACAGCACCGATGTCCTTATCCTTCGAGACAAAAAGGCGTTCGTCCTGGTGGATACGGCCGGCCTGCGCAAGCTGAGCCGAACTCGGGACCAACGGGAGAAAGCGGGCATCATCCGGGCCAAGAAAAATATCGGCCTGGCTGATGTCGTTTGCCTGGTCATGGATGCCCAGGAATGCCCTACCCGACAAGATGCGACCGTGGCTGCCCTGGCCTATGATTCCGGTAAGCCCCTGGTCCTGGCCGTGAACAAATGGGACCTTGTGCCTAAGGAGAGCGCTTCGGTCAAGCTGTTTAGGGAGAAAATTTTTGAGAAGTTGGACTTCGTCAGCTATGCGCCGCTCATTTTCATCTCGGCGGCGACCGGCCAACGGGTGGTAAAAATCCTGGACCTGGCTGTAGAAGTGGAACGTCAGGCCGGCCGGCGCATCGAAACTTCCCGCCTGAACGCTTTCCTGGCCGACATCCTCCAGGACCACCCTCCCCTTTCACGGGACGGCCGGAGGGTCAAGATCAAGTACATGACCCAGCAAGGGGTGCACCCCCCGACCTTTGTCCTGTTCGGCCATACCCGAGCAAGACTGGCGACCGCCTATGAGCGGCATTTCCTCGACCTGCTGCGCCGGCAATTCGGTTTCCAGGGCACCCCGCTCCGGCTATTTTTTCGACAAGGGTAAAGGCAAAAAGAAGTATTTTTCTTTCTGCTATATACCGATCGTCCTAAATGGGAAATGGCCTGGACAACAGTAAAGGTCGAGTCATTTATTGTTTAATGAGCTCGATAGACCTATAGCCGAAGTGAGGCCTGGGTGAGAGGGCGAGGCGACATGAGCGGTTCAGCCACGAAATCTCTTTGGAGGGGGAACCCGCTTCGCGTTTCCCCCTTCCAACGGGAGCTGCGCTCCCTGCCTCCCTTTCTCGGGCGCGGCTCCAGCCGCGCCCTGCTACCAAGTGGACGTCTCCCCTTGGAACCCCTGACGATCGGCTAGGTGCCGAACGTCGACGGGTTTCGAAGGCTTCTGACATTTTTTTTGTCGGCAGGCGAGCATGTCTGAGCCTTCCGAAGGAGGGCGAGTTGCGCAGCCGCCGAGAAACCCGGAGATTCCGAGGCGTTAAGAACCGCGACCTGGAGCCGAGACCTTTCCCCAGGCCTCACTTTTTCTTGACTTTACCCTTGGCTTCTTATACATTTATGGCCTGTTGGAGAGGATGGATTTGTCTCTTTTCAGGAGGTCATCATGTCGCGAGTCCGATTGAACGCTGTGCTGATCGCCGTTCTCGCCTTCGCCCTTGTATTTTCCTCCGTCGGCTGCGGGAAATTCAGTATTAGCCGGCTGCGGGCCAATCATCATTTCATCACCGGCAACAAGCTCTTCACCGATCAAAAGTATAGGGATGCCATCGACCAGTACGAAATGGCTCTGAAGCTCAACCCGAAGTTGGGAGAAGCCTACTGTTTCCTGGGGGAGAGCTACAAGAACCTGTACAAGGTCGGCTCCACCACTCCGGACAACGTGGAGAAAGCCAACAAAGCCCTGGCCGCCCTCAACAAAGGCTACGAGTTGGAGCCCAATAGCAAGGACATCATCTACTCCCTGGGCGATATGTATGACAAGTTGCGCCGGTTCAATGAGGCTGAAAAGTTCTACTTGAAGATTCTCGACCTGGAGCCGGGCAATATGGACAACTATTATGTGGTGGCCGAATTCTACAAGCGGTATGTCGGAGAGAAGCCGGAGCTGAAGGATAAGGCCGAGTCGATGTACCTCCGCCGAGTGGAAACCGATCCGGAGAATATCCAGGGCTATGCCTACCTGGCCAACTATTATGACCAGATCACTCCGGTACCCGATTTCGACAGGGCCTATGAATACCACAAGAAGCGGCTGCAGCTTCAGCCGGACAGCGCCGAATTGTGGTATACCATCGGCGTCAATCGCTTCCAGAAGGCCTACCGGATGCAGATCTATCTACCCGTTCCGGAGCGCAAGAAGCTGGGGGATGATGCGGAAAAGGCCTTGCTGAAGTCCATCCAACTCGACCCCTCCTATCCTGAGCCTTATGCTTATATGAAGATCCTCTATGTGAACGTCCACTCTAAGCTCTATCCGGATAAAGAGGCCCGGTATGCGGCTGAGGCCAACCGCTACGGCGATAAATTTACCGATATGAGGAGCCGCCAGCTCAACCGGATAAAGCTGGAGCGGGAACTGAAAAAAGCCCCCCGCTGAGCCCGGAGAGGATCTGGCCTGAAGGACGGCCCCAGGGATGAGCCGCCTGCTTAAGAAAACGGGTTTGGATCGTTGATATCAGGGCGTTGATTTTTTAGTCCAAATCTGGTATTTTACGAAATCCCCAACCCTGAGGATTTTTGATTCTGAGGATAGGATATTTATGAAGACACGTATCCCTAGAAAAGAGGATGTGGAGAGGAAGTGGTGGCTGGTCGATGCCCAGGGCCGGATCCTGGGACGGCTGGCCACGGAGATCGCGGTCCTTCTCCGCGGCAAGAAGAAGCCCTACTTCACTCCTTTTCTGGACACGGGCGATTTTGTGGTGGTCATCAACGCCGCTAAGATAACCCTGACCGGACGCAAACTGGCGCAAAAGACCTACTATACTCATTCCGGCTACCCCGGCGGGCTGCGGGCCCGTTCCCTCCAGGAGATGCTGGCCAAGAAGCCCGAAGAGGTCATCAAGAAGGCGGTCTGGGGTATGATCCCCAAGAACCGGCTCGGCCGCGACCTGTACAAAAAGCTGAAAGTCTATCGCGGACCCTCGCACCCCCATCAGGCGCAGAACCCGGTAGAATACCGGTTTTAGGAGGCATTGTGAGTCTCATTCAGTACTACGGCACCGGCAAGAGAAAAACCTCGGTCGCCAGGGTTTTTCTCCGTTCCGGCAAGGGCGACGTCACCTTGTTTGTCAACCAGAAGTCCAGGCCCTTCCAAGAATATTTCAACCTGGAATCACAGCGGAACGTCATCAAGCACCCCCTGCGGCTGACGGAGACCGAGGACAAGTTCGATATTTTCCTGCGGATCAGCGGAGGCGGAGTAAACGGCCAAGCCGAAGCGGTTCGGCTGGGCATCGCCCGGGCTCTGATCGAATTCAACCGGGAGCTGAAACCGACCCTGAAGAACGCCGGCCTCCTGACCCGGGATTCGCGCATCAAGGAACGCAAGAAGTACGGCCTGCTGGGCGCCCGCAAGGCACCGCAGTACCACAAACGCTAAGGGAGGAGTCGCTTTGGTTTCAGTCACCATGAAGGAGCTGTTGGAAGCGGGAGTCCATTTCGGCCATCAGACCCGGCGGTGGAACCCCAAGATGCGGGATTTCATCTTCGGCCAGCGGAACGGGATCTACATCATCGACCTGCAGAAGACGATCAAGGTCTTCAAGGAAGCGCTGCAGTTCATCCGGACCACGTCCGAAGAGGGCCGGGATATCCTCTTTGTCGGCACCAAGAAACAAGCCCAGGACATCATCAAAGAATTCGCCGCCAAGTGCGAATCCTGCTACGTCAACCAGCGCTGGCTGGGCGGCCTGCTGACCAATTTCTCCGTGGTCAGGGGCAGCATCGACCGCCTGGTCGAGATGGAGGAGATGAAAGAGGACGGCCGCTGGGACCTGCTGTCCAAGAAGGAACAATCCAAACTGGAGAAGGTCTACCGCAAGCTGACTAAGAACCTGGGCGGGATCAAGACCATGACCCGCTGCCCGGGAGTCCTGTTTGTCGTCGATTCCTCCAAGGAGGAGATCGCCATCCGGGAGGCCCAGAAGATGAACATCCCCATCGTGGCCATCGTGGACACTAACGGCAACCCGGACAACGTGACTTACGCCATTCCCGGCAACGACGATGCGGTGCGGGCTATCGAGCTGTTCACCTCTAAGGTGGCCGAGGCCATTCTGGACGGCAAGAAGCGCCGCATCGAGAAGGAGCTTCAGGCGGAGAAGAGCGGCGAAACGGCGGACGGCGGGGAAGCGCAGGCGGCCGGCCAGCCGGACAGGGGAGAAGGAGAGCCGGCCAAGGCTCACTGAGGCCGGAGAGCGACGGCCGGGCAAGGAGCGAAAGATGGAAGTGACAGCGGATAAGGTCAAGGAGCTCCGTCAACGGACGGGCATAGGGATGATGGAATGCAAAAAGGCCCTGGAGGAAAGCGGCTGCGACATGGATAAGGCCATCGCCCTGTTGCGCAAGAAGGGCTATGCCCGGGCCAAGGATAAAATGTCCCGGGAGACATCCGAGGGGCTGATCGGCTCCTACATCCACACCAACAGCAAGATCGGTGTCTTGGTCGAGGTCAATTGCGAGACGGATTTTGTGGCCCGCAACTGCGAATTTCAGGATATGGTCAAGAATATCGCCATGCACATCGCCGCGGCCCGGCCCAAGTACCTGGCCGCCGAAGGAATCCCGGCCGCCGTCCTGGAAGAGGAGAAGGCCGTCATCCGCGAACAGATCAAGGACCAGAAAAAGCCGCCGGAGATCATGGAAAAGATCGTCCAGGGCAAGCTGAGCAAGTTTTACGAGGAAATCTGCCTGCTCGACCAGCCCTTCATCAAGGACGACAAGATCACCGTCCGGCAGTTCATCCAATCCTTTGTGGCCAAGATGGGAGAGAATATCAGAGTCAGCCGGTTTGCCCGGTTCGAAATCGGCAGCCTCTGAGAGGCGGCCATGCCCGACCTAAAGCCAGCCTATGAACGGGTTCTGCTGAAGCTGTCGGGGGAGGCCCTCCTGGGCCGTCTGCCCTACGGAATCGATATTCCCACCGTCCTGTCCATCGCCCGGGAGATCAAGGAAATCCACGACCTGGGCGTCCAGGTGGCCATTATGATCGGCGGGGGGAATATCTTTCGCGGCCTGAAAGGCGCGGAAGGGGGCCTGGACCGAGCCTCAGCCGACCAGATGGGCTTGCTGGGCACGGTCATAAACGGCATCGCCCTCCAGGACGCCTTGGAGAAGGCGGGCCTGGTCACCCGCCATGCCTGCGCCTTGGAGATCCGGGCCGTGGCCGAGCCGTTCGTCCGGCGCAAAGTGATCAACCATCTGGACCAAAGCCGGGTGGTCATCTTCAGCGCCGGCATCGGCAGCCCCTTCTTCACCACCGATACGGCCGCGGCGCTGCGGGCCCTGGAGATCCGGGCCCAGGTCATCCTTAAGGCCACCAAAGTGGACGGCGTCTATTCGGCCGATCCGCTCCTCGACTCGCGGGCCCGGCGGTTCAAGACCATCCGCTTCATGGACGTCATCAAGAAGGGGCTGAAGGTCATGGACTCCACGGCCGTCTCCCTGTGCAAAGACAACAACCTGCCCATCATCGTTTTTAGCTTGAAAAAGGGCAATATCAAAAAGGCCGTCCTGGGCGAGCCGATCGGAACGTTCGTCCGCTGAGGCCGGCGGCTTCCCGGCGGGGGTGCGCCGAGGCCGGCTCGGGCCCGGGACTGTGGAGGAGGCTCGCGACGATGGTTAAGGATATCCTGAAGGACGCCGAAAAAAAGATGAAGACCTCCCAGGATCATTTCCGTAAGGAGTTGAGCAAGCTTCGCACCGGGCGGGCCAGCATCAGCCTTCTGGAGGACATCCGGGTGGACTACTACGGCGCCTCAACTCCGGTCAATCAGGTAGCCTCCGTCAAAATCCACGACCCGACCCTGCTGGTTGTCCAGCCCTTCGACCCTTCCCTCCTGGAAACCCTGGACAAAGCCATCCGCGGCTCGGACCTGGGGCTCAACCCCACCAGCGACGGCAAGGTCCTCAAGGTTCCCATCCCTCCCTTGGACGAGGAGCGGCGCCTGGAAATGGCCAAGCGCATCGGCAAGATGCTGGAAGAGGAAAAGGCCGCCCTGCGGGTTATGCGCCGCGAGAGCAAGGAAATGATCGAGGAAATGGAAAAGGAGAAGATGGTCACCGAGGACGAAAAGTTCAAGGGACTGGACCAGCTTCAGAAGATCACCGATGAGGCTATGAAGAAGATTGAAGAGTTAGCCGCGGCCAAAGAGAAGGAAATCCTTCAGGTCTGAGGCGCCGGCCTTTCCGAAGACAGCAACCTCTTGCCCCCTTGATTCCAAGGGGGCGGTGGGGATTAATATTTTTTCAAGCAAATCAAAAGGTGTCTTCGGCAGCCACCCCTCCCCACGAATCAACGGATAGGAGATGCTTCGTTGCTCTAAACCGTCCGCTCCTGGAACCAGTTCTCCGTAGAGCCGAACTTGGTGCGGATGGCCACGCCGAAGGTGAGGAATTCTATAAACAGCGAGAAGAGGATGCCCAGGAAGGGGATGAAAGTGAGGAAGCTGACCACCAGCAGGCCGAGCAGGGCGGCGCCCAGAGGGGAGGGCTTGGATTTGCCGATAGCTTTAGCCAGGCTATCCCCGAAGAAGTGGTAAACCGTCACCTGGCCGAAGATGGTGATGAAAAAATGAGCGGCCAGCAGAGCGAGCAGGATGGGGATGCCGATGAGGACGATGCACAGCAGGGCGGCGATGATCACCAGGAAGGCGTAGATGATCACGCTCAGGACGCCGGTGCCCATGACCGGGCCGAAGTCCTTCCTGATCCGGTCCGAGGCGAAGGTCACCCTGGTGGGAATGACATTGACCACGACCAGGATGATGAGGAACCAGATGAAGACCATGATCAGCTTGAAGATGAGGATGAAGGGGACGAGGGACAGGGAGAAAAAGCCCTTCCAGCCGCCGGCGAATTTGGGGATCAAGGTGGAGAGTTTGAAATAAGTGGTGTCGCCTTCCACCCGACAGCCGGACTCTTTCTCCAGCGTTCCCCCGATGCAGACCACATCACCCTCGACCACGGCCGTGGACTTGAGGATGACCTGAGCGCCCAGCCCGAACACATCGTGCTGGACTCGGCCGCTCAGGGTGACCCGGCCGCCCAGGGCCACTACGTTTTCCTCGATAAGCCCTTCGATCAGAGCGCTGCCGCTCAGGATGACTATATTCTCCTGTCGTTCATCAGGACCGATATGGATGTCCTTTTCGACCAGGATTGCCTTGTGAATACCTTCCGGGTGGCCGAACAGAAAGCCGGAGCCGGCCAGGCCAAAAAACAGAAGGATAAAAATAACCCTCTTGTTCATGTTCTATCTCCTGATGAGAAATTTTCTGAAGCCGAAATAGGAAGCCGCGGTGATAAGAACAAGGCCGGTCAGAAGCAGGGCCAGGGTCGCGGGCCTTATGAGTTCAGCCAGCACGTTTAGACCTTCCCAGATGGCCTGGAACAGCTGAACGACGACCTTGAACAGGGTGGCGATCAAACGGACAGCCTTGGCCAAAAACGTCAGCCCCGACTGGAGGACTCCCCACAGCATCCGGCTCGAGTCGGTCATGAGCTCCGGCCAGTTTCGTCCGCTGAGAACGGCCAGGAGGGCCGAAAACAAGAGCAGGGAAGCCAGCCCGGCCGCCAGACCCCACAGCCAGCGGGGCTGCGGCCTTTTCCTGGGGAAGGCGGCCTCCATGACCCGTCGGGTGAAATCGGACGGCAGCTCCAAAGAGGGAAGCGACCGGGAGGCCTCCAGCATCCTCCTCCTGTCTTCGACAACCTGACGGCAGCGGCTGCAGGCGAGCAGATGGCGGTCTACCTCTTTCACTTCCTGCTTTTCGAGCAGGCCTTCCAGGTAGTCATACAAGCGATCGAGGGTCAGGCATTTCATAACATTCCCTCCAGTCATGATATTCCTTCCAGCATCCGGCGGAGCGTTTCCTTGGCCTTGAAGACCTTGCTCTTGATGGTTCCCACCGGCTGCTTTTTGATCTCGGCGATTTCTTCATAGCTGAAGCCGGAGACATGGCGCAGGACGAAAAGCTCGCGCTGTTCGGGCGGCAGCTTCTTCAGGCCGTCTTCGATGCCCACCCGCAGCTCGGCCGTTTCCAGCCGGTCAACGGCCGAAGGGCCCGGATCGGCCGCCTCCGGGCAGCGGCCATCCTCTCCAGGGTTCAGGGGCTGGTCCAGGGACAGCGTCACCAGCTTTCTCTTCCGCCAATGGTCGATGATGAAGTTGGAGGCAATCCGGTAGAGCCAGGTGGTGAACTTGAACTCCGGGCGATAGGTGGCCAGGGAGGCATAGGCCCGCAGGAACACCTCCTGGGTGAAATCCAGGGCCATCTCCTGCTCGCCCACCAGGCGGCCGATATAGTTGAACAGGGGCTGTTGATGCTTTCGAATGATCATTTCAAAGGCCTTCCGGTCTCCACGGAGCGTGCGGCTGACCAGTTCTTTATCGTCAGTCATAAGAGACTTCCCGGCCTCAGGTTATTGTACGAATTGATATGAAAAAGGTTTTGGGAGCCTGCCGGCTCAACTGTCCTTTTTGGGAAACGACGGGGGGAGCTCATCAATGATTTCACAGTCTTGGGGAACCTTGAGCTCAAAGGTCTTAGAGGGAAGGGACACGTCTGTCTTGGCCTTTTTGAATAGGAATTCGGTCCTGTTCCCGGCCAGGTCCGTGAAAACCGCCCTGATCAGGAGGGAGGTCCGGTCGTCCACCTCGACCAGGATGGAGGAGTATTCGCCCTCCTGGAGAGGGGTGAGTTTGAGAGAATGGACATTCTTCAAGGCGGCGGGCGAGGGGCCGGCCTCAATAGCGTAGCTGTCCCGAAGCTTTATTTCTCCGGTCAGGAGGGCCAGGATTTCAGCGCCCGAGTCTTCGCCCGACAGCCGGCTGCGGATGAGCTGATTATCCTCGGCGTAATACTGTTCGAAGATCCCTTCCCGGTAAAGGAAGACCTTGGATTCGGGCTCGAAATATTCCCAGCGCATGCGGTTCGGCCTCTGGAAGAAGAGGCGGCCCTTTTCATGGAGCGGAGCGGTCATGGAAGCGGAATAATAAGACTGTTCAAAGTCCGCCTGGAAGGAACGGAGGCTCTGAAGCTTTTGTTCAAGCCGGGCGGCGGCCTCTTCTGCCGGCCGAGCTTGAGATTGAGTCTGAGCTCGAGCTAGAGACGCGGAAACCAGGGCCAGCAACAGGAGGAAGCGGGCTGCTTGACGATTCACTCCCCCTCTATACCATAGAGAACGACCGCATACAAACCGGATTTCCTAAGCGGTAGCACTTCAAAACATGTGATTCCCAAGAGGTGCCGGAATCGCCCCCTAGCGGAGACGCCTCCAAACTTCTTTAAAATTTATTTACCCTCCCGACCCCCCTGGGGAAACAGGGGGGAGCTCGATGGCGTCTTCGGAAAGGTCGGAGGGGGGTCCCGCCGGATTTTTCCGGCGTACGGAACCGACGGGACGATCGGCTCTACAAGGCTTGCCGCGAGGAGCCGATCGTCGGGGAA
>JBAVVA010000194.1:0-2562 GCA_049697055.1 Candidatus Aminicenantales bacterium
GCGGACAAGACGGGGCCAGGGGAGGTCTTCCGGCCGCAAGGCGCGGCTGAGGCAAACGCTTGCACGGAGGCAGGCCTCGCATTCCACACAGGCATCCCGGTTGATGGCCAGGCCGGGTGGAGCTTGGATCGGCTCGATGGCCCGAACAGGACAATAGGGCCGGCAAAGTCCGCAGGCCGTGCAGAGCTCAGTTTTGATAATCATGGCGCGTTATGATCGTGGCATTATACCACGGGGATGAGGAGGACATCCTTCTATCGACGCCCCTGGCGGAAGGACGATGGCCCGGAGCTTTCCCGGAAAAAGGGAATCTTCCCTCGGTTTGACGTCGCGTTTCCGTTCGGATAACATGAAGAAAACAAGGAGAGAGGAAGATGAAAAAGTCCCGCCGGATGGTCATGGCCCTGATGATCATGGTCCTGAGCGCGGCGCTGGCCGGCTTCCCGGCCGCTCCGCCGCAGCCGCCCCAGTGCCGGACGCCCATCCTGGTCACCTCCTGCGGCCAGAGCCCCGGCTCGGAAATGCTTAAGGTCATTCTCAAGCGGTTGAAGCTCGACTTCGAGCTTATCAACCTGGCCACCGACAAAGACCTGGCTGTCAAGAAGGAGGCCGGAAGTCCCTACCGGAGCCTGATCATTGTCATGGGCGCCAGCCTCAAGGGCATGGGCGCGGCCGGAATCTCCATAGATGATGAGCTCAGGCGCATCGCCGCCTTGATCGAGGAAGCCAGGCGCCAGAAGGTCACCATCATCGGCGCCCACATCGAAGGGATGAAACGCCGGGCCCAGGACGCGGCGGCCGGCGATACCTCCGATGAACAGAGCATTGACGCCGTGGCCCCCCGCTCCGAACTCTTGGTCATCAACAAGGAAGGAAACGCCGACAAGCGCTTCAGCGTCATCGCCCAGGCCAAGAATATTCCCCTCCTCGAAGTGGAGAAGAACCTCGACCTGCTCGTCGAGCTGGAGAAGCTCTTTAATAAATAGGGAAGAATCTCAGGTTTATTTCTTTTCCTTGAAATTCGAGGGGGCCTGAAAATCCGTCGGGCTCAGGTCTGTCCGATTGACTTCAAGAAGCTCGGTATAGAAGGACAGGTCGGGTTCGGTGCTGTCGTCCTTGGACTTCCGGTCCAAGACTCCCTTGGCCAGCTTGCCCAGCAAGCCTCCGCTGCTCCCCGCCTCTTGGGCCGGCTGTTCGCCGCCCTCGACTGTGGTGAAATACTTGCCGTCCACAACCACGGGGTAGCCCTGAATTTTCTTTAGCTCGGCCGACGTGTTGGCCGCTGAAAGGCGCGGCCGCCTGCCGGTCACGTCCAGGCTGCTCAGGATGGTCAGCCAGTTCGCTCCCAGGAACTCCTGCTGCTCCGGGTCGCTGTTCAAGCCCAGTTTCTTAAAATAATCGCGGCCGAAAGCAAACTCTTCCTCCCGGCCAGTTTTAAGGTCGGCATTCAGGGCGGTCGTCCAGACTTCCGTGTTCAGGCGCTCGGCCCCCTTCTCCTTGGTCTTGGCATTCTCCCACTCGACCAGCGAAGCGATGGTGTATTTGTCGCAGGGGAACTGGTTGATCGTCTTGCTCTCGCCGGCCTTGGTAACTTTGAATTCGGAGCGGATGATCTTGACATCCTTATCTTCCGGCTTTTCCTGCGCGGCTTGCTGGCCGGCGGCCTCCTTGCCCGTTTGCTGGGGCAGCGGCTGGATCGGCCTGACCTGGTATTCCTTGCGCTTGAAATCCAGGCTGGTGATGGTCATCTGCGGCAAATCGATGATCTCTCCGAATTGGCCGGAACGGAGCAGGGCTTTGCCGGCCAGGGAGCCGACTAGGCCCTTGCCCTTGAAGTTGTTCTCTGATTCTCTGGCCATCCGGTCGGCCGAGATCTTCTCGGTCATGACCGTGGAGAACGTGCCGAATTTCTTGAAGGAAATTTCTGACTTGGACTTCTTGACCACGCCGGCGAAAGCCGTGCCGGCCAGCAGAAGCCCGGCTAACAGGAATACGCTGAGTTTTTTCATCTAGCGATCCTCCCTTTAATGATGAATTTAATTCCTATATATCATATAGGTATTATAGCATACAGCTTCGCCCACCCCCTGTCAAGCAGTCAGGAAATACCGCGGATTGCCGATAGGCATTTTTGATTGAAACGAAAAGGCTCCTGGTATAAGGTTTTTTGTTCTTAACAACTCTCACCCGATAGGTGAGAACCTTAACCAGGAGGTATTTTGATGATAGCGCAAGGCATCCTACCATTCAAGCTTGAACGAACCGAAGAGCTGATCACGCCCCGAAGCGGGCTGGTGCTGTTTGGCGAAGTCATGCGGGCCTTTAAAATCCGGAAGAGGGTGGAAGAACATTTTCTTCGTCCCGGTTCCAACCGGGGCTACGAAGCCTGGAGCTATATCGAACCGTTGCTGTTGATGATGGAAGGCGGTGGTCGCCATGTGGAGGATCTGCGAGAGATCCAGGAAGACGGGGCGCTGAGCAGACTTCTTGGTCTTAGTCGGATGCCCTCGCCCTCGACGGTTGGGGACTGGCTGGTGCGGGTGGGCGCCGCTGGGGGCGTGG
>JBAVVA010000195.1:0-2161 GCA_049697055.1 Candidatus Aminicenantales bacterium
GATGGATAGCTTTTGAAATAAATCGAGAATATCTTGCAGCATCCGCATTCAGGTTTTTTGATCCGTCAAAGCATAATGAGTTATCTAGGTTAGGGTCTGCTGAAAAAGCCAATAACTTTCCGTAAGCTATTGACATTAATATAATTATATGATATTTTGGTAATTACTCAATAACTTGTGGCGGGATTCGCTATTTGGCCCGAAGTAACTTCTTATGGAAGTCGGAAACTTTCCTGATTTGTTTCTTTAGCTTCTTGTAGTTCGCGTTCCAAAGCTCCGCGTCTTCGAGGTGAGCGACGGGAATATACAACGCTTTCGTCTTCTTGTTCTCTTTCCAGGTCAGATACGTCGACGGGTGTTTCTTGGCCGGGTCTTTCCGGCACCGGCAATTCGGATTGCCGCACGGGCGAGCCACCGTTGACAGCGATCCTTCGATGAACGGCCCGACTTGAGACAACGATTCGATCAACTTTTTTTGTTTTTCCTGAAGATTTTCCTTGACTTTTATCATGATCTACTGTATATTTACATTGTGAAGAGGGCAAGACCAAATCCCGGCCTCACTACCCCCATTCTAGGCTTTTCCCGGGAGACTTTGCAAGCCCTCGACCGCGAATCCTTGATCCAAATCGTCCTCAACCTCCAAGAAGAAATCCACGATCATCGGATCGCCCTTCAGGAGCTGAAGGATGAACTCCGCCGGCTCAGGGGCGAAAAAGGACGACCTCGTCTTAACCCGGCCGTCCCGGACGAGGCTTCCAAAGAACAATCAAAACGCCGGACCGCTCAGGGGCGCAAGTCCGGAAAGATCATCACCGTGACCCGAAGAGAACGGTTGGCCATCGACCAGCGGATTTTGCCCAATGACGCGGTCTTTAAGGGAACCCGAAAGATCCTCATCCAGGATATCAAGATCCTGACGGATAATGTCGAGTTCGAGATCGAACGCTTCTACTCCCCGAGGAGGTGCATCACATCATCATGATATCATGGACCGCCTCCGGGCGAGAGCGTTAGAATCTCTCTTGGAGGTGCACGATGCATTATATTGGGATAGACTTTCATAAGGAATCGACGCATGTCGTCGTATTGAACGAAGCCGGAGAGATTTTCGAACGCACGCGGATCCCCAGCCGGCGCGAAGAATTGGTTCGGTTTTTCGCCAACCGACCGGAACCAGCAAAGGCAGCTTTGGAGGCGACGCGCAACTGGTATTGGGCGTACGATACGATCGAGCCGCTGGTGGAAGAGCTGAAGCTCGCCTCGCCGCCGAAGATCAGGATCATAGCGGAATCAACGGTAAAGACGGACCATATTGATGCCAAGGTGATTGCCGATCTTCTCCGGAGTAACTTTTTGCCGACCTGCTATGTTCCGGATGCGGAGACGCGTCAGAAGCGGGAGCTTTTGCGGCATCGGGCGTTCCTGGTCCAGATACGGACCCGGGTCAAGAATCGGATTCACATCATCCTGGACAAGCTAGGCATCGAGCATCCGTTCGATAATCTGTTTTCGAAGCGTGGGCTGGAGTTTTTACGAGGTCTGGAACTGCCCTGGGCCTATCAGAAGGAGTTGGAGGATTCGCTGGAGATGTTGGAGTTTCTCAACGGGAAGGAGAAGGAGCAGAACAAGGTCATCGAGAAGCTATGCCGGGAGTCTGAGGAAGCGGCGCTGCTGATGACGATCCCGGGGATTGCCTATCACAATGCGCTGCTGATCATGTCGGAGATCGGGGATGTGAACCGGTTTGCGACGGGGACGAAGTTTTGCGGCTATTGTGGGCTGGTGCCGACGGTCCATATTTCGGACAAGACGGTCCGTTTTGGACAGATGATGGCAGGAGGCAACAAATGGCTGCGCTGGGTGTTCATCGAGGCAGCTCATGTCGGGCGGCGCAAGAGTCTGCGATTTTCCCGCCTGTATGAGCGGGTCAAAGTGAAACGGGGACCGCAGGTGGCCATCGGCGCTGTGGCCCGAGAGATGGCGGTGGTGAGCTTCTACATCCTGAAGTATAGGAAACCTTTTCGCGATGCTAAGTGGTGAATGGACCACGGCAGGTAACTGACCTGGAAAAGAAGGTCGACATCATGATTGTTGGCCATTCACTCGAATGGATAATATGCCAGGATGAAGAAGGCGAATAGTTGATTGATTGACCATG
>JBAVVA010000196.1:0-13609 GCA_049697055.1 Candidatus Aminicenantales bacterium
ACATAGGCCACGTCGCCCACCCGCTCGAACCACAGAACATCATCGATGTTCTTCTTGAGTTCGTCCATTCGTTGAGAGAGAGATTCGAACTGCTGCTTCAAATATTTCAACTCCTCGCTCTCGCCCGGCGAAGAAGATTGGGCCGCCAGGCAGACGGCCAAGCCGAACAGCAGAGCCACCGCCGTCAAACCTCTTCCCCCCAATTTTTTTTTATTGGTCATTGAGCTTCCTCCTCTATAACATTCAGCCGTCCGCCGGCCGGATCAGTCTTTTCTCCTGAAGCGGAACACGCCGTCGGGTTGACGGGAAATGAGCTCTACCACTTTTTCCGACCCGTCCAAAACGAATTCGATAGTAAAACCGCTTATATTCTTCAGCCTGAACTCCAGGCCCTGGTAAGGAACCAGCTCATACTCCGGCTTGCCGGGAACGAAAAAGAAAAAAGCGTTCCCCCGCCAGGCCACTGTTCCGACCAGGTTGCTGAATTCATACTGTCCGGCCAGTTTTTCCAAAAAATCCTTTTCTTTCAGCTTGTCGGAGGGAGCGCGGTTGAAAACGATGGCCCCTACGGCGGGCTCAAGCTTGAGGGCCAGCGATTCGATGTCGCCCCTCAGCCCGGTTTGAAAGGAGACCTTGGTATCGAAGTCCTGCTGTTCGTTCTGGGCCCGGAATATGTCGTAATGGTAGTGGGTCAGGACGAAGGGGATCTCATTGAGACGGCCCCTCAGGCTCTGGCCGTCCTTGTCGACAACAACCGTTCCGTAGCCGGAATTGGAGAAGGAGCCGGCGTACTCATCCAGACGGTGAGACGGTTGGCTGCCGGTTTTGCGCTCTTTCTCTTCTTCCGCCTTGGCTTCCTCAATTTTTTGGCGGGCTTTGAGGCGTTCCTCCTTGGTCCGGCCGCTCCAGTCCAGGAGGTCCAATCCAAGAAGGCGGTCACAGATCTGATAAGCGATGACGGTGGGGAGGGAGTTGTCGGACAAGTTGGTCAAAACAACCAGTCCGAATCCCTCCTTGGGCAGCAGGGCGACCCGGGCCTCAAAACCGGCGATCGACCCGCTGTGGGACACCAGGAGATGCCCGCGATAGGCGTTTATGTTCCAGCCTAGGCCGTAGGCGCCGTAGAACAGCTCATCGTAGCGGAGGGGCTGGGAGATGACCATCTGGGGGACTTGGAGCCGGTTGAGCTCGACCTCGGAAACGATCGCCTTCTCGCCGGACTTGCCCCTGTTCAGGTTGAGCTGGAGCCAGCGGGCCATGTCGGAGACGCTGGAGTTGAGCGAGCCGGCCGGGCCGATACCATCCAGGCTGTGGAACGGGATGCGGAGGACCTGTCCTTTGGATTCAGCATAGGGGAAGGCGAAATCCTTGGCCTTGGCCATCTCCTCCACTGAAAAATTGGTATGGGACATGCCCAGCGGCTGGAGGATACGTTCTCGAGTAAAAACCTCCCAGGGCTGGCCGGCCAGCTTCTCCACCAGGCAGCCGGCGGCCATGAACATCAAGTTGTTGTACTGATAGAGCTGGCGAAAATCCCTGTTCAACTCGAGATACTGAAGTCGGCTGAAGAGCTCCTGCCGGCTGAACTTCGAAGAATACCAGACCATATCGTGTCGCGGCAGCCCGGACCGGTGGCTGACCAGGTCCCGAGCGGTCATCCGCTCGGAGACGATGGGGTCGCTGAGCTTGAAGTCGGGCAGATAGCTCCGCACCGGCTTGTCCCAGTCCAGTTTTGCCTCGTCCGCCAAAATGGCCAAGTCGGTCGTGGTGAAGGCTTTGCTGCAGGAGCCGATGGCGAACAGAGTGTCGGCCGTGGCGGGAAGTCTGTTTTCAACATCCCGAAATCCGTAGCCCCGCCCCAGGATAACCCTATCCCCGGTGACGACGGCCACGGCTGCCCCGGGGACCTTCCACTCAACGAGCATTTTCTGGATGAAGGCGTCCAAGCCCTGGAGGGCTCGGCGCGGGTCGACCGGCCGGGGAGCGGTCGCTGCAGAAAAAAATAGAACAAAAAAAATGGACAGGCCGACCAAAGCAACCAGGTGGCGATTTTTCATCAGGTTTCCTTTTGAGCGGCCTTTTGGGCCAGCAGGCCGTATTCCTCAGAGTTGACCTCAAACGATTCTACCAGGTGAAAACCGGCGGCGGCCAGGAGCTGACGGGCCTTTCGGCGGGAGACCCGCTGGGCGACCGGCGGGCCATGCCTGGTGCGTTTTTTGTGGTAATCCACAATGGCCAAACGCGAGGCCCGGCCCATGCGCCCATGAAGACGAGCCAGATAGGCTTCTTTATTGTCGAGCTCATGGAAGACATTGGCCATAAAGTACAGCGAAGCGCCCGGCGGCAGCTCTCGGCCCGATTCGGAGGAAAGGACGGGCTGGAGATTGGAGATTCCTTTGCGCCGAGCGGCCGCCGTCAGGTCGGCCAACATGGTCGGGGAGATGTCGAGGCCGTAAGCTGTGCCCCGCTGGCCCACTAGGACGGCCGCGGGCAGAGTGAAGAATCCCGTGCCGCAGCCGATGTCCACGAACACCTCTCCCTTTCTCAGGCCCGCTCGCCGCAGGATCTTGCGCGGCGGCAGCCGGAGGAGCCTTTCCGGCGAGCGCAGCCGGGCCCGTCGGTCCGGTTCAAATTTATGGTTGGACAAATTTTTCCTGAGTCTTGGCGGAGAGGGTGGGATTCGAACCCACGATCCCAATCACTCGGGATATCGGTTTTCGAGACCGACTCCTTCAACCACTCGGACACCTCTCCGCTCCGGTTTTAAGGTCAGGATGACGGCTTTCGCCTCCTGGCCTTGAAAAAATCCTTTAAAACCTGTCCGCATGCCGAGCCCAAAATTCCTTTCCAAATCTCGGGCCGGTGGTTCATTTTAACAAAAGGGATGCGCCCGAGGGAAGAGACGGCCCCGGCTTGGGGGTCGGCCGCGCCGAAGACAATGCGGCTTACCCGAGCCTGGATGGCCGCCCCCAGGCACATAGCGCAGGGCTCGAGGCTGACCACCAGGTCGCATCCGGCCAAACGATAGTTGTGGAGCCGCTTGGCGGCCTGACGGAGGGCAACGATTTCGGCATGGGCCGAGGGGTCGCACCAGCCGATGGTCCGGTTGAAGCCTCGACCGATCACCTTCCCCTTGAGTACCACCACCGCTCCCACAGGCACCTCTCCCCCATCCCGGGCCCGGCCTGCCTCCCGTAAGGCCAGCTTCATAAATTTCTCGAATTCAGCCACCGTTTTTCGATCCATAGCCATCTATTCTAGATCGTTATAGGGGTCGCGTCTACACTTTGCACTTTCGGATTCTGTCTTGAAAACATACTGCCTAGAAGTGGAAGCAGCTCTAAACATGTGATTTCAAAGAGGCGTCGTGATCGCCCCCTAGGCCCCCATAGCGGAGGGGGGCCCCGTCTTTTTTCGACGGGGGGAACCGACGGGACGCTCGGCTCCATGAGGCTTGTCGCAGAGAGCCGAGCGTCGGGGAATCCAAGCGGGTTTGCCCCCTTGGTCGCAGCGCGGGATTCATGCCCCGCGCGAGAAAGGGAGGCAGCGAGCCGCGGCCTTAATGCGGCGAGCGTTGGAAGGGGGAAACGCGAAGCGGGTTCCCCCTCCAAGGGGACTGGTTCCCCAGGGGGTCGGGGGCGATCCCGGCGCCGATAGGAAATCACATAAACGGAGATGCATATCCTAGAAGTCAAAAGTGTAGACGCGACCCCGTCTTCTCTGATATAGGTAAAAACCATGGACATTGTCCAATGCCCGGGCTGCGGCCGGGAGAAAGAATGGGATGCCTTCGATCCTTTCTGCCCGGCCTGCCATGAACCGGCTCTGTTCAAGAAGCCTGACCAAAAGCGGCATTTTCACCTATCCCAGCCTTTGGCCCTGGCCAGCTATGCCGATTTCCTGCCCTTGTCTGGAGTGGACCCGGCCCTCAGCCTGGCCGAGGGAGACACTCCTCTGCTCCGGCTCACCCGTTTGAGCCGGGATTTGGGGGTCACGGTTTGGGCTAAAAATGAAAGCGTCAACCCCACTTGGAGTTTTAAGGACCGCGGCACGGCGGTGGCCGTTCAAAAGGCTGTGGCCGTGGGCCTCCGGAGGATCGGCACCGTCTCCACGGGCAACATGGCCGCCTCCACGGCCGCCTATGGCGCGCGGGCCGGGCTCAAAACTTTTGTTCTGATCAAGGAGGATACGGGTCCGGAGAAGATCCTCTCCGCGGCCGTTCATCATCCAGTTCTAGTGGCCGTCCAGGGCGACTACGGCGAGCTGTTCCGGCGCAGCTACGAGCTGGGCCGGAAACACGGCATCTCTTTCATGAACTCGGTGGACCCTTTGCGCATCGAGGGATACAAAATCACCGGGTTCGAGATTTTCAACCAATTGGGCAGTCGGCCGCCGGATGTGCTGCTCGTCCCGGTGAGCTCGGGCGGTCATTTCATCGGCCTGGCCCGGGCCTTTGTGGATCTCCAGGAGGAAGGGCTGTTCAGCCATTTGCCTCTTCTGGTCGGCGTCCAGGCCGCAGGCTGTGCGCCGCTGGCCAAGGCCTTTGCCGAAGAAAAAAATACCTTTGAACGGTTCCCCCACCCCACCACCCTGGCCCAATCCATCTCCAACGCCAACCCTCCCGGCGGGAACATCGTCCTTAAGCTGGTCCGGGAATTGGGGGGAACAATCCTGGCCGTATCCGATGAGGAGATGCTTGAGGCGCAGCGGATTTTGGCCGAGAAAGAAGGCCTTTTCTGCCTGCCCGATTCGGCCGTGGTTTTGGCCGGCCTCCTCAAGCTCCAGGAGATGACCCCCTTCCGGGCTGTGGACAACGCCGTCCTGGTGATCACCGGCTCGGGGTTGAAGAACCTCCACGTCTTCGACTCCGCCCCGCCGGCCGTGACCCGTATCGGGCTGGACGAGCTGGGCGACACCCTGGCCGCCTTCCTGGAAGAGCCATAAAGTTGGATTAGGTCCTGTCATCTGTGCTATGATGAATTGACTTTTTTTTGAAGCAAGGAGATCTGTATGCCTCAAAATCTTCCCCCTAGACCGGTCTTCCTTCCCAAAGTGAGCGCCTCCGTCGTCAAGCTGCTGGTGGCGGCGGTCGTCCTGCTTATCCTCATGGTGGGCTCGGTTTATACCATCAGCCCCGAGGAGGTGGGCGTTATCCTCCGCTTCGGGAAGTATGTCCGGACGACCGAGCCCGGACTTCATTTCAAGCTGCCCCTGGGCATGGAGGCGCTGACCAAAGTTCCCGTCCAGCGCCAGCTCAAGGAGGAGTTCGGCTTTCGAACGGTCAAGCCCGGCGTTAACACCGAATACCGGGTCACGCCCGAGTCGCTGGAGGAAGCCGTCATGCTCACCGGCGACCTCAATGTCCTGGTCGTGGAATGGATCGTCCAGTACAAGATCAAGGACCCCTACAAGTACCTGTTCAAAATGAGGAACGCTCAAGAGACATTCCGCGACATGAACGAGGCGGTGGTGCGCAAAGTTGTAGGAGACAACTCGGTGGACGAAGTGCTGACCACCGGCCGGTCCCGGATTGCCAATGAGGCCAAGGAGCGGCTGCAGCAGATGTGCAACGCCTACGAAATCGGCATCGAGGTCAGCCAGCTCCTTTTCCAGGACATCAACCCGCCCGACCTGGTCAAGCCCTCCTTCAACGAAGTCAACCAGTCTCTCCAGGAGAAGGAGCGGAAGATCAACGAAGCCTGGTCGGAGTACAATCAGGAGATACCCAAGGCCACGGGCGAGGCGGAGCAGACCATCCGGGGGGCCGAGGGCTACGCCATGGAGCGGGTCAACAATGCCCAGGGCGATGCCAGCCGTTTCAGCGCCGTGTACCGGGAGTATGTCAAAGCTCCCCAGGTCACTCGCCGGCGCCTCTACCTGGAGGCGATCAGCGAAATCCTGCCCCGTCTGACCAAGAAGGTCATCTTTGACGAGATACAGAAGAACATGATGCCCTTGCTGAACCTGGGCGAAGAGGTGAAGAAATGATCCCCCGGCTCAAGACCATACTTTTCATCGTTCTGATCGTGATTGTCCTTTTGGCCGTATCCGGACTCTTCTACATCGTCACCGAGACCAACCAGGTCATCATCACCCAGTTCGGCAAGCCGATGGGCGGGGCCGTGACCAAGCCCGGCATCCACCTCAAGGTCCCCCTCATCCAAAAGGCCAACTATTTCGAGAAACGCTGGCTGGAGTGGGACGGCGATGCCAACCAAATCCCGACCAAGGACAAGAAATACATCTGGGTGGACACTTACGCCCGCTGGCGGATCAGCAACCCGCTGGTTTTCTTCCAGCGGGTCAGGGACGAACGGGGCGCCCATTCCCGGCTGGACGACATCATCGACGGCGAGACGCGGAATGTCGTGGCCGACTTTGATTTGATCGAGATCGTCCGGTCCTCGAACCGGCCCTTCGAGCAGACCGAGGAGTCGGCCATCCTGGAAAGAGTGGGAGAGCTCGGCCTGGTGACTTCGGGCCGGCAAAAGATGGCCCGCCTCATCCTCCAGGAGTCGCAGACCATCATGCCCGAGTTTGGCATCGAGCTGCGCGACGTCCAGATCAAGCGGGTTAGCTACGTCGAGGAGGTCCAGCAGAAGGTTTTCGACCGGATGATCGCCGAGCGGCAGCGCATCGCCTCCAAGTACCGCAGCGAGGGCGATGGAAAAAGCGCCGAGATCAGAGGCCAGAAAGAGAAGGAGCTGAAACGGATCCAGTCAGGGGCCTATAAAACGGCCCAGGAGATCAAGGGCAAGGCCGACGCCGAAGCCACGCGCATCTACGCCCAGGCCTACAGCCCTGACCCGGAATTCTACCAGTTTTGGAAGACCCTGGACACCTACCGGGCCACCCTGGACGCCAACACCTGGCTCATCCTGTCCACGGACAGCGAATTCCTGAAATACCTGAAAAGCATCAACCCCCGCTAGGACGGCCGCCCTTCACAGCAGCTCGAGCAGTCGGCGCCGGTTGGGGAAGAGGGCCGGCGTGCCGCCGGTGTGGAAAAAAACGACCGCTTTATCCGGCCGAAAGAAACCCTTCCGGGCCAGGTCCTGCAGCCCGACCATGGCCTTGGCCGTATAGACCGGATCGAGAACGATTCCCTCGGCCTTGAAAACCTCGGACAGAGTGCGGGCCACCGCCCGGTCCACGATCCCGTAGCCCTCGCCCAGGTAATCATCCAGGACTATGACGTCTTCCGGGCTCACCACCTGCCCCAAGCCCAGGGCTTCTTCGGTCCGCCGACAGATGTCGAGCACCAGACGGCCGAAGGAGGTCTTTTCCTCGGAGACGCTGATGCCGATGACCCGGGTCTCGAGCCCCAAGGCCTTGGCCCCCACCACGAGCCCGGCCTGAGTGCCGCCCGAGCCGGTGGCGTGGACCACGGCGCCGACCTGGAGACCCAGGGCCTCCGCCTGCTCCACCAGTTCCACCAGGGCCCGCACGTATGACAGGGCGCCCAGGGGGAGGCTCATCGAGCCGGCCGGCATCGAGCCGCCCACGGGCACAAGATAGGGTTTCCTCCCTTTGCCCCGTACCTCTTCGGCCACCGCTTCAAGATGGCTCAGCCCTGTTTCCATACTGACCGATTTCCCCCGGGCCGCTTCATGAATGCGCACCTCCGCGGCCAGCAGACGGTCGAGGAGGAGGTTCCCGTCCGATTCCTCGGGCAGGTCGTAGGTCTTGAACAGGACAAGGATCGGTTCAACCCCGAACATGCGGGCGGCCGCAGACATCTGCAGGCACCAGTTGGATTGAAGGCTGGCCCAGGTGATAACGGTGTCGGCCTTCTGGCCGAGGATGTCCGCCAGGATGTACTCCATCTTGCGCGACTTGTTCCCGCCGAAAGCGAGGCCGGTCAGGTCTTCCCTCTTCATCCAGATTTCCGGCCCGCCCCATAAAGCGGTCAGCTTGTTCATTTTCTGCACAGGAGTCGGCCCCTGAATCAAAGGCTGACGGGGGAAACGGGAAATCTTTTTTTTCAATCGGCGGACAGCTGATGCCGACAAATGACCTTTCTTCAAAAAAGCTCCTCCTCCCCCAGCCCCGCCTATCGGGGCCTGGCGGCCAGCGGCAGGCCGTGCCCCCGCTCATAAAGCCCCGGCAGAGAAACAGGAAGCCTGCCCTTGACGTCAAACTCACCGAACAGCGCTCCGGCCGCCGCCTGCTGAGATTCATCGGAATCCTTATAAGCGCACAGATAGCAGGGAACCTCCGGAAATTCCTGGAGGAAATAGGGGCTGCCGAAGGACACCACCACCAGATTTTTTTGGACGGCGGCCAGGTCCTTGACCGCTTGGACATGAGCCGGGTTGAGGCCCACCGTGCCTTTCCGGTCGCGCAGGTTGGAAAAGAGCGCCACCAGGGCCGCTCCAGCCTGCTTGGCCTTCTCCAGGCCGGCCTCGATTTCGCTGGAGCCGGTGTGGGCATCGGCATAAAAAGAGGCCGCCTCCGGCCGGCGCTTCCTGATTTCCTGGACAAACATCCGGCCGGCGAAGTAATCGTCCTCATCGCTGCTCAAGCTGAGGACGGCAATTTTTCGGAGGTCCTCGGCCAGGGGCAGGACCGCCCCTTCGTTCTTGACCAGGGTCAAGGAATCTTGAAAAGCCCGGGCCGCCCAGCGGCGATTGTCCGGGGAGCCGATGATCTCGGGAAGGCGCTCCAGGACCACCAGCTTCTGCCGGGAAAGGCCCAGGCGGGCTTTGATGTCGAGTATCCGCCGGACGGAGGCGTTGATCCGCTTCTCGGAAATTCGTCCGGAGCGGACGGCTTCCACCAGGGCCCGGCCCGCCTCCTGCGGCTGGGGAGATAGAAGAACCATGTCCACACCGGCCTCCACCGCCCTGACCGCCGCCTCCCCGGCCGGCAGGAGCGTGGTGATCCCGCCCATGTCCATGGCGTCTGAGATAATCAGCCCTTGGAAACCCAGCTGCTTCCTTAGAATTTCAATCAGGATGACCGGGGAAAGGGTGGCCGGCTGTCCGGCCGTCGGGTCGAGGGCCGGAACAGCCAGATGCCCGGTCATAATGGACAACACGCCGGCTTCCACCAAGCGTCGGAAAGGATAGAGCTCGACCTTTTCCAGACGCTCCCGGTCTCCCTGGATGACGGCCAGGTTGAGATGAGTATCAATGTCGGTGTCGCCGTGACCCGGATAGTGCTTGGCCGTGGCCAGCATGCCGTTCTGCTGGCAGCCCAGCAGAAAAGCCCGGGTCAGCCGGGCCACCTGCTCGGGATCCTCGCCGACGGACCGGGTGTTGATGATGGGATTTTGGGGGTTGATATTGACGTCGGCCACGGGGGCCAGGGCCTGATGGATGCCCATGGCCCGGCCCTCGACGGCCGTGATCCGGCCCATCTGGAAGGCCAGCTCTTCGGAGTCTGCGGCGCCGATGGCCATGAGCGGCGGAAAGAGGGTGGCCCCCTCCACCCGGTTGGCCGCCCCTCTTTCAAAATCCGAAGAGACCAGGAGCGGCACCGTGGCCAGTTTTTGGAGATGGTTGACCAGCCAGGCCGTCTCCAGGGCCTGTCCGGCGAAAACGGTCAGGCCGCCGACCTTCATGCGGGTCACCAGGGAATCGAGGTTCTGGAGAGACTCGCTCTCCGTGTTGAGGAAGCTCCCCGGAGCGCGCACGACGAGCATCTGCCCGACTTTTTCCTCCAGGGTCAGGCGCCACAGGGTCTGGGCCGCCCAGCGAAGGTCGGAGGGCGTAGGGCTAAGATTCATCTTGACCATTTCCGGTGCGCATCCCGCGGCCAGGACTATAGCCAGGGCCAGGGCCGTGGCGGAAACGGCCCTCGGCTTCAGTCCGGGCATGAGGATTAGGAGTCCATCCGGACCAGGCTGAAGACATCCACCTGGGGATGGGCTTTGCGGATGGCCTCCACGCCTTTAAGAAAGCCGAGCTCGACCAAGACCCCGAAGCCCACCACCCGGCCCTTGAGCTTCTGGACCAGGTTGATGGCGCTGATGGAGGACGAGCCGGTGGCGATCAGGTCGTCGATGATCACAACGCGCTGGCCGGGCTTGACCGCATCGGCATGCATCTCAAAGAATTCCACGGCGTATTCGTTGGGGGCCTGAACGAAGACCGTCCGGCGCGGGAGCTTGCCTTTTTTCCGGATGACAGCCATGCCCAGGCCCAGCTTATGGGCCACGGGTGCGGCGAACAGGAACCCGCGAGACTCGATGCCGACGATGAGCTGGGGCCGCCTTTCCTTGGCCCAGGCGGCCAGCTTATTGATGACTTTTTTGAAACTGGCGCCGTCCAGGACGACCGGAGTGATGTCCTTGAACCCGATGCCCGGCTTGGGGAAATCCTTGACTTCACAGATCTTGTCCTTGATATCTTTCATGTCCACATTAAATCGATCTGCGGCCGGGTTGTCAATGATAAAAGAGATTCTTCATGCTAAAGTGCTTGACTTCTTCATGCTGAAAAAGATATTCCAGTAAACATGGATTCAGCCTTTTTCCTGAAGCTTGCCCTGAGCTTCCTGATCGGCAGCGCCTGGGTTACTCTGAGCACTCTGGCCGCAGAAAAATATGGAAGCATCCTCGGGGGCCTCATCGCCGGCCTGCCCTCCACGGTCGTGGTGGCGCTGCTTTTCATCGGGCTCAGCCAGTCTCCCCTGGCCGCATCGGCGGCCACCACGGTCATCCCCCTGACTCAGGGCATAAACGGTATTTTCCTGGTCGCTTACCTTATCTGGGTCAGAAAGGGCCTGACGGCCGGCCTGCTGGGGGCCCTGGCCGTCTGGGCTGTTCAAGCCTCCCTGCTCTTGGTCATAGGCCTGAAATCTTTTATGATCTCCCTGGCCGGCTGGCTGGTGCTGGCGGCCGGCTGTATCTTGGTTGTTGAAAAAGCCATGAACATCCCTTCCCGGAAAGGGATCAAGATCCGGCATACGAGCTCTCAGATCATCCTCCGCGCCCTGTTCGGAGGAACGGTCATTGCTTTCGCCGTGCTTATGGCCAAGGTGGGAGGACCTTCCTTCGGCGGGGTCTTTTCGACCTTCCCGGCCATGTTTCTCTCCACGCTCATCATCACCTACCATGACGGCGGAGCCGATTTCTCGCGGGCCGTGGCCAAATCCTTGATGATCAGCGGCGAGGTCAATATCGTCCTCTATGCCGTATTGGCCAGGTTTCTGTTTAAAGCCTGGGGGCTGGCCCTGGGCACGTCGGTCTCTCTTATGGTTTGCCTGGGCTCCGGATATCTGCTCTATCTCTACCTGAAAAGCAGACTCAATTAAAATGCGGGAAAAAATCTCCTGGACCCTTTGTCTGGTGGCGGACGCGGAGAGCGCCGGGGGGCGGGACCTCATTCAGATTATCCGCGAGGCAGCAGCCGGGGGCGTGACACTGGTCCAACTCCGGGCCAAAAAGCTCTCGGCTTCGGCTTTCCTGGATCTCGGCCTGGAAGCGGCTTCGCTCCTCCGTAGGAAAAAGATTCCGCTGATCATTAACGACCGTCCCGATATCGCCTTGGCTTGCGGCGCGGCCGGGGTCCACCTGGGCCAGGAGGACCTACCCCTGGCCGCCGCCCGCCGAATATTGGGAAAAGATAGGCTCATCGGGCTCAGCGTGTCCAGCCTCAAGGAAGCCCGAAAAGCTGAAAAAGGTGGCGCGGATTATGTCGGCCTGGGGCCTGTTTTCCCCACTCCGACTAAAGACACTCCCCTCACCCCGTTGGGCTTGCGGGGCGTCGGGGACATCTGCTCCCGCCTCTCGATCCCGGTTCTGGCCATCGGCGGCATCACTCGGGACAATGCCCCGCAGGTCATCGGGGCCGGCGCGGACGGCATCGCAGTCGTCTCGGCCATCCTGGGCGCCAAAAATATCTTCAAAGCAACCCGGGAACTTAAGTCAGCGGTTTCAATCAGTGCGGCAGCCCGAAGACAAAATAGACCAGGCAGAGAAGGGCCAGGACGATCGAGCCGGCCCGCAACTCCTTGACCCGCCCTGTAACGAGTTTGAAGAGGGGCCACAGGATAAGCCCGGCCGTCAACCCGTTGGCGATGTTGTAGGTGAAAATCATGACGGTAATGGTGACGAAGGCCGGGATCAATTCCGTCAGGTCTTGGAAATTGATGTTTTTTATGGACCCCAGCATCAACACGCCGACGGCGATGAGGGCCGGGCCGTAGGCATAGCGCAGATGCTGCAGGGGCGCGACCAGGGGGATGAAAAACAAGGAGACGGCGAAAAGCCCGGCCGTGGTGACGGCGGCCAGGCCGGTCCGCGCTCCTTCCCGGATGCCGGTGGCCGATTCGATGTAGGCTCCGCTCGTCGAAGTGCCGACCAGGGCGCTGAAGACACAGGTTGCGGCATCCACCATCATGGGGCGCTCGATATCAGGGAAATTGCCCTTTTCATCCAGCATCTGGCCGGCGGCACCCACACCGACCAGAGTGCCCAGAGTGTCGAGAAACCCCATTAAAAAAAGCGTCAGCAGAATCGGCAGGAAGCTCAGGCGGAGCACGCCGGCGATGTCAAGTTTGAGGGCGATGGGCGCCAGGCTGAATTCGCCGCGGAAGGGCAGGGCCGCCACGGCCCGAGGGGCCTCTCCCAATTTCAGAACATACCCCAGCACAGCCGTCAGCGCGATTCCCAGCAGGATGCCGCCCCGGACTCTGAGATACAACAGGACGCAAATAAGGACAAACCCGAAGACCGCCAGAAGGACCTGCGGGCTGCGCAAATTGCCGAGCTTCACCGGCACGTCGGGAGCTGCGAGCACCGAGGCGCCGGGGCGAAGGAGGGCTTGAGGATTCTGGCCGGTGACCGAGCTGGTGACGATCCCGGTTTCGTACAGGCCGATGAAGGCCAGGAACAGGCCGATGCCGACGGCAAAGCTGTGCTTGAGGCTTGAAGAAATGGAATTGGCCAGCCAGGATCGAACCCGCAAGAGGGTGATGAGAGCAAAGACTAGCCCGCTGATAAACACGGCTCCTAGCCGCAGCTGCCAGCCGATGCCCATGGCCGCCAGGCCGAAGGCAATGAAGGCGTTTTCTCCCATGTAGGGCGCCACAGCGATAGGGCGGTTGGCATACAGCCCCATCAGCAGGGAGCCGAACGTGGCGGCCAGGATGGTGGCCACCGTGCTCGGGCCGGGGGGGATACCGGCGAAGCTCAGGATGGCCGGGTTGATGACGATGATGTAGGCCATGGTGATGAAGGTCGTGGCCCCGCCCAGGATCTCCGTCCGGATGTTCGTCTCCTTGGCGCGAAGATGAAAAAGCCGCTCGGCCAGCGGAACACTCATCTCCAACCTCCTGTTTTTTTCAATTTATGTTAATTGGCCGTTGGCCTCGACGGGCCGGCGCGAGGGATGAACCATCATGACTGGGTGATTCTGATGGTCCGCTCGCTCCCCGGCCCGACGGAGATTTCGACCCGGATGGCTTTCAGGGAAAAGCGGAGCTTCTCCGCCCATTCGACAATCACCACCCCGCGGTCAAGATAATCCTCCAGGCCGAGGTCCTCGATGTCGGCCGGCTTGTCCAGGCGGTAGAGGTCGAAGTGAAAAAGGAGGACCTTCGCCTGATAGATGTTGAGGAGGGTGTAGGACGGGCTGCACACCTGGACGACATCCCCCAGGCC
>JBAVVA010000197.1:0-9928 GCA_049697055.1 Candidatus Aminicenantales bacterium
CCCGCAGGCCGACTTGCCCGGGAGCGATCAGAACGGGGTGGTCGTCGCTCATCCTGTCGACGGCCCGCGTTCCCAGGCCGGGGACCATTCGCACCAGGCCATCTTCGCGTCTGATCCGGGGCGACCAACGAAACTCGTTAAGGCTGAAAGCAACGCCGGCGAAGGAAGGAAAATAGTAATCCCCGATCCGGGTGCCCACCACTTCTTGGATCATGATGCCCATTTCCTCGGCAAAATCGAGCAAACCGCGCTCCGAGCGGTAGCCGATCGGGTCAGGTCCATAAGTCGAAGCATAGACCTCGGCGATGGCATTTTGGAGGGCTTCCAGTCGCTGCTGTTTACTGCCCTGGTTGGCCAAGAACAGGCTCTTGTATTTCCCGGAAAACGAGGACCCCACTCGGTCTTCGAGAAGGCTCGAGCTGCGGACGATGATCGGCTTGTCCTTGAAGTCGTCCAGAACCATGGACAGCCCCTGGATGATGTCCGTGGGAAAACGGGAGTTCTTAAACGTCTGCAGGATATGGGGGTATTCCAGCCGGACCTGGTTGATGTCCTTATATTTTTGCTCGACGACCTCGTTGAGGTTATTGGTGGAGAGAAAGCTCAGCAGCCCGTCCGAAGTGATGTACCATGTTTTGGGTATCTTGATGTCACTGTAATGACTCAATAAATCACCGGACTTCTGGAGAATATGCTGAGCCAGGAAGAGCCCCGCGCTTTTCCCACCCAGCCTTCCCTGGCTTTCCGGTGAAAAGACGATGTGGTCCAGGATTTCATAGAAATCATCGACCTCCAGGTGCCGGACGGCCGTGTTGATAAAATCCGGCTGGGCGGAGAGAAAACGACGGATCAGGGAGACGAGGACGCCGCGTTTGCTGGCCGGCGGGAGCTCAATGCCTTCCGCGGCGATGTGATGATAGCGACGAACGGCGTCGACAACCTGGGCCAGGGAGAGGCTCCTGTTGGTCACCTGGACCAGAAAGCCCAAGCGGTCCTCCTGGATCCACTTCCTGATGTTAAAGAGGATTTGCTCGTTGGTCAGATGCTTGGCGGCCAGCCCGAATGTTTCATCGCTGAGCCTGTCGCTAAAGGCCGGCAGACTCGTCTGATAGGGACGATTGTCATCTTCGGGGTAGTTGGGCGCAAGGCTTGCCTCTCCGGCCAATGATTTTTGGAGAATCGTTTCCGCTTCTGGGATGCCGCTCCAGCTAAGGAAATTGAGCATGCGGCGGGAAATATTCACAAAGAGGTTCTTGTTGGTCTGTCGCAGGAAATTTAAAGCCACCCGCCACTCTTCCGTCCGGTGGGCCGTGAGGTCCTGCCGGCCGGTCTGGTATTCTTGGTAAGCCTGTTTCGTCCGGGTGTACAGGATGTAATGTCCCAGCCGGTCGACGATCGTTCCCAAGAGCTTCGTTTCTTCCTTCAAGAAAGGGCCGTCATCGGCATGGGGCATCTCGGCGGTATAATAAACGCTCAACCTCCCGACTTTCTTATCCTGGACTTCAATATCATCAAATTGGACCCAGGGCGTCTCGGCGAAATTTGGAGATTGACAGGTGTGCCCCTCCAAGGAAATCCGGGCCACGCATATGTCAGGATATTGCCATCCCGGCGGAACAGCCTCAATGACTCCTTGGCAGATATCAGCCAGATTCGCGTCGGGCTTATTCAGAAGTTCTTCGATTTTATACAGGCAGTTCAGTTCTTTGGCCCGTTCGGATAGAAACCAGATCAGGTTGTCAATGTTCTTGGGCTGTTCAGTCATGGATAATGACTCCCCGGCTGGTCCTTCCGTCGACTTTGATATTCAGGGGGGATCGCAGCCTGGCCTCCCTGATAAATTCCGTCTCCTGGACGACGTCCTGCCGATGCAGCCAATCCCAATCGATCTTGTACTTGTCCCCCTGGCCTACCGAGAAATAGAAGACCCTAAAACTGGTGATATTGTGGAAGAAGTGAGACCCCTGGCTGAGCATCGAGCTCGTTTCGGGAAGCGCGGACTCCACGATGACCTTGGCCCCGCTGATCTGGCCGAAATTGACGGGAATGCCGGCCTGCGGGTCGGACGTCCCCCATCGGCCGAATCCGATCAAGAGATAAGCACGGCCCGCCGTTACCAGCCGATGGTTCACCCGCTCCAGCTGGGAGGCAATCTCCTCGGAGTGATGGACATTGAATCGATCCGGCTTGACAAAAACGATATCCTGGATGGAATGCAGGATTCCATTTCCCAGCGCCGATTCGGAACCCAGGAGCACGTTCTCTCCGGCCAGCTCGGCCAGTGAAAGATCGACCTTTTCCTCCGAGACGACCATGGGCCTGACCTGCAGGAAGCCAAAACGAGCGGGAATCCCCTTGTCGCCATCAAGAGTCACGGCGAATTCAACTTCGACCATTTTCTCCAGCATGTCCTGACAGAGCTTCAACAGCTCTTTGAGCAGCTTGTTGAACGGAATGAGGTCGAATTTCAGGATGGGCGCGAAATCGACGACTCGCGGCCCCTTTTCCGAAATCCCGTATACGATTTTATCATCCTGCGACCTGTAAGTGGAGGCCATAAAGCGGAGGACGCCATCTTCTTCGGCCTCCGCCAGTCTGAATTTGGCCATATACTCAGTTTCCTTAATGGGGTCGAACTCAGGAGGCGAACCCATATGGATAGCCCAAAATTCGTTCTGGGTCTGGTCCAGCAGGTCTTCCAGCGTGTTGTAGGGCGGGTTGGCCTGGGGATAAGCCGGCGAATAGGACCAGGCAATGCCGTCATCGACGATCGTCTTGCCCAGGCCGAGGGCCAGGTCGATGACTCCGTCGACGGGCTTGGCATGTCCGAGCGGATAAAAATTGAAGGAGCGGGCCACCCCCGACAGATGAGGATAAAAGCGCTGGCCATGCCGGAGGCCGACGACTTCTTGGATAATGACTGCCATTTTTTCATCGGCTGTTTTATTCTTGGTGGCCAGGATATAGTTCTTGGCTTCTTTGAAGAACGTCGAGGCGTAGACAAACTTGATGGCCTCCATCAACTTTCGAAAGCGGATGTCGGCGTCCGCCTGGTTATTGGGTATCATCTTTGTGGCATAGACACTGGCGAAGGGCTCGAACATGGCATCTTCGAGCAGGCTGGAGGATCGAACGGCCAAGGGCGAGTGGACCTGGAGGACAAGAGCCCGGAGGTCTCCCAGGAGCTGGGCGGGAAGCTCAGCCTTCTGGAAAGCGCCGGCGATAAGGTCATCGCGGAGGCCGGAGAGAGCCAGCCCATAGAGATCATTCTGTTTCATGAAGAGATCAAAAAACTCCGTGGTAATGACGGTCAGGGTCGGTATGGTGATATTGACGGCGGGACGAAATGAGGGAGCCAGTTTTCTCTCCAGGGCGTCCCTCATCAAAGCCAGTCCATGGGCCTTCCCCCCCAGCGAACCCCGGCCGATGGCCGTGAGCTTGTCTTTAGCGGTTAAGAAATGGCGGTCGAACTGGGCCAGGGATTGTCTATCCGGCAAAACTAAACCCAGCCCCTGTCCCGACAGGCTTGAACCACCCGGGCCACAGCGATAGAAAATGCCGCGTCTCTCAGAGAGAGCTTCTTTTTTTTCGCAAATTCAAGCACGGCGTTGAAGGCGGAGGTCATTTTGAGGTCCAGCTTGCCCAGGACTTCGTCTTTCTCCCAATAATAGTTCATGTTGCTTTGAACCTGCTCGAAGTAGCTGCAAGTCACTCCCCCGCCGTTGGCCAAAATATCGGGAATGACGAGAATGCCCCGCTGGGCGATGGTCCGGTCCGCTTCGAGGGTGGTCGGGCCGTTGGCGCCCTCGGCGATGATCTTGACCCGGGGACGAATCGTTTTTACGTTTTCATCCGTGATCTGATTTTCGACTGCCGCCGGGATCAGAATGTCCACATCCTGGGCCAGCCAAGCCTCCCCAGGCAAAACTTCATATCCCATTTTCAGAGCCTTCTCTTTATCGATCCCGCCAAAACGGTCGGTGATCCCGGCCAGGGCCTGGGTGTCGATGCCGGAGTCCTTTTGGTAAGCATAGGAGGTCGCCTCCTTCTGATCCCAGCACGATACGCAAGTCACCTTTCCGCCGATTTGTTGAAAGAGCCGGACGGCATGCTGTCCCACGTTTCCGAATCCTTGAACGCTGGCGGTGGTGCCGCCGGGCTGAATGCCCAGCTCCTTAAGAGCCTCCCGCAAGGCAAAAATAAGGCCGTAGCCGGTGGCTTCCATCCTGCCCAAGGATCCCCCCAAGCCCACAGGTTTCCCGGTGATGAACCCCGGGGATTTTTCCCCGCGCATGGTTTCATATTCATCCAGCATCCAGAGCATATGCTGAGCGCTGGTCATGATATCCGGAGCCGGGACATCGACCCGGGGACCAAGCCCGCCGCCAAGCTGCCTGACCCAACCCCGGCAGAGCTGTTCCTGTTCCCGCAGGCTCAGATCATGAGGGTCACAGGCTATGCCTCCGCTGCTGCCGCCCAGGGGGATGTCCATGAGGGCACACTTCCAGGTCATCCACATGGCCAAAGCCCGGATGGTGTCGATGGTCTCCTGAGGGTGGAAACGAACTCCCCCCTTGGCCGGCCCCCGGGCATCGTTATGGACGACCCGGAAGCCGCGGAAAATCTTGACCTTCCCGTCATCCAGGCGGAGGGGGATGAGAAATTGATGTTCTTTGAGTGGAACGCGCAACAGCTCGCGGGTGGGCAGGTCCAAGTTGAGCCAATCCGCCGTCCGGTCAAACTGGAATTGAGCTATGGCAAATGAATTGTAAGAAGCTTTGTCCATAAAATCCACCCTCCGTCGCTTCCTTCTCAAAATAAGCCATGCTTCCTTCAAAGTCAAGGAAGCCCTCCACTTCCAGGGGAATCCTATAAAACCAGAAATTTATTTTTATTAAAATCCAAACTGAACCCAAATAATTCCATAACAATTGTAAGATAGAAAGGTGACGGAGATATATAGATTCATCGTCTCCTATGATTTCATCACAAAGGAGTTTTCATGAGCAATTATGTTAAGGATTTCATGGATGAAATTAAAGCCAAGAATCCTGCTCAACCCGAGTTCCATCAGGCTGTTTATGAAGTGGTGAACTCGCTGGCCGTCGTCCTGGATCGCCATCCCGAGTATCGCCAGGCCAAGATCTTGGAACGCATCGCCGAGCCGGAGAGGGTCATCATGTTCCGGGTAACTTGGATGGACGATGCCGGCCAGGTTCAGGTCAACCGCGGCTACAGGATTCAGATGAACAGCGCCATCGGCCCCTACAAAGGCGGCCTGCGCTTTCATCCTACGGTCAACCTCGGTATTCTGAAGTTTTTGGCCTTCGAGCAGGTGTTCAAGAATTCTCTGACGACCCTGCCCATGGGCGGAGGGAAGGGCGGCTGCGATTTCGAACCCAAGGGCAAGAGCGACAACGAGGTCATGCGCCTCTGCCAGAGTTTCATGAACGAACTCTACCGGCACATCGGCCCCGATACTGATGTTCCCGCCGGAGACATCGGCGTGGGCGGACGTGAGATCGGCTTTATGTACGGCCAATATCGAAAACTGAAGAACGAAGTGACCGGAGTCCTGACCGGGAAGGGCCTCGACTGGGGGGGATCGCTCATCCGCACCGAGGCCACCGGCTACGGGGCCGTCTATTTTGCCGCGGAGATGTTGACCACCAGAAAACAGACCTTGGAAAATAAAATCTGCCTTGTCTCCGGAAGCGGCAACGTGGCCCAGTACACCGTCGAGAAAATCAACCAGCTCGGCGGCAAAGTCGTCACCCTGTCCGATTCAAACGGCTTCATCCATGACCCCGCCGGGATCAATGCCGAGAAACTTGCCTTTATCATTGACCTGAAGAACGTACGGCGGGGCCGGATCAAAGATTACGCCGACAAGTATAAGGGAGTGACCTACATGCCCTTGACCTCGGGGTTGGACCACAACCCGCTCTGGAATATCAAAGCCGATTGCGCCTTTCCGAGCGCCACTCAGAATGAAATCAACGGGAAGGACGCCAAAAACCTGGTCAAGAACGGCGTATACGTGGTCGCCGAGGGAGCCAATATGCCGACGACGGCCGAGGGGGTTGACGTCTTTGTGGAGGCCAAAATCCTCTTTGCCCCCGGCAAAGCGGCGAATGCGGGCGGCGTGGCCACTTCCGGCCTGGAGATGTGCCAGAACAGCGCGCGGCTGAACTGGAGCAGGGACGAGGTGGATAATCGGCTCCATCAGATCATGAAGAGCATCCACAAGACCTGTGTCGAGGCTGCCCAAGCCTACGGAACCCCGGGCAATTATGTCAACGGCGCCAATATCGGCGGCTTCCTTAAAGTCGCCCGGGCCATGATGGAGCAAGGCTTAGTCTAAGAGACCACAATTCTATGACTCTATCTTCTCAACCTGGTGCGGAGGGGCTATAGCCCCCTCCGCGCCCAATTATCAAAATAAAATCAAAAAAACGAAATAGCCCAACTTCCGGGCGCTGTGATGCAGACAAGATATCTGTCGAGAGTTTGTTATTCGATATCGGAGCAAACGGGACAGGCGGGATTTTTCTCCCAATCGACCAGGTCAAAGTTAAGAGCTCGGCTGTCGTAAACGAGAAGGCGGCCGGCCAGGGTGCCCTTGACGCCCATCAAGTGCTTGCAGGCCTCGGCGGCCTGGATAAGACCGATAGCCCCGGGAATAAAGCCCGCTACCGGGATCGGGCCGGCTGCGGGCGGAAGGGATGGCATCAGGCAGGCCAGGCAGCCGGTTTTGGGGGGGAGGATAAGGGTGGCCAGGCCCAGCCAGCCGTGGATGGCGCCATAGACATAGGGAATTCTTTTCCGGACGGAATAACTGTTCAGGACAAGGCGCGTTTCCATGTTGTCCAGGCCATCCACGATGAGGCCGCAACCGGCAGCCAGTTGTTCGATATTTCGCTCGCTGATCTTTTCGGAGAGCGCCTCGATCTTGATCTCAGGGTTGAGAGCGGCCAGTACGTTCCGGGCCTCATCGACCTTGGGCTTGCCCAAAGATCTTTCAGAATAGAGGACCTGGCGGTTCAGGTCGGAGAGTTCCACTCGGTCAGGGTCGCATAGCCGGAGAAGGCCCACGCCCGCGGCAGCCAAATAGAGGGAGGAGGCGCTGCCCAGTCCGCCCAGGCCCGCAACAAAGACCCTGGCCGACTTGAGCTTATCCTGGTTCCATTCCTCCAGGCCGAGCTGCCGGAGGTATCTTTCTCCTTCTCTTTTCGACATATGCTCTTCCCCTCAGGCCCAACAGCTCATTCCGTCGCCGAAATCAGCTCTGGATTCCCTATCCGCCCGAAACAGGCGGCTGCAGGGTGATGCTCTGTCCGTCCTGAGGAATATAATCGAGGTTGCGCAGCTTCCCTTCCGAGTAGGCGAAAGCCACGAAGGCGGGGTCCAGGCCGATCTGGCGCAGGATCTCCCGCAGAGTTTTTCCCCCTTCGGTCTCAACGCGCCGCGTGTAATAATCAACGTCCGGCTTGAGCTTGAGGCGCAGCTCGCTGCCCGCTTTTAGAAATATGGTCATCATTTCATTTCAGGGAATTAGAAGGCCTTGGGTTTGTACTTCTCGCCGCGCACCTTGGGGATGCCTCCGGGGATAGGCTCGCCCAGCCGTCCGATCTTTTCCAAGTTGTCCGCGGCATCGGCCAAGCCTAGATCTTCCAACACCGCCCGCGTAGGGTTGCCCCGGCTGTCCCAGCCCCGGGCCGCATAGTACTCGTCCAGCATCTGCTCCAGCTGTTCCCGGCTCAGCCCCTTGCCCTTGCCCGGGCCCGAGGGGATCTTATCCTCCCAGGAGCGCGCCGGCGGATAGTCGAAGGTCCGGCCATCGGCCAGGTTCCGCTCCAGGTAGTGACAGCGGTTCAGGTTCCAGATCATCTCCGAGGTTCGCAGGACCTCCTCCACGCCCACCCCCCAGCCGGTGATGTGGTTGAGCGATTCGACGATCTCCTCGGGCGTGACGTCCAGCTCTCCCCAGAACAGCCGGCAGATGCACCAGGTGTCAAACAGGGGCCGGATGTGTTGCAGATAGACCACAATCTTGGCCCGGCCCTCCACCGACTCCCGGCCTTCGGCCATATCCACGGTGATCGTCCAGGAGCGATTATGGTGGGCGCCGATGTCGGCGGTCATGTAGGACAAGAGCATGCCCGGCGCCCAGCGGCCGTCGTAGCCGGACATCTCCTGGCCCTTGACCTGCATGGCGAACTTCTCGCTGCCCCGGCCGATCTTCCGGGCGGCCCGCTTCGAGCCCTGGGCGAACCAGTCGCCCATGCCGCGCCGCGAGGCGACCATCTCCAGGAAATGCTCAACGTCGTCCACCGAGCCCCAGCGCAGGGCATGGCCCTCCAGGTCGGCCTCGGTGATCAGGCCGCGTTCGAAGCACTCCATGGCGAAGGCGATGACTCCCCCGCCCGACATGGAGTCCATGCCCAGGTCGTCCAGCAGCCAGTTGAGGTAGGCCACGTGGTTGATATCCTTCATGCCCAGGTTGGAACCGCACAGGGCGCCCGTCTCGTACTCCGGACCCTCCAGGTGGACTTCGGGCTTGCCGGGAATGACGGCCCGGGTGTATTTGCCGCAGTTCATCCAGCAGCCGAAGCAGGCCTTATGCGTAATGAGGCACTTCTCCACCAACTGGTCGCCGTCGATCTTAGCCGTGTCTTCGTAGAAAGTGGTCTGAAAATTATAGGCCGGGATAACGCCGTTCTGGTTCGACCACTGGATGAAGAAAGCGGTGCCGTACTTCTGCCAGGGCTCCATGTTGGGGTGCTTCTGGGTGCGCAGCATGATGCCGGTAACTTGTTTCTGGAGCGCTTCCAGGTCGTGCACCCGCAGCGACTTGGAGCCGCGGACGCAGACGGCCTTCAGCTTTTTCGAGCCCATGACCGCGCCCTGGCCGGTGCGGCCCGCCTGCCGGCCGAAGTCATGGGTGATGCAGGAGAAGAGAATGCCGTTCTCTCCGGCCGGGCCGATGGTGGCCACCTCGAAGTCCTGGCCCAAGTCTTCCTTCAGCGCCTTTTCGCAGGCCAGCGATCTCATCCCCCAGTATTGGGAGGCATCGCGCAGCTCGACCTTATCGTCGTCGATATAAAGATAGACCGGACGTGGCGAGATGTCTTCGAAAACGACCAGGTCGTAGCCGGCGAACTTGAGGGCCGGGCCAAAATGGCCGCCCATGTTCGAGTCGCCGTGGCCGTTGGTCAGGGGCGAGACCGAGCCGAACCCGACCTTGGAGCCTGCGGGAATGAAGGCGCCGCTCATGACGCCGGCGCAGATGATGAAGATGTTCTTCGGGCCGAGCGGGTCAGCGTCGCGGGGGACTTCGTCGTAGATCAGCTTGGCCACCACGCCCCGGCCCCCGTGCCAGCGCCGGAAGAGAGACTCGTCGGTGGGCAGACGGCGGATGACACCTGTCTTGAGGTTGATGCGCAGGGTCGTCCCCGCAAGCCCGTTGGCCATGTCAGGCTCCCGCTTCGCGGCCGGCGGCCGCTTTGGCCGGTTTGGCCGGCCTCTCCCACTTGACGATGGCACCCGTGTTGCACAACTCGGTGCATTTCATGCAGAAAGTGCAGATGACGACATGGCCCAGGTCAGGATGCTGAAAGATGACGCGGACCGGGCAGGCCTCGACGCAAACGCCGCAGTTGTTGCAGCGGGCCGGGTCCACCAGGTAGGCGCCAATGTCGCTGCGGTGAATGGCCTCCTCGGGACAAACCTCGGCGCACTTGCCGCACTGGGTGCAGACATAGGGCTGGAAACGGCCGGGGTCGGGGAATTTGGCCTCGATGCGCAAGGCCGCCTTTTTGGGGTTGATGTCCTGGTAGTTTTCAATCGCGCAGATTTGAAGACAGAGACGGCATCCGCTGCATTTGGCGCCGTCAACCTTGATCCTCATTCAGGGAACCTCCAAGAC
>JBAVVA010000198.1:0-2205 GCA_049697055.1 Candidatus Aminicenantales bacterium
GGATGAAGGAGACGAAGATGGAGGTGGCCAGCGAAGCAGCCGCCACGTTGACCAAAGTGTTGCCGATAAGGATGGTGGCCAGGAGCGACTCGATGCGGTCCAAGAGAGCCAGGATGGAACGGGCGCGTTTCGAGCCTTCTTTCTCCAGATGGGTCAGGGTGTAAACGTTCGAAGCGAGGAAGGCCGTCTCCGAGGCAGAGAATAGGGCGCTCAAGATCAGAAAGAGGGCATAAAGCAGCAGGCTGCCGAGGAGCATCCGTGATAGGGTCAGTATCCCAGTTCCGCCTTGACTCCCTTAAAGCAGAAGGCCAGGGATTTCTGGATCCTTTTTTCGACCTCTTCCGTCGAAAGGGAGCAGGCCTGGGAAAGCTCGGAGATAATCAGGTCGCGGGCTTTTTCCATCATCTTCTTCTCGCGAAAAGAGAGGGGCTTGGTCAGGCTGAGATAATAAAGGCCTTTAAGGACGGAGATCATATCGCAGAGCGACCCGGATTTCATCAGGTTGACGTGTTCCTTGTAGCGGCCCTTCCAGTTCTTGGTGATCTCGACGCCGCCCTTGCGCATGAGGCTGAAGATGCTCTCGATGCTATCTACGGACACCGGCCGGCGGATGCCCAGCTCGGTGGCGCCGGCGGAGGGAATCATCACCAGGGTATTGTTGGACAAGAGCCGGAGATGGTAGATTTTGAACTGATGACCGTCGACAGCCTGGTGCTGGATGGCCTCGACTATCCCCAGACCTTGATTGGGATAAATGACCTTATCGCCAACCTTGAGCGAATCCATGAGAAGCTATTATAATCGATAACCCCTTGATTCGTCAATTCGTCAATTCCAGGAGTTTCCCCAAAAATTTATTTGGTTCATAATCAGGTAACAAAGAGGAGCAGCTGAAGGGGAGCGGGGGGCTGTTTTTCCAGGAGCGTTTTAAGCCCTTTGGTTTGACTATAGAGGAGGTTGCGGATTCCATCGGCCAGGGCATAGAGACGAAAATCCGGGATGCCGAACAACCGCTTGGAAGCCCGGAGCAGATGCCGGGCCAGAACCCTTAGCCTCAGCCTCAGGCCCAGATACACCGCCGCACAAAAGGCCGCCGCCGTCACCAGGGCCATCATGTTCTGGAGCCGGGTATAGGTCAGCAGCCGGATGTCCTCCAAGTCATAGCTTTGCTTATGGAAGCGGATCGACTCCTCGATCCGCCACCGCAGGAGATAGTAAGAGATCACCTGCCACAGCGACTTGCGCGAGCGGCGGAGCGGAAGGTCGGTCAGCATCATCAGCGGCTCATCTCCGAACCCTTTGACCACCACCAAGGTCAACACCTCGGCGCGGCCGGGAAGACCCACGCGCCGCAGCCCACACTCCAACCTCAAGACGCGCTTCTGGCCATCTTCGATCTTGGTCATCGTCTCATAGAAGAGCGTGGGGCAGGTCTGGGCCAAAGCCAGTGCCGCACGCACCTGGCCGTTTGCCTCCAACCCCCGGTCCGCCCTCAAGCGAACCAGAAAGTGTAATCTCCTATCTAACAGATAATCAAAGAGTTGATCCCTGTCCCCGCCCCGGTCCATTATCCAAGTCCCCTGCCCTTTGGTCACCTCCGCAATCTTTCTTATGGCCTCTCTGATCTCTTCATTCTCGCTCTTATGATCGGGGGCCGTGTGCGAGAACAACCGCCCATAGAGAGGAATAACGTTGGCTCCCTGGCTGTCCGTGCCGATAACGTTCAAAGTCCAATAGCCATTGGCCAGTTCCTTTTCACTGCCGTCCCGCACCCGCGCCAGATACTCCATCTTCTGCGCGTACTTCTTGCTCACATCCGATATATCCAGCATCAGCAGCGTATCCTCATGAATCCGGGGAGCCGCCAGGCGGATTATCCTCCGGCTGATCGCTTCCTCCAACCACGGCCGTCCCAACTGCCGGCAGAGCCGCTCTTCGGTCTTCTTGAGAGCGATCTCTTCCCCCAGCGCCCGGCCTACCTCGGTCAGTCTGACCGACCCGCGGGCTTGGATGCCGAAGACTATCTCCGCCACAAAGCGTCGCACCACCTTGGGAAAACCCCGAGAAAGTTCCCCCGAAAATCCGAAGATCTGCTCTCGTAATTTCGAAGCGATTTTGGTATAGTTCATACGGGGCCTCCCGAGAAACCAAACTTACGGAAGCCTTCGGGCTTGCCGTCTTGAGGCCCCATTTTACTCCTTGCCC
>JBAVVA010000199.1:0-33675 GCA_049697055.1 Candidatus Aminicenantales bacterium
GTGGCGCGGCGGAAGGGCCGGCAATATCGCCTGCGCGCAGCCTGGGAATAGCCGGAGACACCTATGAATTCTAATTATCCTATTTATTCCCCTCTAGCCCCCCTTGGTGAAACAAGAGGGGCAAAGGTTGGTGTCTCCGGAAAGGTCGGCCGCGACAGGACCCCACATTGAACTGACCTGGCACCGGGAAAAGAATTGTTTCCCAATTCACCCTTTTTTAAGGGCGATGGCTTCGATCTCGACCCGGACGTCCCTGGGCAGACGGGCGACTTGGACGGCGGCCCGGGCCGGAAAGGGGGCTTGGAAGAATTCTTGATAGACGGCGTTCATCTTGCCGAAGTCGCTCATGTCCTGGAGGAAGACGGTGGCCTTGACCACATCATTCAGGGAGCTTCCGGCCGCTTCCAGCACGGCGCCCAGGTTCAACAGGACCTGCTTTGTCTGCTCTTCGATAGTCCCCCTGCTGAGATCGCCGGTGGCGGGGATGATAGGGATCTGGCCCGAAGCGAAGACAAATCCGTTGGCCACGATGGCCTGGGAATAGGGCCCGATGGCCTTGGGGGCTTTGTCGGTTTTAACTTCTTTTTTCATGTTTTCACTCCTTTTATTATGGGCGAACAAGAAAGGCGAGAAGATGGCCAGACCTCCCAGGGCGGCCAGGGCTTTTCTGCGTTCCATGCTTGTTTCTCCTCTCCAAGGGGCGGTTGGACTTCAGCCGCCGGCTTGCTTTCCCCTCAAGGGAGGGTCAGATATTCGCGCCTCAAGAAAGCACCAGGATCTTGACGGCGGGGCTTTCCAATTCTCTATCCTCGGCCCGGGCCGTGATTTTGATGGTATAGGGACCTGGCCTCAGGCTCCAGGAAAAGGTATAGGGAAAACCGCTTGAACCGACCTTCCGGCCGTTGATCCACCACTCCACGGCAGCGATTCCTAAATTTTCAGGCACCCGGGCCCTGAGCCGGATGGATTGATAGTCCCGGCGCAGGACGGGATCGAGCTTGAAGATATCGCCCTCCTGGGGAAAAAGGACCCTCAGAGAGGGAGTCGGGGACTGTGACGGTCGGCCCCTTTCCTTGGCCGGGGACGGAACGACCCGGCGGTCATGATTCAGCGGACAATACTGTTTCGGCTCGCTGCCGCTGATATACACCTCTTCCATCCGGCCCGGACAGCGGTCAGTGGGAATCATTCCGGAAAGAGGACAGATCTCTTTGCGGACAAGCCCCGGCGGCTCAGCGAACTCCCCGGACGGACCTTGACCCTCAAGCACAAGCATGATGTCGTGAAACAGAGGCCCGCAGCCGGTGACCCCGGAGACACCGTTCATCGGCCGGCCATCGAAATTCCCCACCCAGACACCGACCGTATGGCGCGGCGTATAGCCGACCGTCCAGTTGTCTCGGTAGTCTTTTGAGGTTCCGGTCTTAACCGCCGTGGGGAAAGGAAGGTTGAGGGGCGAGAGATAGCCGAAGGAAGGGATGCGGGCGTCCCTGTCGGATAGAATATCGGTTATAAGGAAGGCCACCTGGGGGGAAAAGACCCTGGCTTCAATACGAGGGTCGCCCCCCTCTCCGAGAAGGACTCTTTCCCGGCGGAACAAGCCGCCGCGGGCCAAGGCGGCGTAGGCCCGGGTGAGCTCCAGGAGGGTCACCTCTCCATTTCCCAAGGTAAGGCCCAGGCCATAGTAGCCGGCCTCTTTCCGCAGGCTGTCGAAGCCCATATCCTTGAGCCGGCGGAAGAGCATATCGGCGCCTAAGCTGGATAGGACCGAAACGGCCGGAACGTTGTAGGAGCAGGCCAGGGCGACTCGCATTCGAACCGGGCCGTGATAGGAGTTGTCGTAGTTCCGCGGCCGATAAGCGCCGTCGGGCGTGGCAAAACCATAGGGGCTGTCCTCGATCAGGCTGGAGGCCGAAAAACCCCTTTCCAAGGCCAGGGCGTAGGTGAAAGGCTTGAGGGCCGAGCCCGGCTGGCGAAGGGCCAAGGCGCCGTTGACCTGGCCCTGATGATCGGCGTCAAAAAAATCCCTGGACCCAACCAGGCACAGCACTTCCCCCGTGTCGTTGTCCAGGACCACCGCGGCGGCATTGGTCAGGCCTCTCTTGGCCAACTGCTTCAGGTGATTATCGACCAGTTTCTCCACCTTGGCCTGAAGGGTGGCATCCAGGGTTGTCCGCATCTCTTTCAATTTAAGGCGCGCACCGGCTGGAATGCGCGACAAGACCAGGTCGCAGAAATGGGGAGCTTTGAACTTCTCCTTTTCCGGCACAATGACCAGTTTTTCCGCCAGGGCCCGCTCCAACTCCGGCTGGCTGATAAATTTAAGCCTGCGCATGGCCCCCAGGATATCCCCCTGCCGCTTTAGGGCCTGCCGAAGCTTCCGATAGGGCGTGAACATGGCCGGCGAGCGAGGGAGGCCGGCCAGAAACGCGGATTCGGCCAGGCTGAGATGCTCGGCCGGCTTGTCGAAATAGAGCCGCGAGGCGGCTTCGATGCCGAAAGTCTGGTGACCGTAGGGGATACGGTTGAGGTACTGGATGAGAATCTCTTCTTTGGACAGAGTGTGCTCCAGCCTTACGGCCAGCCAAGCCTCCACGAGCTTGCGCCCCAATGTCCGCCGCCCGCCGTAGATGTTCCGGACAAGCTGCTGGGTGATGGTTGAGGCGCCGGAGACCGTATGCCGGGAGCGGAGGTTCTGGAAGATGGCCCGCAGAATGGCCAGAGGGTCGATCCCCGAATGGCTGAAGAAGGCGCGGTCTTCAGAAGCAATGGTGGCTTTGAGGAGAAGGGGTGAGACCTCTGCCATAGTGATCCACCGGCAGCGGCCTCCCTCGTCGGACAGGACTTCCCGGAGAAGCACCCCGCGGCGGTCCGTCAGGCGCAGGGAGAGCACGGGGGTCGGGTCAAGCCGGCTGCGGGGAAAGGGAATATAAAGCGACCCCCAGGCCGCCAGGATCAGGGCCAGCGGGATTCCGGCCAGGAGCCTCTTGGTCCTTATTCTCATTCAGAGATGGGCGGCCCTCACTTGATGATCCTGAGCTGGCGCTCCACGCTCCGGCCGTATATCTCCGGAGCATACATCTGTTCGACCTTGGTCCCGGGGCAGACATACTCGCCGAAATTCAGGGCCCGGGCCATGTAGCGGAAGGTATGGATGCCGGGGGCCAGAGAGTCGGCGAAGACCAGGACCCGGTCATCATGCATCTCAACGTGGTTGAACTCCTCAAGCCACCAGGGTCTCTCTTTCGCCGCGGTCTCTTGTTCTTCCATCTGGCGCTGCTGCTCCTGGCTTTCGGTCTGGAGGGAAACATTGACTGCTTCAAACCCGGCCGGCAGAGGATCTTCGACCACCACAAAGGGGCTCTCCTGGGTGACCACCACTTCCAGGTTGACCACCACCACTGTTCCGGCCTTGACCGAATCCAGCGGCTGGCCGCCCAGGGTCTGAACGGTTTTATAGACGGCCAGGCCTTCGTCGCGGGCGGCAACCGGCCGGAGCGGGGCGGTGGTCATCCGGGCTCCGTAGTACACCAGGCCCGGGCCGTCCTTGGCGATCTCCAGCTTCAGGTTTTTGCCGGGCCTGAATCCGATGAGCGGCGCTTTGGCTTTGGCCGGCTGAGCCCGCCAGCCGCGGAAGTTCTCCTGGAGTAAAATTTTATTGGCCAGGGCGATTTTCACTTTGAAGTCGGGCTTGACCGCCTCCTGGGTGCGGAAGAAGTCGTTCAGGGCATAGAAGACGAAAAAGTTCTCCTGAGTAGAGTGCCAGTGGCCGGCTTTGCGTTTTTCCACGATCCAGCGGGCGATATCGGGGAGCAGCTGGTGTTTGGACTTGATCTCCAACAGGGTCTGCAGGATGAAGGCGGTGGTCCGCAGGTTCGAATTGTAGATGAGGGCCAGCGTCGGGTCGGACCGGTCGGCCTCATCCTCGAAGTGGGCCTGGGAAGGAGTGACCTTGATCTTGTTCAGCAGCTCCTGGAGGAGCTTGGTTTGGGCCTCCAGGGTGCCGCCCCCGTTATAGAGCGCCTTGAGGAGCAGCGTCCGCCCGAACAAGGGCAACGACTCCCGCTCGGTGAAGAGCTTTTCGACATAGCCTGATTCGGGCTTCTTGAGCAGGGCCAGATCATAAAGGGCGAAGGCCATGGCTGTCTTCCAGGCCTGGGGGCTGTAGCCGTAGGGATAGCGTTTCGAAGCGTTCTTGTCTCGGAGCAGGCCTCTCAGGAATTCGGCCGCCCGGTCCAGGCTGCCCTGGTTAATTGTATAGCCGGCTTGACCGGCCTTGATCAGGGCGAACACGGCATAGCCGGTCAGAAAGGGCGAATCATAGCGCGAGTCGGGCCACACCTTGAAACCGCCGCTGTCGGCCTGGTAGTCAGCCATTTTGTCCAGGTTGTCCTGGACGTGCTTCTTCATCTGCTCGGGCTTGAGGCTGGTCAGCTCGAATTCCTGGATGACTTTGGACGCAACGAGATAGGGAAGGATGGAGGATAATCTCTGTTCCAGGCAGAGATAGGGATAGTCGGTCAAATAATCGATACTGGCCTTGAGGCCGGACAGGGCTGAGGATGAGGCCTGGACTTCGATGTCGCTTTCTTCGAGCAGGGCTCCTTCGGGAATGACCACCTGCTCCTCGGCCGACTTCTCGGTCTGACTGAAAAGGGCTACGGTTTCCTTGGGCCGAGGCAGGATGACCGGAAAGCCGAGCTCCAGCCCGTCGCTCTCCTCTCCCATTTTAGCCCGGAAGGCCAAGGTAGCCCGGCCAGGCTTGTCCGCTTCGAAGTTGTATAGGACTTCCTTGCTCTCCCCGGCCTGGAGGGGGATTGTCCGCGCTTGGCTCTTGTCGCGCAGGAGGATGCCCTTGGACTCGAGGCCGAGGGTCACTTCGCCGCGCTTATCCGAAAAATTGAAAACCACGACCCCGGCCTGGAATTTATCGCCCACCCGGGCAAAGCGGGGCAGGGCGGCTAAAAGCTGCAGCGGCTTGGACACACGGAATGTCTTCTCACCGTTGCCGAATAGAGATTCCTGGGTTTGGGCTACGGCCATGACCCGGAAAGTGGTCAGGTTGTCTGGCAGAGCGAAGCGGACCGTCGCTTCGCCCTTCTCGTCCGTGACCAGGGAGGGATTCCAATAGGCGGTGGTGCGGAAATCACCCCGCAACTCAACTTCGGCCAGCTCCACCCCGCCGGCCAGCCCGCCCTCGGCCCCGCCGCCGCCGGCGTCCTCGCCCTTCTCGCCGAACTCCCGCTGCCCGACGATATACTGACGCGTTTCCGCGGTCTGGACTGAAAGAGGCCTCTGCCCGTAGAACCGGGAGAAAGGATCGGGCGTTTGATAGCCGATGAGGTTGAGAACACCCACATCCACGACGGCTACGGCCAAGCTGGCCTTGACCCCGTTTTTCTTAGCGTCGCGGACCTTGAATTTGACGGTGACCTGGTCCCGGGGCTTATAGCCATCTTTATCTGTGGCCAAATCAACGAGCAGACGCTTTTCCGTGGGGCTGACGGCCAGTTTGACATAGCCCAGCTTAAAGGAAGGTTTACCGATGTCTTCGTTGGAATCCGCCCGGGCTGCCTGCCTTCTCCCCTGGACCAGCAGCACTGAGACAAAAACATTGGGCAGGTAGTCCGGTTTGATGGGGATGGAGATCTGGCTGGCGCTGCCCTTGAGGTCAAGAATCTGATGGTCCAGGATCAATTCCCTCTCTACGGTTACCAGGGCTTTGGCCTGTTCGTAGGGGGATTTGACCAGGATCTTGGCTGTCTGGCCGGGTGTATATTCTTCGCTGTCGGCCACCAATTCGACGATATCCCGATTGTCCCGCTCCCAGGGCACATAGTCCGGGCCGGTGACATAGACATAGGTCGACGTGGAGATGGGGTTCCGCCGTCCGTCTTCGGCTTCGGCGGCCAGGATGTAGAAGCCGGCTTTATCGGGAGAGAAGGCCGCCTCCACCGGCTCGCCCTTGGTCCGCACCGTCTGCCGGGCGGTTTCGGTATCCACTTTTTCGGCGACCCATTCGAACCGCCCGCCCACCCCGGCCTTGCGGACTGAATTCCATTCCCGTTTGATAAGCTTAAGGGTGATATTTTGGCTGGTTCGCTTGCCGTCGGGTTGGGCGGCCACCACGGCCACCTGGAAGGCATCCCCGCGCTTGAGGAAAGCGGTGCTGGGCTTGAGGCCTATATAGAATTCGCCGCGGTGGACAAAAGACTGGATGCGGTTAGAGACCGACCTCCGGCTGGGGCTTTGAACGGATGCCTCCAGGGTGGCCATCACCGAGTCTTTCTCCTTATCGGCCACCAGGGGCGACTTCACCTTGAGCTTCCCTTGGGCGTTGAGCATGGTCTCGGCGGAGCCGATGAGCCGGCTGGTCGATGTTTCCTCGAACTGTCCGCCCTCCGCCCACCAGTCGAGCTGATTGCCGAAGATATAGCCCTGGTAGCCGGGGGGAGAGAAATGGGCCGGGTTGAGGCGCAGGGACCAGTTGACCTTCTGGCCGGCCATGGCCCCGCCGAACAAATAGGAGGCCCATATATCAGCGCTGTAGTCCTCGCCGAAGACAAAGCTGGGCTTGTCCGCACGGAGGTGGACCTCAAACTCCGCCGGGCGGAAAGCTTCCACGCGGAAGGTCTCATTGATACGGAAAGGCTCGGCGCCTTTGCGCTCGGCCGGAATGAGGGCTGTGACCTGGTAAGTGCCCAGGGCAGCCGTAGGCTTCGTCTCAAAATCAAAGGCAAACGAACCGAAAGCGTCAACGGCCAGGGCTTGGCTGAAGACATTCTCCTGCAGGGAGTCCTGGACCTGACAGGCTACAGACTTTAAGGAGGGCAGTTTCCATTGGCCCTTGATATTCTGGCGGAGGATGCCTTTGATATGGATGTTTTCTCCGGCCCGATAAATCCCCCTCTCGGTGAATATGGCGCCCTGGAAACTTTGAGGTTCGGCCTCGTATTCATAGGCGATATTGAATTCGTAGGGGTCGAGCCCGCTGCCCCATTCCGAGGACAGCACGGCCAAGTCGTCCCCACGCCCAGCGAAAACCCACTGGGGCGGCTTCTCGTAGGCATTCTTGGGCCGGAGGCCGAGAGCTTTCCAGCCGGGCGTCTTGGCCTGGCCCTCGGCGTCGGTCTGGCCCGTCCACAGGACTTTATTTGAGTCGTCGCGGAGCTCGACCTCGGCGCCTTGGACCGGCAGCCCCGTCCGCAGTTCGGTCACCCAGACGAGGTTGTTTTCGGCCGAAAACTTGCCGGTCAGCCCCAGCTCGGTGACCTGGAGACAGGCCTTGGGATAGCGGTTCCATTTTTCTTGACTCAGTGTGTCGAGCTGGAGGAAGACCAGCCCATGGCCGCCGGCCAGAATCTCTTTGAGGTCGATGGGCACGGCCTGGCGCACATTGCGTGGAATTTTAAAATTCAGGGGCCGTTCGACTTGGTAGAAGCCCGGCCGCGGCTGGAATTTTTCGCTGGCCCAGAAGGCTTTTTCCTGGGTCAGCAGGGGGATGATTCCAGAGCGGCTGAGGCGGGCGGCTTGCAGATAGACCTGGTCGCAGTTGACCGCCCGGAAAGAGTACAGCTTGTTGCCGTAGGCTTCCACCAGCCCGTGGCCCGTGGTCATGGACACGGCGGGCGCATAAGAACCCGTGGCCAAGGAAACCTTGACCTCTTGGCCCAGGGTGTTGCCGAATACATCCTGCAAGTCGGCCGGCAGGCGCAGGGTGTATTCCGTCTCGGGCTTGAAAGGCAGGCTGAGCCACAGGACATCCGAACCATAGTCCCATTCTTTGTAGTATTCGGGGATGGCCAGTTCCGGCTCGAACCGGGCCTTTTCGGCGAACTCCTTGTAGTTGACCTCATTGCTGAAAGTGATTTGAAAAGATTCATGGGGGTCCAGGTTCTTTTTGACCGGGATTTCGATAAACTTGAACTTTTTGAACGTCTGGAAACTGAAAGTCGTTGTCTCCGCTTTGCCCAGAGGGCCCTCTTCTCCGGTGAGCCCGGCCTTGACTTCGACCACATAGGAATGATCGGGCTTGAGTTTCCCCTCGGGCTTAAGAAGGAGGGCCCGTTCCGGCTCGTTTTTCAGCCCTTCCTCTTCCAGGGTTTTGGCCTCCGGCCGTTCCACGGAAAAATTCCGGGAGTTGCGCTCTTCTTCCGGGGTGACCTCGGTCAGGGAGATAAAGTCAGCCAGGCGGTCTTTATCGACGGCCTGATTAAAGATGAGCAGTATCTTTTCCTCGAGGCGAATGGATCCCTGCCCCTCGGCCGGATAATACTTTTGCAGTTCCGGCCGCAGGGTCTGGAAGGTCCAGACATAATCATCCTTCAAGGAGTATCCATTGAGGGAAACCGTTCCGGCCGGCACGGTCACCTTGATCTCGGTGCCGTAGGGAAAGCGGCGGTCGGGAGCGAAGGTCAGGGTCCGGGTGCCCTTCCAACGGAACTTTCCTGAATAGGAAGGCTCAAATTTCAGAAGGGCTGCGCCTTTACCCTCGGGCGCGGCCTCCAGGGGGGCCATGGGCTGGTCAAAGATGACCACGACGGTCTCCGCTTCGTGCGGCGCCGCGGTCGCTTCTTTGGGGCTGGCGTGCGTCACATGGAGCTCGCCCGCGTTTTTGACTGAGGCGGCCAGCGAGCGGCCGTCCTGTTGGCCTTTTTCGCAGCTCATGGTCAGGCCGATGAGGGCCAGGGCCAGGGCTAGAAGCAGAAAAAACCGAGGGAAAGAACGCATCATGGATCTTCTCCTTTCGCTAATGAGTTCGGCCGGCTCAGCTCAAGACTCGCAATGATTCACTGAGCAGCTTCCAAAACTCTTCGACCGATTTGATCTCGACCCTTTCCTCCGGAGAATGAGGATGCTGGATGGTCGGGCCGAGCGAGATCATGTCCATGTCCGGAAATTTCTCGCCGATCAGGCCGCATTCCAGGCCGGCATGAATGGCGCCCACGATGGGCTCCTTGCCTAAGACCCGCAGGTGGACGTCTTTGAGGGTCTTCAGCAGAGGGGACTTCAGGTTGGGCTTCCAGCCCGGATAGCCTTCCGGCTGTTTGGCCCTGGCCCCGGCCATCTCGGCGGTGGCCTTGACAGCCAGGCGGACGGCCTGCAAGGCCGAGGCGATGGAGCTCCGGCTGCTGCACCAGATTTGGGCCTGGGAGGGTTTCAGGCGGACGATGGCCAGGTTGGTCGAGGTTTCAACCAGCCCGGCGATCTCGGGATGCATGGATAGAACTCCGTGGGGCAGGGCCAACAGGAGACGGAGCAGGGTGTTCTGGCCGGCCGCGGTCAGCGGGTCCTTACCTTTGGCCTTGGCCTTTTCAAAGGAAAAGCCGGCATCTTTCTCCACGGCCTGATATTCCGCCTTGATCTCGTCGAAGCCGGCCCGCAGGAACGAGCCAACCGCATCGGCCGAGGCCCCCGGCAGCAGCACTTCAGCCCAAGCCTCTCGGGGGATGGCATTGTGTTTGTTGCCGCCTTCGAAAGTCGCTAGGCGGAAGGAATATTTTTCCTGAAGCTGACTCAGCAAGCGGGCCAGGAGCTTGATGGCGTTGCCGCGTCCGAGATGGATGTCAATGCCCGAGTGCCCTCCTCGATAGCCGAAAACTTTGATCAAATAGCGGTCCAGGCCGCGGACCGGCTTCCGGCCCAGGGGCAGCAGAATTTCCGTATCGGCGCCTCCGGCGCAGCCGATGGTGAAAGTGCCCAGCTCCTCGCTGTCCAGGTTCATCAGGCGCTTCCCCTGGAGAAAACCCGGCTGGATCTTCCGGGCGCCGGTCAGCCCCGTTTCCTCGTCCGTGGTGAAAAGGAATTCGAGAGGGCCATGGACGAGGGTGTTGTCCTCCATGAGGGCCAAGGCCGCCGACACGCCGATGCCGTTGTCCGAGCCTAGGGTCGTGCCCTTGGCCTGGACCCAGCCGTTTTTTATTTCGGGGGTGATGGGGTCCCGGCCGAAATCATGGCTGATATCCGAGTTCTTCTCGCAGACCATGTCCAGGTGTCCCTGCAAGACAAGCGGGGCGGAACCTTCCTGGCCGGCCGAGGCCCGCTTGGACACCGCCACGTTGCCCGTATCATCCCGTTTCCAGCTCAGTCCGAGGCGTTTGGCTTCGCCGATGATATAATCGCCCAGGGCTTTCTCATGCCCGGAACAATGAGGAATCCTTAAGATCTGATCGAAGTGTTTCCATAAGTTTTCAGGCTTCAAACCGCTTAATACTCCGGACATGCAAACCTCCTCAATGAGACGAACTTGGTGAACGAGCTCAATATGACATAAAAGAACAGGGGATTCAAGATGCCGCAGCCGTCATTGTCAGCATCCCTATTTCCATGATATGAAATAGGATGAGGCAGGGTATTGGCTGACTATGAGTGTCTGTAGAAAGTTCATCACGCTCGCTCTTTTTGTCGCCGTCCTGAACTCCCTGGGGGCGGGCCAGCGCTCGTTGAAGGTCGTGACGAGCATCTTCCCCCTGATGGATTTCGCCCGCCAGGTGGCGGGGGACAGGGCTCAGGTCAGTCTTCTTCTCCCGCCCGGAGCGGATGTTCATACCTGGCAGCCGAGGCCGGGGGATATGCTCGTCCTTTCCCGGACCGACCTCTTTATCATCTGCGGGGCGAACCTCGAGCCCTGGGCCCAAGATTTAATCAAGAACCTGGGGAATTCCGGAGTCAAGGTATTGGAGGCCGGGGCCGGCCTGGCTTCACGGAAAGAAGACCCTGGCCAAGAGGCGGGCCGGGCTCATGGGGCGGCCGACCCTCATGTTTGGCTGGACCTCGGCCTGGACGAGATCATCGTTCGCCGAATTGCCGAGCGATTGTCGGCCCTCGACCCTCAAGGGAAGGACATCTACGGCCGCCGGGCCGATTCCTACATCGAAAAGCTGAGAGCGCTGGACGGTGAGTTCCGGCGGACACTTTCGGGATGCCGAGGACGGACGTTCGTCCTGGGCGGTCATGCCGCCTTCGGCTATCTGGCCTCCAGGTATGGATTACGGCAGGTTTCCCTTTACGGCCTCAGCCCGGATGCAGAGCCGGCCCCCCGCCAGGTCGTTCAAATCGTCGAACTGATGAAAAAGGAAGGACTGTCCACCGTATTCTACGAAGAGAACCAGAGCCGGAAGATGTCGGAGATACTGGCCCGGGAAACCAAAGCGCGGCTGCTCCCCCTCAACGCGGCGCACAACCTCGCCCCCAATCAGCTTGGATCCGGCTTATCTTTTTTGGATATCATGAGAAAAAACCTGGAAAGCCTCAGCCAGGGAGTCGGCTGTGATAAAAAATAAACTTCCGGCTTTGGTCTCCCTGCAGGGGGTGTCTTTTGCATTCGGCGACCGTCCTGTTCTGGAATCCATTTCCTTCGATATCGCCTCTAGAGATTTTCTGGCCGTTCTGGGTCCCAACGGTTCGGGCAAGACAACCCTGCTCAAGATCATTCTCAACCTGTTGAAGCCGCAGCAGGGACGGGTGCTGATCCGGGGCCAATTTGTCGAGGAGTTCGAGGATTGGGGGCGGATCGGCTACATTCCCCAAAAAGCCACCCACGTGGACCCCTATTTTCCCGCTTCAGTGGCTGAGGCGGTATCTATGGCTTTATCTCCACGGGCCGGCCGCGGCTCCGGGCAAAAACTTCCCGGGCGCCAGGAAGTCAGCCGGGCGCTCCGCCTGGTGGGAATGGAGGATTTCCAGGACCGGCTCATCGGCCGTCTGTCCGGCGGACAGCAGCAGAGGGTCTTTATCGCCCGGGCCTTGGTCAACCGGCCCTATCTGCTCCTCCTGGACGAACCGACGACCGGCGTCGATGCCGAGACCCAGGAGCATTTCTACGACATGCTGGGCCGGTTCAACAAAGAGGAAGGGATCACCATTGTCCTGGTGACCCACGACATCGGCGTGGTGGACAATCATGTGACCCGAGTGGCCTGCCTCAACCAGAACTTGACCTATCACGGGTCTCACCGGGAGTTCTGCCGGTCGGGAGCCTTCCGGGAGATGATCGCCGGAGGCCGTCATTTGGTGGCCCACCGTCATTAAGAGATGAACCCGGGCAGGGCAACATGACCGCTCTATGGAGCTATGGATTCCTCCAGCGGGCTTTGGTGGCCGGCTTGTTCATCGGCGCGGCCTGCGCTCTGCTGGGCGTCTTCCTGGTCCTCAAAAAGGACGCCATGATGGGCCACGGGCTGGCCCACATCACCTTCGCCGCGGTGGCCCTGGCCTTAGCCCTGAACGTCTTGCCCCTGCCGATGGCCCTGCTGGTGGCTGGGGCGGCGGCTATTGGATTGTCTTGGCTCAAGGATCGGGCGGGGCTGTATGGCGATACGGCCATCGGCATTTTCAGCAGCGCCGGCCTGGCTCTGGGCGTTTTCCTGGCCACTCTTTCAAACAAATTCAATGTTTCTCTGCTCCATTACTTGTTCGGAGAGATCCTGGCCATCGAACCCTTGGAGGTCTGGCTGGCGGCCGGCCTGGCTGGGCTGGTCGGTATGACCGTCCTAGTCAGATACCGGAGCTTGATGTACATGACTTTTGACGCAGAATCAGCCCGCGCCTCGGGCATCAGGACCAGGCGTCTTGACCTGCTGCTGTCCGTCCTGGCCGCGGTCACCGTTGTCCTGGGAACTAAAGTGGTCGGCATCCTGCTTGTTTCGGCCTTGATGGTTATTCCCGCGGCGGCCGGTCTTCAACTGGCTCGAAGCTTCAGGCAGGCGCTGTGGCTTTCCGTATCGGTGTCCTTGATCTCGGTCGTGGCCGGGATCCTGGCTGCTTTCCTGTTTGACTGGCCTGCTTCGGCCACGATCGTCCTGCTGGCTTTTCTCTTGTTCGGCCTGAGCCTGGTTTTGAAGCGGGTCAGGCGGGGCTAGCTCGCCGGAGACGGACTCAGCTGGCGGAGAGTCAGGTCGAACACCTTAAAAGCTTCCTGGCCGTACAGGCAGAAAATGATTTCCTGCGGAGAGTCGTGATTTCTTAAAAAGTCCAGGGCGGCGGCCAGCATGATCCTGCTGCAGCGCTCCAGGGGAAAGCCAAAAATGCCGGCGCTGATCGCCGGAAAGGCGATCGAGCGAAGGCGGCGGGCTTCGGCCAGCCGGAGGCTGCTGGCGGTAGCCCGGCGGAGCTTGTTATCCTCATCCCCTTCGCCCCACACCGGGCCGACGGCATGAATCACGTACTTGGCCTTGAGCCTGCCGGCGCCGGTCAGGACCGCCTGGCCGACCTTGAGGGGAGCAAGCTTCAGGCATTCTTCCTGGATGGATTCTCCACCCAAGCGCCGAATGGCCCCGGCCACACCGCCGCCCAGAACGAGCGAGGTATTGGCGGCGTTGACGATAGCCTCAGCCTCGACCTGGGCCAGGTCGCCCTCGATGAGCCGGATCTTCCGGCCGGCCCGCGGTTCAACTTCAGTCACGGTTCGATCAGGCCCGCCGCAGATTCCTGTCCATGATGCGGCGGACGTCGTTTCCCAGCTTCACCGCGTGGACCTTGAGGGCCTTGGCCTTCCGGCCGAGCTCGGCCCGGAGCTCCTCGTCCGGCAGGGAGGGCAGGTTGATGCGAACGTTGTAATAAGCTCCTTCGGCCGCGGCCTGGGCCGTCAGGCCGGCCACGCCGGCATCGCTCAGCGAGTTCTTGTTGCCGATACGGGCAACTTTCTTGGCCAGCTTCAGCAGGTCGATGCTCTTTTCCAGGACTCCCAGAGGAACAAGCGTGGCTTCCTTGGCGGCCTGGCCCACGGCCTGGCTGCGCTCCCGGGCCTGCTCTTCGGTCTTTTTGGGCAGACGGAGGGCATCCATGACCTTGTTGAAAGCCTCGGCGTCGCGGTCCACGGCCTCCAGGAGAGAGTCTTTAAGCGCCTGGGCTTCCACGGCCAATTGTTTGACCTCCCTCTGCGCTTTTTCATAGCCCTTCCGGCCGACGGTCAGGTGGGAGACCATGGAGCTGAGCGCGGCGGACAGGGCGCCGCACAGGGCGGCCGCGCTCCCTCCGCCCGGCGCAGGCGAGTCCATGGACAGCTCATTGGCAAAACGGCGCAGGTCCATCTTCAGCAGAGACGGCTTTTCGCCGCCGAATTGGTTCTCGATGATCTTTTTTTGGGGGTCGAAGGGGGCCACGTCGTTCAAGCCCAGGGACAGGACGGCCAGCCGGATGAGCTCCTCTTCGGGCAAGCCCGGGCTCTTGCCCTGCTTTTCCGCATAGTGGCGTCCGGCCATGAGCAGCGCCTCCTTGGGGATGAGGCCCACCAGCTCGCTGCCCGTAACCCGCAGGCCCAGCTTGGCCGCCAGCCGGGAGGCCTCCTCGAAGACCAGATGGGGCGGGCTGACTTTGTAGTTGGTGAAATTGATCGAGATCTGGGCCTGGCCGTAATCCTCGATGTACCAGCCTACGGCCTTGACCTGAGGAAAAAGGCCCGCCTCTCGAACGGCATTGCCCTGGGCATCCTTGACCGGGTTGCCCTGGCTGTCTTTCTTGGCCCGTCCGGTTTCCCGGAGGCTGAGGGCGATCTCGTTGGCCAGCTTCCTGTCTCGGGTATTCAGGTTGATGTTGTAGGCGATCAGAAACTCGCGCGCGCCGATAACGGTCGCCCCCGCCTGGGGGTTGAAGACGGCCGGCCCGCAATCGGGAGCCCATTCCGGGTCTTTGAGCTTTTCGGGCAGCCCCTCGTATTCTCCGGCCCGGATGACGGCCAGATTCCGCCGCTCCGGCTTGAGGGCCGCTTCTTCATAGAAGTAGACCGGAATGCCCAGCTCGTCCGCCACTCGCCGGCCCAGGCCGTGGGCACTCTTCACACAGTCCTCCATGGTCACTTCCGAGACTGGGACGAAAGGGCAGACATCGGTGGCCCCGATGCGGCTGTGAGCCCCCTTATGCTGGCGCATATCGATCACTTGGGCGGCCTTGCGGATGGCCCGGAAGGCGGCTTCGGCCACGGCCTCCAGCGTCCCGATGAAGGTCACCACGGTGCGGTTGGTTGTCTCGCCGGGGTCCACATCCAGGAGCTTCACGCCGGAGGTGGCCTGGATCTCCCGGGTAATGGCTTCGATCTTGGCCTTGTCCCGGCCTTCACTGAAGTTGGGGACGCATTCCACCAGCTTCATCCTCATTTCTCCTTCGACAAGCTATACTGGAACTCCCCTTTTTTATCATAGACCTCGACTTTTTCAAAACTTCTCAGAGGGTCAACCAGGATTGACTGGTCGCCGGCGATGACCACCACCGGCGAGAGCAGCGGAAGATTTTGGACTGCCTCTTGAACCGTTTCGCCGCTGACCAGCATAATGTTTTCCATAAATTGATTCCAGTGGTCCGGCCCCAGGCGGAAGGCCTGAAGCTCGGCCACTCGGGCGGAAAATCGTTCCAGCCGTTCGATGGTCAGGGGGAAATTTCCAAGAAGATAGGATTTGGCCTGCTCGATTTCTGCCGGCAGGATCCTCTCGGTCATGGCCCGGCGGATCTCGCGGAGGATCTCGGCCACCGCAGCGGCCGCAGCCGCGGGCCTGACCCGGGCCCGGACCAGGAACATGCTGTGCGTGTTCAAGAATACACTTTCGCTGAAGGCATAATAAGCATAGGCCTTGGATTCGCGGAGGTTCAGAAAAAAGCGGCTGTAGGGCGTGCCGCCCAGCAATTGATTGAACACCAGAAGCGAAAAGAAATCGGGAGTGGAAGCGGGCGGCCCGATGTTTCCCAGAAAGAGGGTGCATTCGGCGGCGCCCGGAACATCGACAAAACAAAGGCGAAGGTCGCTGTTGGGCCGGGGGCTCTGGGAGGGGGGCGATTCCTGGGGAAGCGGCAGCCAGGTATTCAGATAATGACTGACCTTGCGGGCTGCCGTCCGCAGGTTGATGTCGCCGGCCAGCACCAGCAGGGTATTATTCGGCCGGTAATGCCGGACGGCGAAGTCTGAAACGTCCTTCAGCCGCATGTTGCGGAAAAGGTCGGAGCTGAGCAGGGCCTCCCGGGCCGGCTGGTTCCGGTAGAGCAGACGGAAAAGAAGCCGGCGGGCCACAAAATCGGGATCGTTTTCTTTGTCCTGAAGTTCGTAGATCAGGCTCCGCCGGATATTGACCCATTCCTGCTCCGTCCACAGGGGCTGGAGGATCATCTCCGCCAGAAGCTCAAGAGCGCTGTCCAGATATTCCTCCAAGAATGTAAAAGAGATCAAGGTGATATCGGGGTGCACGGATATGGACAGGCTGCCGCCCAGAGCATCGATCCGTTCCTCGATCTTTAAAGCCGAAGAGGTGAGAGTCCCTCGGTCGAACATGTGGACGGCGGCCGTGGCGCACCCCGGCAGTTGAAGCGGGGAGGAGTTCTCCCCGGACAGAATGACCAGCTGCAGGCTGAGCAGGGGCAAGCCTTGGCGATAAGCCACCGCCAGCCTCAGGCCATTGGAGAGAGTCGCGCTCTCGATATTGGGCAAGCGCAGAGCGGGCAAGGGCTCGGGCAGGGGGGGTGTTCTGCGGAACCGCTCCTGGCCGCCGAGGCCCAGGCCCGCCAGGAGGGCCAGGAGCAGGAAGACGGCCTGTTTCCGGAAACGGTTCTTAGCGTTCATCTCTGGATGTTGAGAACGATGCAGTTGTCGCGGGTGAAGTACCTGTTCACCAGGCCGGTGACGATTTGGGGGGTGATGGCCAGATAGCGGTCCAGGTCCAGAAGATCGCCGTCCAGGACGGGCCGAGAGAGAAACTGCTCTCCTATATAAAGCGCCCTGTCGAGGCTTGTCCCCAGCCGGTCGAAGATATCTTTCTTGAAAATGTTCTTGGCCTTGGACAGTTCTTCCTCGGAAACAAAGCTCGTCTTGAGCACACCCAGCTCGGAAAAGATCACATCCCGGCATTGCTGGGCGATGAGCTCCGTGTTGTTGGTCACAAAAATCCGGTAGGCAGCCAGGCCGCCGCGCCTTTCCAAGCCTCCCGTCAGCTGGATGGCCAAACGATCGCGCTTGACCAAGCGTTCGACCAGCCGGCTGGTCTTGCCACGGCAGAGAAGGTAATCAATCAAGGTCAGTCCATAGAGATCGCCGGGCCGCGGGTTGTTGATACGGAAGGCCAGGTGAAAACCAGGAACCGGGATGCGGGGAGACTTGATTGTCTCGGTCCGCGCTTCCTTGGCCAGGGCCGGGAGCGGAGGGGCGGCCGGGAGTTCCGGGCCGCGGGGGATGGACTCAAAATAGCGGGACACCAAATCGCGCAGGCTGAGGTTGTTAAAGTTTCCGGCGATGCAAAGCAGGGCATTGTTGGGCGCATAGTACTGGTGATAGAAGTTCTGAGCATCCTCCGGGGTAATGGCCCGCAATTCCTCCGGCCGGCCGATGATGGGATGACTGTAGGCGGGGTCGGGAAAGAGCATCCGGTCGAAGTTGAAAAAGGTTTCCAGGTAGGGTGCTTCCAGCTGCCGGTTCTGTATCTCGGCCGCCAGCTCGTCTTTGGCCGCCTCAACTTTGGCCGGGGTGATTTCCAGAGAGCGCATCCGGTCGGATTCCAGCCAGAGGACCAGGGCCAGCTGGTTGGAGGGCACGGTTTGATAGAACAGGGTCCGGTCTTCCAGAGTGGCCGCATTGAGGGAGCCCCCCGTCCGGCTGATGTAGCTCATGTGCTGCATCTGGCTGACATTAGCCGAACCCAAAAACATTAAATTCTCCAGCAGATAAGCCAGGCCGGCTTTGCCGGCCGGATCATGCAGGGAGCCTACCCGATAGATCACGGCCACACTGACCAGGGGGAGGGTGAAGTCCTCGGATAAAAGGACCTGCAGCCCATTTTTGAGTTGATAGTGGATCAGAGGAAGGCTGGGCCCGGAGGTCGTCCCGAATGAGTTGGCCAAGCCCGCGCCCAGCAGCCAGACGACGGCCCAGGTAACCATCTTCATCCTGAGATGAGATATTTTCAAGAGCCTTTCCAATTTCTAAAACCTTAACACAATCAAAAATAGAAATGCAACCAGCCTTCTTATAGCTTATAGCATTTCGCCTATTCCTCTAAGAGAGATGGCCGGGGCGGTCCCAGCGACCATCAGGGAAGGTTTAGCTTTCCCGAGCCGGCTTCGAAGGAACCCTATTCTTAAATTGCATTCCGGCGACGAATATGGTATATCCCATCACTCTTCGGACCAAAGTTCAGGAGATTTCAACATGCGTTCAGACGTCAAAGACCTCAACCTGGCCAGCGGGGGCCGGCTGCGGATGGAGTGGGCCTCCCGTTTCATGCCCGTCCTGCAGTCCATTAAAAAACGGTTTGCCGCCGACCAACCCTTGCGGGGCGTCAAAATAGCCGCTTGCCTCCATGTCACCAGCGAGACGGGTAACTTGATGCAGGTCCTGCGAGCCGGAGGAGCCCAAGTGGCCCTGTGTGCCTCCAACCCCCTCAGCACTCAGGATGATGTGGCCGCTGCTCTGGTCCGCTATGACCGGCTGCCGGTCTTTGCCGTCAAGGGCGAAAACAACGCCACCTACTACCGGCACATCAGGCAGGTTCTCGACTTCCGGCCCCACCTCACCATGGACGACGGAGCCGACTTGGTGAGCACCATCCACTCCAAGCGGAAAGAACTCCTGGGGGCCATCATCGGTGGAACGGAGGAGACCACCACCGGGGTCATCCGCCTGAAGAGCATGGCCTCCCGGAAGGTCCTCCACTATCCCATAATCGCTGTCAACGATGCCAAGACCAAGCATTTCTTCGACAACCGGTACGGGACCGGCCAGAGCACTCTGGACGGCATCCTGCGGGCCACCAACGTCCTCTTGGCCGGGATGAACATAGTGGTGGCCGGCTACGGCTGGTGCGGCCGGGGGATCTCCTTCCGGGCCCGGGGCGCCGGGGCCAAGGTTATCATCTGCGAGGTGGACCCGCTCAAGGCCCTGGAGGCCGTCATGGACGGCTTCCAGGTCATGACCATGGCCCAGGCCGCCGCCCTGGGGGATATTTTCATCACCGTCACCGGCAACAAGAGCATCATCCGGGGAGAGCATTTCCGGCGCATGAAGGACGGCGCCATCGTGGCCAACTCCGGTCATTTCAACGTCGAGATCGACATCCCCGCCTTGGCCAAACTCTCCGGCCGCCGGCGGAAGATTCGGACCTTTGTCGAGGAGTTCACTTTGAGAAACGGGCGGAGAATCAACCTCCTGGGCGAAGGCCGATTAATCAACCTGACCGCGGCCGAGGGTCATCCGGCCATGGTCATGGACATGAGTTTCGCCAACCAGGCCCTGAGCATCGTCCACCTCGTCCGAGAAGGCCGGAAGCTGGAAAAGCGCGTTTACCCCGTGCCGGCTAGAATCGACGAACAGATCGCCGCTGTGAAGCTGAAATCCATGGGAGTGGTCATCGACGCCCTGAGGCCAGAGCAGAAACGCTACCTGGCCGAATGGCAGGAAGGCACCTGAACCCCGCTCGGCGACCCGGTCATTACTTTAGCTGTTTCAAAGCTTCCGAGGCTTTTTGCCTCAGCTCGGTATTGTCAGTCTTTTGGAGGATAGCCTCCAGCACCGGGCGGGCCTCGCCGGCCTTTCCGGCTTTGATCAAGGCCAACCCCAGGTTGAGCTGGAAGCTCATATCATCCGGGACAAGCCGGCCGGCCTTTTCATAGCTGGCCAGGGCTCCCTCCAGGTCCTCTTTTTTTTCCAGGATCAGCCCCCTGAGGTTGTGGGCCATGGCCATCCGGGAATCGAAACGGATCGACCTGTCCACATAGTCCAAGGCTTCATCGAGCTTATCCTGCCGATAGGCCAGACGGGCCAGGTTGTAGAGGGGGAGTTGCCGGGAGCGATAGGTGTCATCGGCCAGGACTTTTTTGTATTCAGCCTCGGCCTTGTCCACGAAACCGAGAGCTTCAAAGAGGCTGCCCAAGTTGTTGCGGGCTTCGCTGAAACTCGGATTGATTTCGAGGCTTTTTTCAAAAACGCGGGTGGCGGAGGCAAGGTCGCCCTTCATGGAATAGACCAGCCCCAAAGCGTTGTAGGCCAGAAAATGTTTGGGGTTCAGGGACACGGCTTTGAGGAAGTAGGAAATGGCCCGGTCCAGGGCGGCTTCATCCGCCCCTTTGCTGTTCAGATAGACCAGCCCCATATTGTACTGGTAGGAAGGGTCTTTCTCATTGTTCTTCTGACCCGAGGGGAGGGAGGCGCAAGAGATCAGGAGGGCTGACCCCAGCAGGGCGGCCGTCCACTGTCCTATCAGGCAACGCGTTGTCCTCATGTTCTATTCCTCCTTTAGTTTCCTGGCCATGAGCTCCTGGAGAGCTTGGCGCGGATCTTTTCTCTCATACAGGACCCGATAGACCTGCTCGTTGATAGGCATTTCGATATCCAGCTTCTCAGACAGCCGCCTGGCCGATTGAGCAGTGGGAACGCCCTCGGCGACCATGGCCGTCGAAGAGAGAATATCCTCGAGCCGGCGTCCGCGGCCCAGCTCAAAACCGAGACGGCGGTTGCGGCTCAGCTCGCCGGTGCAGGTCAAGATAAGATCGCCCAGGCCGGCCAGGCCGGAAAATGTCTCCCGCTGGGCGCCGCAACGGACGCCCAGGCGGGCCATTTCAGCCAAACCCCGGGTGATGAGCGCGGCCCGGGAATTATGGCCGAAGCCGAGCGCGTCGGATATGCCGGCGGCTATAGCCATCGTATTCTTGACCGCACCGGCAATTTCCACACCGACGACATCGGCGCTGGCGTAAGCCCGGAAGGAAGGCCCGGAAACGATATGCTGCACGGCCCGGGCCGTCTCCGGATCACGGCTGGCCGTCACCACGGCCGTGGGCAATCCGGCGGCCACTTCCCGGGCAAAGCTGGGTCCTGACAGAACAGCCACCCTGGGCCTCCGGTCAGGGGCAAAGATTTCTTCCATGATCTCGCTCATTCTCAAGAGCGAAGTCTCTTCAATACCCTTGGTCAGGCTGACGATGACGGACTGGGGGGTCACCCAGGGGGCCAGCTCTTGATAGAGGCGCCGGCAGAATCGCGAGGGAACGGCGATGAAGGCCATTTCGGAATTCGCCATGGCTTCATCCAAACGGCGATGGAAGGTCACCCCGGCGGGCAGGGTGAAACCGGGCAAGAACACGGTATTGACCCGATTCTTATCCAGCTCCTCCCAGACCTCCGCTTCCCGAACCCAGAGACGGACAGGCAACCCCTTGGCGGCCAGGAGAATGGAAAGAGCCGTGCCCCAGCCTCCGGCGCCGATGACCGCTGTTTTCATCCTTTGACCCGGGCGGCTTCCCGGCCCAGCCGGCGTTCCTGGCCCGCTCGCAAACGCTGGATATTGCCCCAGTGCCGCAGGATAATTAAGAAGAGGATGGCCGCCCACCAGATCCACACCCAGGCGCCTCTCTGGCCCAAGACCAAGCGGCTGAGAGGATAGAGCAGCACGGCCAGGAGAGACCCCAGGGAGACATAACGGGTCAGGGCGATGACCCCCACGAACACGGCCAGGCTGACCAGAAATGGGACAAGGCCCAGGCCGAGGAAAGCGCCCATGGTAGCGGCGATACCCTTTCCTCCCCGAAAGCCGATATAGACCGGAAAGCAATGCCCCACCACGGCCAGGAAGGCTCCGGCCAGGGGGACCCAGGGCTGGCCGGGAAACCAGCGGCTGCCGAAGAAGACGGCCAGGAATCCTTTGGCCATATCCAGGATGACGACGGGCAGAGCCAGGGCCAGACCCTTTGTCCGAAATACGTTAGTGCCTCCCGTGCTCCGGCTGCCATAGCTGCGGATGTCCTTTTTCTCGGTCAACTTGAAAAGGATATAGCCGGTGGGGAAGGCGCCGACGAGATAGCAGGCCAGCCAGAACAAGGTTCTCATGACAGGGCGAATTGACTCAAGATGGTGTATTCCGCCCCGCCGGGCTTCAGCCGGCTTTGATAGAAGGCGATGCGGCTGACCGTCATGCGGCCGAATTCCTCATTCTTCGACTTTTCCAGCTCATCCAGCACGGGCCGCAGCCCCTGGGGAGACCTGACCCGGCCCAGTGTCAAATGAGGATGAAAATCCCTCTCCTCGGGTGGAAAACCCTCATGGGCCAGGGCCGACTCGATAGAGGCCTGGAGTTCGGCCAACTCAGGGCCGGCTTCCAGCCCGACCCACAGGACTCGAGGGCTTCTTGAACCGGGCGGGAACCAGCCCGTTCCTTTGACGGACAGGTCAAAAGGGGATTTTCCTCGGCAGCACGGCTCGAGCGCAGCGTTGACCCGGCCGGCCTGAGGCTCGGAGATTTCGCCCAGGAATTTCAGGGTCAGGTGCATGCCTTCCTGCCGCACCCAACGCACGTTCCGGGTCAGGGGAGCGAGTCTCTGGACCAGACGCTCCAGCCCGGACTTGATCTCAGGGGTCAGCTCGAAGGCGATGAAGGTCCTCATCTTCGGCTCGCCTCCAGATAGCGGCGCAACATATCCAGCGCTTTCTGACTCGACTGGAACTTGATGATTTCCCGGGAGCCCAGGAACAGGTTCCTCACCACGTCCGCTCCATTATCCCATGCCAGGGCGGTATAGACAAGGCCGACCGGCTTTTCCGGTGTTCCGCCGGCCGGGCCGGCGATGCCGGTGACGGCCAGCCCGAAATCAGAGGAAGCGGCCCGCCTGACGCCCTGGGCCATGGCCCGGGCGACTTCGCCGCTGACGGCTCCATGCTTTCTCAGAAGGTCTTGGGGCACGGCCAGCAAGACCTCCTTGGCTTCGTTGCTGTAAGCCACCAAGCCGGCCAAGAAATATTCTGAGCTGCCGGGAACGTTGGTCAGACGGTGGCTGAGCAAGCCTCCACTGCAGGATTCGGCGCAGGACAAGGTCTTTTTCACTAGGCGGAGAAGACCCCCCAGGACTTCTTCAAGCGTTTCGCCCTCCCGGGAAAAAACGTTATCTCCCAGCCTGTCGAGAAGACTCTGCTCTAAGGGCTCGAGGCGGGAGCTGGCCTCGGCCCGGCTGACCGAAGAGGCAGCCGTCAAGTGAAGTTCGATCTGGCCGGGACGGGCCAGGGTGGTGATTCTGATCGACGGGTCGTCCGGGTAAAGATCGGCCATCAGGTCCTCGACCATGGATTCAGTCAGCCCCGCGATCATTAGAACGCGGCGGGCCAGAAACCCGCTTCGGAAACTCTCCAGCCGGGGGATCACGTATTTTTCGAACATGGGCTCCAGCTCATGAGGAGGTCCGGGCAGAAGGATGATGATTTTCGAGCCCCATTCCAGCCACTGACCCGGCGCCGTGCCGTGCTCGTTGGGCAGCACTTCGGCGCCGGAGATAAGCCCGGCCTGCTTTCTGTTGGAGGCCGGCATGGACAGGCCGCGGCGGCGGAACCTGGCTTCTATTTTTTCTAAAAGCTCCGGGGCCATGACGATCTCCCTCTCCAGGACGCGGCTGAAAGCCTCACGTGTCCGGTCGTCCGCGGTCGGGCCCAGCCCGCCCATGGCCAGGATGAGGTCGGATTTCCGTAGGGCCTCCTCGACCTTGAGCCGCAGATTGTCTTGTTCATCGCCGACAACAGTCTTGAAAGACACTTCCAGGCCAAGGTCGTTTAAGCGTCGAGCCAGGTAAAGGGAATTCGTGTCTTGAAAATAAGGGGTCAAGAGCTCTGAGCCTATGGCCAGGATCTCAACCCGCTTCATTCAGGCCAGGAAACCTTTCACCTGGAGAAAGGCGCGCAGGACGATCCAGGCATAAACAGCCGCGGCCAGGTCGTCGGCCATAATCCCCCAGCCGGCCGGGAGCTTCTCCAGCTTTCGGATGGGAAAAGGTTTGAATACGTCGAACAGCCGGAAAAGGACGAACCCGGCCGCCACCGGAAGCCATCCGGCCGGAGCCAGAAAAAGAGTCAGCCATTGTCCAGCCGCCTCATCGATGACAATACGGCGCGGGTCTTTATGGCCGAGTTCCCGCGAATAGGATGTAGCGGCCAGGCTGCCCGTCAGGCCCACTAAAAGAATAAGAACAATCAAGAGCGGCCAGGAGAGCCTGAACAAAAAAAACTTGTACATCGCTGCGGCGGCCAGGCTGGCCGCCGAACCGGGAGCCAGGGGAATGAACCCCAGGCCAAAGAATGTCGAGTAAACCCGCGCGGCAAGCTTCATGCGGCCAAACGTCCGTGCAAATCATACACACCGGCTCTCCTGATTTCAACTTGACAGATGGTCTGCAGCCGTGCCCGGGGCGAGGCCGACGACGAAACCCTGACCAGCCCGTCCACTTCCGGAGCCTGGAAGCGCGCTCGGCCGAGGGCCTGCTGCGGACGGCCCGGAACGGATTTGTCCAGCAGCACTTCCAACCGCTGGCCGAGATATTTTCTGTTATTGTGGAGGGATATCTCCTGCTGGATGAACATCAGTTCCTCACGGCGCCGCGCCTTGTCCGCCTCGGAAACAGGGTCGCCCAGTCGGGAGGACGGCAGGCCTTCCTCCGCTGAATAAGTGAAAATGCCCAGATGGTCAAAACGGGCCCGGCGGACAAAGCTCCTCAACTCGTTGAATTCCTTCCGGCCTTCGCCGGGAAAGCCGACGATGAGGGAGGTGCGCAGGGCAACCTGAGGCAGGGCTCGGCGGACCCTGTCCAGGAGCTTCAAGGCTTTGTCTCCATCCAGGCCGCGGCCCATGGCCTTGATGATCGCGGGCGCCGCATGTTGAAAGGGGAGGTCCAGGTAGCGGCAGACTTTGGGCCCTTTCATGGCTTCCAGCAACGCCCCGGAGACCTTCTCCGGATATCCGTACAGAACACGGACCCAGCGGAGGCCGTTCACCGCCTCGAGCCTATCGAGCAATCGAGCCAGGCCGTGCCGGAGGCTTAGGTCGCCTCCGTAGGATGTAGAATCCTGTGAGACAAGGTTGATCTCTTTCGCTCCTCGAGCGGCCAGCCGGCGGGCTTCCTCGAGGATCGAATCCATACTCCGCGAACGGTAAGGACCCTTGATGGTCGGGATGGAACAGAAAGAGCAGCGGTGCGAGCAGCCTTCGGAAATTTTGAGGTAGGCCCAGCCGGCCGGCGTCGAGATTAAGCGCGGGGATAGATGCGAATAGAGGAAGGTTTCCGGCGAGGGAGAGATGGCCCGGCCGGCGGCTGCTTGATGGATGCGGTCAAAATCCCCGACTCCCAGCCAGGCATCCACGGCCGGGAAAGCGGCCTTCAGCTTATGGGGGGACTTCTGGACGTAGCAGCCGGTGACAATGACCCGGAGGCCGGGAAGCTTTCGCTTCAGCCTTAAAGCCCGGCGGATGGCCGCTTCGGCTTCTTCCCTGGCCGGACGGATAAAGCCGCAGGTGTTGACGATGAGGACATCGGCCTCATCCATCCGGGGGGTGATACGGAAGCCGTTTCTCAGCAGGAACCCCAGCATGACCTCGCTGTCCACCAGGTTCTTAGCGCAGCCCAGGCTGAGGAGAGCGGCCGTTTTCTTTTTCTCGGTCATGGGCGCGCTTTGAACCGCCGGGGAAAGGCCGTCGGCCCCGGGTTAAGGGTAGATCCTGTAAAGCAGGCGGGGGAAGGGGATGGTCTCCCTGATGTGTTTGAGGCCGCACAGCCAGGAGACCATGCGCTCGACGCCCATCCCGAACCCGGAGTGGGGCACACTGCCGTATTTCCGCAGGTCCGCATACCAGGCGTAAGCGTCCGCGGGCAGGTCGAATTGTTTGATCTTTTTTTCCAGGAGGTCGAGGTCATGGATGCGCTGCCCGCCGCCGATAATCTCGCCGTAGCCTTCGGAGGCCATGAAGTCGACGCCCAAGACCAGGTCCGGCCGCTGCGAGTCGGGCTGCATGTAGAAGGCCTTGGTGGCCGCGGGAAAATGGGTGATGCACACCGGCCTGTCGTACATCCCGGAGAGAAGGGACTCCTCGGGCGCGCCGAGATCGGCCCCCGGCTCGATAGCCGAACCCCGCTCCTTGAGCTGATGCACCACTTCTTCATAGGTCAGACGAGGAAAGGGGGGATGGACCTTCTCCAGGTGCTTGGTCTCTCTTTCCAGAATGTCCAGGTCGTTCTTTCTGTTCTCCAGGACGCGGCCGACCACCTCGGTCACCAGGTCCTGGCCCAGCTCTATGATGTCCTCTAGCGTGGCAAAGGCCACTTCCGGCTCCACCATCCAGAACTCGATCAGATGCTTGCGCGTTTTGGAGCGCTCGGCGCGGAAGGTCGGGCCGAAGCAATAGACCTTGCCGAAGGCCATGGCCGTGGCTTCGTTATAGAGCTGGCCGCTCTGGCTGAGGTAGGCCTTCTGGTCGAAATACTGCGTCTCGAACAAGGTGGTCGTCCCCTCGCAGGCGCTGGGAGTGAGGATGGGCGTATCCATCAGCCGGAACTTGCGCGCGTCGAAAAAGGCGCGGATGGCCCTCACCACTTCGGCCCGGACCTGGAGAACGGCGTGCTGTTTTTGTGAGCGCAGCCACAAATGGCGATGGGCCATGAGGAAGGGCGTGGAGTGCTCCTTGGGCGTGATGGGATATTCCTGGGCCACCTGGAGGACCTGGATGTCGGCCAGGGCCATCTCAAAGCCTCCCGGCGCCCGCTTGTCCTGGCGGACGCGGCCGCGAATGATGACCGAGGACTCCTGGGTCAGCCGGTCGAAGGCTTCGAACAGGGGATGGCCTTTTCCTTCGCTGGAGACCGTGGCCTGGAGAATACCCGTCCCGTCGCGGACAAGAAGGAAACGGACCTTGCCCGAGGAGCGTTTGTTGTAGACCCAGCCGCGGACCTCGACATCTTGATCGCTATGCGCGGCGATGTCCTCGATGTAAACCCACTTCATGATGTGCGGATTATAAGTGATCGATAAGCAGGGGTCAATTGAAAACCGTCCAATGGCCGTCTGCCCGGTTTTTAGTGCTCAATGGACCTCCCCTGAATTTGGATTGCATTTTAGTATAAAGGAATTTTTGTTTTGACTCATCCAATTTCTTTTATCGGGGCCCTGGACAAAAAGGAAGGTTTTTAAGGAAAATATAAGGGCGAGCCGTCACCATGACCGAGGCCAAGCCCTTCAAGCGCGACAAGTACATCGCCGGCATGATCTATTCCGATGACCTTGTGTTGGAGAGAGCCGTCCAGGGGCTTGAAAAAATATTGGGGCCGGCCGAAGACCGAAGCCCTCGGTTTGATTTCGACCTAACGGATTATTATGCGGCCGAGATGGGGGGCGCCCCCCTGAGCCGTTTTTTCCTCAGCTTCAGCGGCCTGCGGCCGCCGGAAGAGTTGAGCACGATCAAGCTTAAGACGAACGCGCTGGAGGAAAAAATCCGTTTGGCCCTGGGCCTCAGCCACCGGCCGGTCAACATCGACCCGGGCTATCTGACCGCCTCCGCTCTCATCATGGCCACGGCCAAAGACTTCAGCCACCGCATTCCGCTCCGGGACGGCATCTACGCCCACTTGGAACTGATGTTCACCAAGCACAGCGTCCGCTGCCTGGAATGGACCTACCCCGATTTCCGGCAGCCGGATTATCATGATTTTTTTCTAAGGGTGAGGAAGTCCTATCTTTCCCAGTTGAAAGAAGTCAAAAAATAATTCAAACGACGTAGTATTTCCATTTAAGTGATCCCGTATTCAAAAAAAGGAAGGATCCTGTCGCGGCGCGTTCGCGTCCGCTCCGCACGATACCTTTAAGTCTTATTTATGATTTCGGCCAGGCGCCGGATGGTGAGGGGATCGGTACCGCAGCAGCCGCCCACGATCCGCGCTCCGTATTCGATGATCCGGACGATGTGCCGGACGTAGTCTTCCCGGCCTTGGGAGTAGGCCACTTGCCTTCCCCCCAGGACTTCCGGCTGGCCGGAATTGGGCTGGGCTATCAGGGGCAGATCGGTCTCGCCGCGCATGGCTTTGACCAGCTCGACCATGGCCTCGCTGTCCAGGGAGCAATTGGCGCCGACCGCTGCGGCGCCCTCCTGCTCCAGGGCCTTTAGGCACTTCGAGGGGCTGTCGCCCATCAAGGTAAAGAACCCTCGGGGAGATTTATTGAAGGTCATGGTGGCGAAGACCGGCAAGGAAGAAGCCTTTCGGCAGGCCCTTACGGCGCAGAGCGCCTCGCGCAGGTCGTACATGGTCTCGATGATGAAAAAATCCACACCGCCTTCATTCAAGGCGGCGGCCTGGGCAGCGAAAGCCTCCTCGAACCGGGATTCTTCATAGTCGCCCATGGGCTTGAGGAATTTGCCGGTCGGCCCCAAGTCGCCACCGACAAAACAGCCCTCCGGCCGAACTTCCCTAGCCAGCCGGGCGCCGGCCAGGTTGAACTCCAGGCAGCGTTGCTCCAGTCCATAAGCGGCCAGTTTTATAGGGTTGCCGCCGAAGGTGTTGGTGACCACAGCGTCCGAGCCGGCCTCATAATACCGCCGCTCGATGTCCTTGACCGCCTCCGGCCTGTCCACGTTCCAGGCCTCCGGGCATTCGCCCCAGGCCAGGCCGGCCCTCATCAGTTCCGTGCCCATCGCTCCGTCCAGGAGCATGACCTTCTTTTTTATGATGTCGAGTAGAGAAGCGGGCATGGGGGGTTCCTTCTATTCTTCATCCGGCTCGAAGGCCGATATCTGACGGAGCTTGTCCACGATATCGGGCAGCTCTTGAAGGGCAAAGTCGATGTCCTGGTCGGTGTTGAATCGGCCCAGGGAAAAACGGATGCAGGAGCGGGCGATCTCCGGCCGCAGCCCGATGGCCGTCAGGACATGGGACACTTCCTCGGATTCCTCGCTGCAGGCCGAGCCGGTCGAGACACAGATGCCTTTGGTGGCCAGGGCCAGCAGCACAGCCTCGGCCTCCAGGCCCAGGAAAATGACGCTCAGGGTATTCTTGGTCCGCCGCTCAGGATGGCCGTTGAAAAGTACCCTGGGGATGCGTTCCTCAATGCCTTTCTTCAGCCTGTCGCTGAGCCGTTCGATCCGGGCCTTGTCCTCCCCGCCTTTCCTCTGAAGAAGCATAGCTGCTTGGCCCAGGCCGATGATCCCGGCTGTGTTTTCCGTGCCGGCCCGCAAACCGCGTTCCTGATGGCCGCCGTGATGGAAAGGACGGATATCCGTCCCTTTGCGGATGTAGAGGGCGCCTAGGCCCTTAGGGCCGTAGACCTTGTGGGCCGACAGGCTGAGCAGGTCAACGCCCAGTTCGTCCACCCGGAAATCGAGCTTGCCGAAAGACTGGACGGCGTCGGTGTGGAACAGAACGCCCCGGTCGTGGGCGATGCGGGCCGCTTCCTGGATGGGTTCCTTGGTACCGATCTCGTTGTTGACGTGCATGACCGAAACCAAAGCCGTGCGCGCCGTCACGGCGTCCCGGAGGAAATCCAGGTCGATGATTCCCGTTTTGTCTACCGGGATGTAGCTGACCCGGTAGCCCTTGCCCTCCAAATATTTGGCCGTCTCCATAATGGCCGGATGCTCGACGGCCGAGGTGACGAATTCTTTCTTGTCCGGGAAGGCGTCCAGGACGCCCAGGACGGCAAAATTGTCGGCCTCGGTGCCGGAGCCGGTGAACACAACCTCTGAGCGTCCGGCGCCCAGGGCTTTGGCCACTTCCTCCCGGGCTTCGTTGATCAGGTCCTTGACCTCCCGGCCGATGGGATAGAGCGAGGAAGGATTGCCGAACCGGGATCGGAGGAAGTCGGCCATCGTGTCGGAGACTGCCGGGTCAACCGGGGTGGTGGCGTTGTTATCAAGATAAACGACTTTGCTCATAAGCGCTCCCTATATGGACTCCCTCCTCTTCTTTCCTACTTAATGGGGCCCCCGGCGACGAATGAACTACGAGCCGAATTTCTCCTTCAGGATTTTGACCACTTCCTGACCGGCCCGGTTCTGGCCTTCTTCGGCCGCCGCGCCGATATGAGGCATGGCCGTGACATGAGGATGGTCGATGAGGGAAAAATCCTCGGGCGGTTCTTTGTCGTAGACGTCCAAGGCCGCCGCCCGGACCTGGCCCGAGTTCAGGGCCGCCAGAAGGGCTTTCTCATCCACCACCCCGCCGCGGGCGGCATTGACCAGAATGACGCCTTTTTTCATTTTGGCGAACTGGGCGGTGCTGATCATGTTTTTGGACTGCTCGGTCTTGGGCAGGTGGAGGGATATGATGTCGGCCTTCATGAGGAGATCGTCCAAGGGCACCTGTTTGATGGCCAGGCCGGTCTTGATGGGGATGATGTCGGTGGCTATGACCTTCATCCCGAAGGCCAGGGCCCGCTGGGCGACTTCCTGGCCGATCCGTCCGCAGCCGACCAGCCCCAGGGTCTTGCCGAAAAGCTCCGTCCCGGAGAAGAGCTTCTTCTCCCACTTGTGGGCTTTCAGCGACAGGTTGGCCGGTCCGTGGTTCCGCACCGCTCCCAGCATCAACCCGAAGGTGTGCTCGGCCACCGAAATGGAAGTGGCGGCCGGCGTATTGGCCACCGGAATGCCCTTCTCCTTGGCCGCCGCGGCATCGATGTTGTCCAAGCCGATGCCGGCCCGGATGATCAGCTCCAGGCCTTTAGCGGCCTCGATGGCCTGGCGGGTGACCTTGGTCGCGCTGCGGACGACGATGGCGTTGTAACCGGGAATCGTCTTGACCAGCTCGGCCTCGTCCATACCCGTTTTGAGGGTGACCTCGAAACCGGGGACGGCTTTCAATTTGTCGATGGCTTCTTTGTCCAGAGCATCGGCCAGCAGGATTTTTTTCATTTCCAGTTCTCCCTAAGCACGGCCTGGGCCGCCCGGACAGCGCTGCCTTTTTCAAAGGAATAGTTGAGGTCGGTAAGCGTCATCTCCAGGGCGGACAAGGCGGTGATGATGTCGAACCCGCCCATATAGCCGAGGTGGGCGATGCGGAAAATCTTGCCCTTATAGGGGTCCTGCCCGCCGGCAATGTAAGCCATGTATTTGCCCTGCATGGTCTTGACCAGGGCCTTGCCGTCGAGACCGGCCGGCACCTTGACGGCGGTCAGGATATTGCCGGGCTTCTTGGCCATAAGCTCCAAGCCCAGGGCCTTGACCCCGGCCCGGGTGGCCTCGGCCAGGATGCGGTGATGCTCGAAAAGATTTTCCAAGCCCATGGCCTTGATCCGTTCCAGAGCTTTCTTCTGCTGGACAATCAAGGAAATGGCCGGAGTCCAGGGCGTGGTCTTATCAGCCAGGTTCTTCTTGGCCTTCTTGATATCGAAATAGAACTTGGGCAGCTTGGATGTCTCGGCCATCTTCCAGGCCTTTTGGCTGAAGGCGAGGTAGGCCAGCCCGGGCGGAATCATGAACGATTTCTGGGAGCCGGAGACGATGACGTCCACCTTCCATTCGTCCATGGGACAGGGCATGGTTCCCAAGCCGGAGATGCCGTCCACCACCAGGATGGCCGGCGTCTTGGCCACGACTTCGGCGTAGCCCTTGATGTCAAAGATGGCGCCCGAGGAAGTCTCGGACAGGCTGCTGAAAACGGCCTTGACCTCCGGGTTGGCCTTGAGCTCCGCCTCCAGCTGTTCTTTGGTGAAGTCCCGGCCCCATTCCAGGACGATCTCTTTGACCTGGAGGCCGTAGGCTTTGCCGATGTTACTCCACCGTTCGCCGAACTTGCCGCCGTTGATAGTGATGATTTTGTCCCCCGGCGATAGGGTATTGACCACCGCGCCTTCCATGGCCCCCGTCCCCGAGGAGGTGAAAATATAGACTTCCTCCTTGGTGGCGAAGACGTATTTCAGGCCCTCGGAGACCTCCATGAACAGGGCGGAGAATTCAGGCGTGCGATGATGAATGATGGGCTCGGCCGCCACGGACAGGACATCATCGGGCAGTGGGGTCGGCCCGGGTGAAAGAAGATAGTACTTTTTAAACATATAATTCCTCCGTCAATTGAAAAATAAGCTATTATTTCATAACAGAATTGCAAACATCATGTCAACAAAACAGTGATTCCGCAGGATAAAAATCCGGCCGGCTGATTTTCGCCTGAAGGGGGTCGGTTTCAGGGGCGGGAACCCTTCTGAGCATTTTCGCATTCGAAAAAATCGCTTGACTTTTGCTTTAAACTGTTATGTACTATGCATAACAGGATGGAGGTGTCTTCATGCGTCCTGCCGGGATGACCCGAACCGAACGCGAGAGCCGATCCAAGCTCAAGCCCCTCATTTCGTGGCAAGAGTTCCTTCGCGCCACGCCGACCCTCCGCAAGCAAGTCTGCGGGAAGCCGGGCTGCAAGTGCCAACGCGGAGAGAAGCATACCGCCTTGGTCCTCACCCGCAGCACCAACGGCAAGATCGAGCAGCTCTATGTCCCGAAGGATCAAGAGACGATCGTCCAGCTTTGGATTCAACGCTATCGCGATATTCAGGACCTTCTGGAAAAGATCTCCAGGGTCTATTGGGACCGATTGAAAAAGAAGAAGAGGTAGATCATCCTCCGACGGTTTCTGACGTACGCCCAACACCGATACGGGCTCCTTCATCACTGGGCCGCTCTGACCGACTCCCGGAAACGGCCCCGGATCACGACCCGGGTCGTGTTCACGGGCGCGTTTCTCATGGCCGTGGCCCGGCTGGGCAGTCTCAACGCCCTGGAGCAGGATAAGCGCAATCCCTTCTGGCGCCGGTGGCTAGGCGCCTGTCTTCCCAGTGCGGACACCGTCGGCCGGGTCTTTGCCCGGTTGGATCAGGCCGGCCTGCGCTCGACACTTCATGCCGTTTATGACCGTCTCAAACGCAACAAGGCTTTAGACGGGACCGTCTTGATCCTCGACGGCCACGAAACGATCGCCTCCTATCTGCGCTGTTGTCAAGGATGCTTGGAACGGACGACGGCGGACTCGCGCATCCAGTATTATCATCGATCGGTCCTGGCCATGCTGGTCGGGGGGCGGATCCCGTTCCTGGTGGATCTGGAGCCGCAGCAGAAGGGGGAAGATGAGCTGGCCTGTGCCTTGCGGCTCCTGGGCCGGGTCCTTCAGGATTATCCGCGCGCCTTCGACCTCGTCGTGGCCGACGGGTTGTATCTGAGGGCGCCGTTCATCCGATTCCTCCTTAAGCACGGCAAGGACGCGGTCGTCGTGCTCAAGGATGAACGCCGGGATCTTCTCCAAGACGCGCGGGGACTCTTCCGGTATGAAACGCCGACGGTCCTGACCGAGGGTCCCGTAACCCGCCGGATATGGGATGTCGAAGGGTTGACCTCGTGGACGGCGTTGGATACTTCCATTCGGGTCGTCCGCTCTCTCGAAGAGCGGACCGTCCTCCGACAACGGACCGGGACTCCGGAGACGATGACCTCGGACTGGATCTGGGCGACGACGCTGTCCCAAGAGCGGGCTTCGACCCGAACGGTCGTCCAATCTGGGCACGATCGCTGGCTGATCGAAAACCAGGGGTTTCGCGAGATGGGGACGTACTGGCACGCCGATCACGTCTACCGCCACGATCCCAACGCCATCACGGCCTTTCTGCTGACCTTGTTGTTGGCGCTCAACCTGTTCCGAGCCTTCGTTCATCTCAACATCAAGCCCTGTCTTCGGGTCCGCCATTCGCAACTCTATTTCGCCCGCCGGTTGACGGCGGCCCTGCTGACCGAACCGACCGTCCCACCCTGATTCGCGCCATCGTCCGACTCCCTTGCCCGATGCTCGCGGAGAGGTCTCTCTTCAACCCTGAAAATGCCTATTTTCCCGGTCCCGGCCCTCTTTCCTCGACCCGTTGGCACCGTTCCGTCTTAAAAAACGACGCGTCCTTCTCTCCCAAACGTACCGAAACGACCCCAGATGCGGAATCTCTGT
>JBAVVA010000200.1:0-4001 GCA_049697055.1 Candidatus Aminicenantales bacterium
GGAAGAGAAATTTCGGCCAGGGGTTCTTTCATGGTGAACTTTAGAATAGAAGAAATCGCGTCAAAAAGCAATCAAGAGGCTGCTATTCAAAAGATAATTTTTCTTTCAAAGAAAATGCTGTAAAGGCTGAGAAGAACAAAAACGACGATCCGCAGGCCGCGATATCGTGGTGAGGCTGGCGACATGAACCCTCCCCCTGATCTCCAGGATCATATCAAATCGCTAGCCTATTTTTCAATCCAATTCCGCCTTATTCAGTTGAGACGAAGCTCAGCTCCGGCCGTCGGTGAAGCCGATGAAATTAATAGAGCGGCCCGCTTGGATCGGATCGCGACGATAAGAGCAGAGGTCGGGACGGCAGTGGGTGCAGAGATCGCTGAGGCCGAGATGCGATTCTTGGAGCCCGGCCCCTTTCAACTGAAAGATATTGGCCGCGGCCAGGTCAAGAAAATATTTCCCCCGGCCGCCGGGAGCCGGCCGGAAGACGTCGAGCGGCAGCGATCCGCGGAGGAAGGCCTGCCTGACATCCTCCCCCACTTCATAGCAGGGCGGCCCGATGCAGGGTCCCAGCCCGGCCCGCAGAGAGCGCGGGTCGCAGCCGCAGCGCTCTTGGAGCAGGCGCACCGCTTTCTCGGCGATCCCCTGGGCCGTGCCCCGCCAGCCGCAGTGAACGGCGGCTACCCCCTTCCTATCCGGGTCAGCCAGCAAGAGAGGCAGACAATCGGCCGTCTTGACCACCAGGAACAGGAACGGCCGGTCGGTGACTGCGCCGTCGGCCCGAGGCAGAGAAGGTGGTGTGTCTGGAAGGAAGACAACTCGGTCTGAATGGACTTGTTTCAGGGAGACAACATGAAACTCAGCCCAGGCTCGGCGGAGGTGGCCCAGACTCCAGCCTTTTTTCCCGAAGCCGTAGATGAGGGAAGAAATCTCGTCAAGGATGGGGAGCGTGTGCCAAGGCCGGCTGGGCGGGGATAATATGTCTTGCCTCTTCATCTCAGCATTTTATTCCACTTCAAATAAAACGGCCGATATTTATGGTCAGGTTCTAATACTGGACTCTATCCGGCTTCTTCTGCCATAGTCCCATCAAACGCAAACAATCTTCCCTATTCATTTGGATACGGACGACCTGTTTTCTTGTGGCAGTTCCTTTTATGACTTGATAAATGAAGTCATCATCGAAGCCAACCCTGGCCGCGTCTTTCCGGGAGCAGCCGAAGTACAGCTTTTTCATTTTTGCCCAGTGGATGGCCGATAGACACATGGGGCATGGCTCGCAGGTCGAATAAATCGCACAGTCGGAAAGATTGAAACGGCCCAGTTTTTTGGCAGCTTTGCGGATAGCCAAGATTTCGGCATGCGCCGTGGGATCATGGGTGCTTATCACCCTATTATGGGCTTTGGCCATGACTCTTCCCTTTTGAACAACGACGGCGCCGAAGGGCCCTCCTTCATTTCTATCCATTCCTCTAAAAGCTTCTTTAATGGCCATATTCATAAACGCTTCTGACACAATGGCCTCATCATACAGAATAACAGCCTGCTTATCAATTTCTAGGGGTGATATAATTTCAATTAGGGAATAAGCCTATGCCCATTTTCGAGCCGATTTATCAGGCAGCCCGGCGAAGCGGACTACTCGAGGAGAGGGTCAGCCGCGCGGCCGGCGTTCTGGAAAGCTGCTCCCTTTGTCCCCGGCGCTGCGGAACGAACCGCCTCCGGGGAGAGAAGGGCTATTGCCGGGCCGGGTGGCTGCCCGCCGTTTCATCGTATAATCCCCATTTCGGCGAAGAGGACCCTCTGGTCGGGCTTCACGGCTCGGGCACGATCTTTCTAACGCACTGCAACCTCCGCTGCTGTTTCTGCCAGAACTACGACATCAGCCATGAGGAGCATGGCCGAGAAGTGGGCGCCGACCGGCTGGCGGAGATGATGCTCGAGCTCCAGGGGCTGGGCTGCCACAATATCAACTTCGTCACGCCGACCCACTATGTGCCCCAGATCTTGAAGGCCTTGGCTATGGCCGCCGCCAGGGAATTGTCTGTTCCTCTCGTTTATAATACGGGCGGCTATGATGCGGTCGAGACGCTGCGTCTCCTCGACGGCATCTTCGATATCTATATGCCGGACCTCAAGTTCATGGATGGGGCGGAGGCTGAGGAATTCTGCGAGGCGCCCGACTATCCGCAGGCCGCTCAAGCCGCCATCCTTGAAATGCACCGGCAGGTGGGCGACCTGGTCCTGGATGAGCGGGGGATCGCCCAAAGAGGGCTTCTGGTCCGCCATCTTGTCCTGCCCGAAGGATTAGCCGGCACCAGAGAGGCCATGCGCTTCCTGGCGGCCCAGGTCTCTCGGAACACCTACGTCAACATCATGGACCAGTACCGGCCCTGCGGTGAGGTCACGCCGCGCTCCCCCCTCCGCCGCCGCATCACCCAGAAGGAATTCGAGGAAGCTCTACGCGCCGCGCAGGAAGAAGGCCTGGCCCGCCTGGACAGAAGGGAACAAATCCGCATCCGGTTGTTCTGAAAGGAAAAAATTTCCCACGAAATTCGCAAATTGGATAAGCCTCATCTTTTTGGTATAGTAGCAAAGTGAAGTTCATGGCAGCCCGGCATGTCGATGATAAATTCCGCCGCGCTCACAATTCACCTCAAGGTCAAATTGTGGCTATGCCTTTGATCCTTCTCCATTGTCTGGCCATATTCGGAGGAGTTATGCTGGCCGCCTCGGACAGGCCGCGGGTGAGGGAGTTCGGTCTCCGGACCGGGGTTCTTGAGCCGGGCCCTCTCGACGCCATCACCGATGTGGCCGGCGTCCGGGTCGGCCAGGTGACGCTTATCGAGGGCCGCGACGTCCGCACCGGGGTAACCGCTGTCCTGCCCCATCCCGGAAACCTCTACCAGGACAAGGTTCCGGCCGGCATCTGTGTGGCCAACGGCTACGGCAAGCTCACCGGCTCGACGCAAGTCGATGAGCTGGGCACGCTGGAGACTCCTATCGTCTTGACCAACACCCTGAGCGTCCCCACGGCGGCTGAGGCGCTCATCGATTACACCCTCTCCTTTCCGGGGAACGAGGAGGTCGCCTCCGTAAACCCGGTCGTGGGGGAGACCAATGACGGCTGGCTGAACGATATCCGCGGCCGGCACGTCACCAAGGGCCACGTTTTGGAAGCCATCCGCGCGGCCAAGGACGGCCCGGTCGAAGAGGGCGCGGTGGGCGCCGGCACGGGCACGACCTGCTTTGACTTCAAGGGCGGCATCGGGACTTCCTCGCGCCGCCTTTCCGCCGAGCGCGGCGGCTACACCGTGGGCGTGCTGGTTCAAACCAATTTCGGCGGGGTTCTGCAGATCAACGGCCTTCCCCTGGGACGGCTCCTGGGGCGGCCTCCCGAGGGACAGACGGCGGCCGGCTCCTGCCTGGTGGTGGTGGCCACCGACGCGCCGCTCGACAGCCGGAACCTCAAGCGGCTGGCCAAGCGGGCCCTGCTGGGGATTGCCCGGACCGGCGGATTCTATTCCAACGGCAGCGGCGATTACGCCGTCGCCTTTTCCACGGCCTCCGAAGTGAGAGTCCCCCACCGCTCCGCTTCTCCCACCCGGACCGTGACCCTGCTTCGCGACGAGCGTCTGACCCCGCTCTTCCAGGCGGCGGCCGAGGCCACCGAGGAAGCTATCCTCAATTCTTTGTTCAAAGCCGTCCGCTTGGAGGGCGCCGGCGGACACGTTGCCGAAGCTCTCCCCTTGGACAAAGTCAAGGAACTTCTGAAAAAATCACCGCAGTGAAAAAGATTATCGGCATCCTGGGCGGTATGGGGCCGGAGGCGACCGCCTATTTTTACGGCTTGCTCATAAAGCATACGCGTGCCGCCAAGGACCAGGAGCACATCCCGGTCCTCATCTGGAGCGATCCCCGCGTTCCGGACCGGACGGCCGCCATCCTGCGGGGCGGGCCGAGCCCGCTGCCCCGGCTGACCGCCGGCGCCCGCGGGCTGCGCC
>JBAVVA010000201.1:0-4947 GCA_049697055.1 Candidatus Aminicenantales bacterium
TGATGGATGATTCAACGAAAGAATAAATCTCTGCAACTTTTCATAATTCTCGGGGTCGGGCTCCAACGCAAAGATGCTATCAAACTCCGATCCCTGCCGAACTAGAAAGTCCCTGATCGTATCTCCATCAAAAGCGCCGACATCGACAAACCTCTCCTGTTTAACAAAGGAAAATATATCATCAGGAAAGTATTGTTTATGCGCAACCGGTGGGGGCAAACCATCAAAGTCCAGGAGCATTCGGAATCTTAATTGAGCGAGATATTCATGTCGGGAGTCATCATCCGCCCACAGGTAGAAAGACTCTCTCAATTCATCAATATGCTGAAAGAACTTATGGGGTACATCTAAACAATAATGTGGTAAGTATATCTCGGGATATTTCCAGAATAAATAGCCAAATGAAACCACCTTACGGCAGTTGAGATCTAATAGCTGCTTTTCTCTGTGAGCTTGCCTTTCTCCTCCCAAAGCTCTCCAAATTGTAACAATAAAGACGGCGTTTTGCCCAAAACGCTGAGCTGCATTTTGAGGAGATAGTACTTGAAGCCCATCAACAAGCTGATTCCATAGAAGCCTATTATTGTCTGAAAAGGCCAACGGCTCAATCCCTATTTTGCGCAGACCCGCAAGGGTTTTCCTGCCCAGATTCCCGGCGCCGAAGAGCACAAGCGATTCGCCAAAAGGCCAGGCGAGTTTATCAAAGGCAGACCGCTCACGCTTGATCACAAAGCCCATATCTTCGCTCAATAGTTTTTCAAGCTGAGCTTTAAGCGACATCCGTTCCCTCATTTATATTGCCCTTATGGTATCGGAAACTTTAAGTCCACAAGCTTCCTAGAAGTCCTAGGCACAGTTCGGTCAGATAATCGTCCAGCCGCCATCGACGACCAGGGCATGCCCGGTGACGTAGCTTGACGCCTCAGACGCAAGAAAGATGAGCGCGCCGGCCAGCTCCTCGGGCCGACCGATTCTGTTGAGGCAGGTCCGCTCTTGGAGCCTATCGATTAAAGGATCACCCGCGCGGACGCTGTTCGGGCCGGAGTCCTGGGTGTTCGAAAACGGTCCGGGGAGGATAGCGTTCGCCCTGATGCCGTACTGGCCCCAGAACGAGGCGACGTATCGGGTAAACGCCAGAAGCGCCGCCTTGGACGCCGAGTATCCGGGAGGGTTCAGGTAAGGGGTGTCTTTGTAGAGCCGAGGGCTGGGAGCCACGAGGGCATACATCGTGGAGATATTGATGATGCTTCCCTTGCCATGGAAGATCATCGCTTCTCCCAGCTTCTGGACGGTGAGGGCGGCCCAATAGACCCCCCCGGTCAGGTTGCGCGTCCATTGATCGTAGGAAGCGGCTTCTAGAGCGCCGGCGGGCGAGTTGAAGCCCGTCCCGGACCCGAGTTCATGGGCATTGTTGACGAGAATTTCGATAAATGGCTCCTGGGCCACGATTTCGTCCAAAGCTTGCCCGAATCCGGCCAGGTCGTACATATCGGTCTGGCGGGCGCGCACGCGGTCGGCACCGAATTCCTCCGCCCACTTCCCCGCTTGCGCCGTCAGCCTGGCGGATTTTCCGATCGCGATCAGGCGGGCGCCGTTCTCGAGCAACGCCTGGCCGAAAATCCTGCCGAGGAAACCGGAGGCGCCCGTGAGGAGCGCGGTCCTGCCTTCTAGTGAAAAAAGCGAGTCCGCTTTGAGATTCACCAGCAACTCCTTCCGCCGTCGACGACGAGGTTCGTCCCCGTCATGTAGGACGAGGCGTCCGAGCACAGGAACAGGATCGCTCCCTGGTACTCGTCCATGTGGGCCATGCGCCCGAGCGGAATCAGGTTCGAGAGGCGTTTGACGAAGGCCTCGGGCTGGCCGTTGTAAACGCCGCCGGGCGAGATGGCGTTGACCCGGATGCCCGACTCCGCCCAATAGGTGGCCAGGTAGCGCGTCAGCCCGACGAGCCCGGTTTTGACCACGGAATAGGACACGGGCTTTACCGGTTGCCTGTCATCGGGCACGCCCACTTGGCTATATAGGCGCTGGTCGGGGGCGATGACCGCGAGGTCCGAGGCGACATTGATGATCACGCCCTTTTTGCGGCGCGCCATTTCGCCGCCGATAATCTGACTGCAGAGAAAGGCTCCCGTTAATCCCACGGCCAGGTCGGCGTCCCACACGGCCAGCGGGAAATTCTCGAGGCGCGACCAGGCCGCGCCGTCGGGCGACTCCACTTTGGGATTATTCGCGGCGTTATTGATCAGGATATCCACCGTGTTATATCGCTTCAGGACGGCGGCGAGCACGGCCCGGACCTCTTCGGGACGGGTGATATCGGCCGCGAATCCCATGGCTTCCGCGCCCAAGACGCCGGCTAGTTCGCACGCCTTGGGCTCGGGCGCGGCCGAAACAAGGTCGACGAGTACGGGACGGCCGCCGGCGCCGGCGATGATTTCGGCGTGTCTTTGCCCGAGAAGGCCAGCCCCGCCGGTGATGACGGCGACCCGGTCCTTCAGGCTGAACAATTCGTTCCACGTTTTTTTCTTCGACGTCATGGTCATAAGCTCCGCGTTTGGCCGCCGTCGGCCACGATGCAGGCGCCGGTAATAAACGACGCGCGGTCGGACGAAAGAAAGACGACCAGGTCTGCGATCTCCTCGGGGCGGCCGAATCGCTGCAGAGGCACATTGTCCGTGATATAGCGCTTGATGGCTTCGTGGTGTTCGGCCAGGCGTCTTTCCCAGGCCCCGCCCGGGAAGAGGATATTGCCGGGAGCGACGCAGTTGATCCTGACCTGGTGAGGCCCGACCAGGCGGCCGAGGTTCTTGCCGTAGTTGACGAGAGCCGCTTTGGCGGCGCTGTAGGCCAGGGGCGCGCTGGTGCTTTCGACCCCGGTAATCGAGGCGATGAGGACGATACTCCCGGCCTGGGCTTGCGTCATTTCGCCCAGTGCCTCGGTGACCAGGCGTATGCTTCCCCACAAATTGGTCTCGAAGCTCGAAAACCAGTCGGCGTCTCTCAGGTCCCAGCCTAGCTTGCCCCGGCCGTGCCCGATATTGGCGACCAGGCAATCGATCCTCCCCCAGAGCGTCCGGATTTTGCCTAGAGTTTGCTGGATGACGTCGAATCGCGTCAGGTCGCCCTCGATGGCCAGCACCCGACCCGGTCCAAACTCCTGCGTGAACTCGGAGGCCGTCTGCGCCAGCGAATCGGGCCGGCGGCCCGAGATGGCCGTGCGGCAGCCTTCGGCCAGGAACGCTCGGGCTATGGCCTTACCGATACCCCGCGAAGAACCTGCCACCAACGCGACCCCCCCCGACAGGTGTAGGTCCATTCTAGCTCTCCTGCTCCAAGTGTTCCAGGACAAAGGCCCGGTTCCGCCGGGCCCAGACGACTTCCTCACCCGGGGTGCCGCGGGCCACCTGCAGGATAAAATCCCCCATATAGTTGACACATTTCAGACCGTCAAAAACGGCTGCGAGGTCGGCGTGGCCCGTTCCGAGCGGGACTGTCCCTCCCCCGAGAACGCGGTCCTTGATGTGGACGCTCCCGACGCGCGAGCCGTAGGCCTCGAACTCCTCCTGGGGACGATAACCCAGCGAGGCGCTGTTGCCCGAATCGTAATTGACCTTGAGCATGGGATGGGGAACCCGACGCATCAACTCGGCGAAACGGGAAGGCTGGAGAGAGGTTTCGAGGTGGATTTCAATCTTCGTGTCTTCCGCAGTCTTCAGGGCGCGCTCGAGCGTCGAGACAACACTTTCAAATTCGGCGTCGGTATCGATGCGCGAGGCATCGATGAAGGGCAGGACGAGACGGTTCACGCCGAGGATCTTGCAGCGGCGCATGAGCCAGCGGAGCGTTTCGAGGCGCTTTTCCAACTCCCCGGCGTCGGCCCGGACGAGAGGCTTGTCCATGAAGTAATCGGCGCAAACCGAGAGGACCGGGATCCGGTTCGAAGCGGCCAGGGAACGGATGATCTCGACCCCGGCGTCCGTCGCGAGCGGGTTTACGTCGGCGCCATAGGCATCGTAAATCCACTCGATCGAGTCGATGCCCGCGGCGGCGGCCAGGGCGAATTCGTCGGCCCAGCCCTCGCGGGGAAAATACTGGATCCGGTTGTCCACAGGCAGAAGCAGACGACCCTGCATGATCCCGATTCTGGACATATGAGCCTTTTTATTCATTCGTCGAGCGGCGGAATCAGCATGTTGGAGAGGAATTCTTTGCGGTCGAGAAAGGGCCACAGGTCTTCAAGCGGCTTGGAGACGATCGAGCCGTCGGGTCGCTGCATCGAGGCGAGACGCGGCGCCCGGACCTCGTCCGGAGTGGCCATCACTTCGCAGACGACTGGGCCGGGCGTCTCGAGGACGCGCTTGATTTGTGCCCTCAGGTCCGTTTGATCACCGATACGGGCCGTCGCCAGGCCGTAAGCGCGGGCAACCTCGACGGTCGGCGGCAAGGTCATCCCGCTCGTCGCATCCGCGGCGACAAGACGGCCGAAGTAGTTTGTCTGAGAAGCCCGGATTGAGGCGTATCCCCTATTATTGATGACGAAGAACTTGACCGGGAGCTTCAGCCGGGTCAGGGTTTCGAGTTCCTGGATATTCAACTGGAAGCCGCCATCGCCGTCGACGGAGATGGTCCGTTTCCGTCCGCTCGCGAGGCAGCCACCGATCGCGGCGGGAAGGCTGAAGCCCATGGCGCCCAGACCCCGGGCATGAAACACACGTTGGCCGGGCTTGGTCTTGAAAACGAGGAAGAAGATCTCTACGGCGTTTCCCGAGCAGCCGGGCATGATCACATCGTCGCCGGAGAGTTCCTCGGAAAGGACTTCCGAAAAGGCATACGTGCTGACGTTTTCCTTCTGATCCCGATGCTCGGGGAGGACGACGGGATACCTGGATTTCCAATCACGGCATCTTTCGCGCCAAGCGGGCCAGCCGTTCTTTTTGACCTTGC
>JBAVVA010000202.1:0-2132 GCA_049697055.1 Candidatus Aminicenantales bacterium
GTGTTTCCAGGTCATCGACGACCTGCTGGATTACACCGGCCAGGCGGAGGACCTGGGCAAGCCGGTCCTGTCCGACCTGATCGAGGGAAGGATCACCCTGCCCTTGATCGATGCTCTCCGGCAGAACGGCCGGGGCGACCAGGACAGGATCGTGCGGCTGCTGCCGGAGGCCAAAGCCAATCCGGCCGCCCGGGGGGAAATACTGGAGATCATCCGCTCCGGCCCCTCCCTGGATTACGCCTTCCGCACAGCGGAGGCATACTGTCGGAAGGCCAAGTCCTTCCTGGACGCTGTCCCCAGCGGCCCCTATCGGCAAAGCCTGAGCTTGCTGGCGGACTACATCCTGCACAGAAATAGATAGACCGCCGGCTCGCCCGGCCGGCCGGAAGCCCTGCCGCCATGTTGGAGATCGAAGTCAAAGTCCGAACAGACGACCTGCAGGCCGTCCGGGATAAGCTGGCCGGCCTGGGTGCCCAGGTGCTGCAAGAGCGGCATCGCGAAGAAAATACCCTGTACGATTTCCGCAGCGGGGAGCTGACTCGTCGAAAACAAGCCCTTCGGCTCCGGAAACGGGGCCGCCGGTCGGTCCTGACCTTCAAGGGAGCACCCCATCCATCCCGGCGGTTCAAGGTCCGTCAGGAGTTCGAAACGGAGGTCCGGGACAATAAAGAGGCCCGCCGGATTCTCAAGGCCCTGGGGCTGGTCCCCATCTTCGATTACGTCAAACACCGCACCGTTCTGCGGATAGGAAGGGTCCGCGTCTGTCTGGACGAGACCGCCGTGGGGAATTTCTTGGAAATTGAGGGCGAGCGAAACAGGATCACCGCTCTGCTGAAATCACTGGGCATTCCCGGCCGGGCCATGATCAAGCGGGATTATGTGGAAATGTTGATCGACGCGGGCCGGGCCAAGGCCGGAGGGCCGGCCTGAGGGATCAGGACTCTTCCTTCTCCCCTTCGAACTCTTCTGGCAGTACTTCCCCGAATTCTGTTGCCGGTTCTGCTTCGACCCCGACTTCCCCTTCCGATTCGGCAGTGTCCGGCGTCTCTTCCGTCTCCAGCTCGGGCTCACTGATCCCCACGCCGTCGCCGCCCACAAAGCGCTCTTCCTTGGCCGGCGCCTCTTCTTCCAGCGAGGGAAGAATCCGGTAGTCGATCAAGCCTTCCTTGACCTCGATCTGGGCCAAGCGGATGGGGCTCTTGGATTTGGCCTTAATCTTGGGCTTGGCCCCCTTGAGAAGGGATTTGGCTCGCTTGGAGGCTATATGGACGAATCGAAATTTGCTGTCGATGTTTCCGTAAGTCGACATAAAAGGCTGTTCTTCTCGAGGGGCCTCTTTCTTAATGTCTTTTTTAACTTCTTTTTTTGCCGATTTTTTAGGGATTTCCGTTTTCTTTTTAGTGGCCATGGGGGTCGTAACACCTTAGCAGAAATCGAAGAAAAATTCAACATCCTTCCGGCCGAAATCGGGGCTGAAGACAAAAACAACCTAAATTATATTCTATATAATTTATAAAGTCAATAAATTTTATATTAACTGCTTTGGCTATCACTATGGCGGGGTTGCCGCCAGCGGCAGGCCTCGGAAATTGACCTCCCTAGGCGTATTTGGTATGTTAAGAATCCTATGCTCGGAGAAATATCCTAGGAGGAGTACCCCATGAACAGAAAGCTTTTGGCCGTCGTCGGCACGATCGTCCTGCTCTTCTGTCTCTCTTGTCAAAAACAGGAGAGCCTCGTCTATCCCGTTACTCAGAAAGGGACGCAGGTCGACGACTACTTCGGCACCAAGGTGGCCGACCCGTACCGCTGGCTCGAGGATGACCAAGCCCCCGAAGTCAAGAAGTGGGTCGAGGCGGAGAACAAGGTCACCTTCTCCTACCTGGAAAAAATCCCCTTCCGGGAAAAAATCCTACAGCGGGTCAAAGCCATCTTCAATTATCCCCGCTACTCGGCGCCCACCAAAGCCGGGGATTATTACTTTTTCAGCAAGAACGACGGGCTCCAGAACCAGTCCGTCATCTACGTCCAGAAGGGCCTGGAGGGGACGCCGGAAGTATTCCTCGACCCCAACCAGATGGCGCCGGACGGAACGGTCCGGGTCAACCTCATCGGCTTTTCCAAGAACAACC
>JBAVVA010000203.1:0-2500 GCA_049697055.1 Candidatus Aminicenantales bacterium
CGGCGGGCCACGACGATAATTTCGTGGGCTTTGCCGTCCAGGACGAAAAGCTCCTGGGCCGACTTGAGGGGCAGGTAGAAGGCGATGCGGTCGCTTTCCGGGCTGCCGCTGTCGAGGAGGCCGACGACGCGGTAGGCGTCGTTAGCGATCGACCCGTCAGCGGCCTGGGAGACGATGACCACCTCGTCGCCCGGCCGGGCTTTAAGGTATTTGGCCAGGCCCGCTCCGAGGATGACTTCCTTGGAGGAATCCGGCCGGAAGACGCGGCCTTCCTTGATTTTTTTGTTGAAGCGCGAGGCGCCGTTCTCGCGCTCCGGATCAATGCCGATGACCTGGACGCCGGACGTCTTATCGCCCAGCGAAGCCAGGCCGGCGGCGTAGCAGCGCGGCGCCCAGGCCTCGACCTCGGGCAGACTCCCGAGGAGGCGGCTGACCCGCGAGACGTCGTCCACCGTCCGGTAGAGGGTGGGCCGGTCGAGGTAGTCCTTCTCATGGATCTGGATGTGGCCCAGGTTGGTCCGGGTGAACGAGTCCACAACGCCGTTAAACGTGCCGAAGGTGATGCCGATGGCCAGGGAAGACAGGACAAACCCGAAAAATATAGTAAGGAAGGTCAGCAGGGAACGGCGTTTCTGCCGAAAGATGTTCCGAAAGGCTACGCGCAGCATCAACATGGCAAACCTCCTACAGGGGGCGGCTCAGGTTCCGCATGGTGAAGACGTCGTCCGCAAGCTTGACGTCGAAGGCGATGTCCAGGAAGCGGACCACGGTCTTCTGCCCTTCTTTATTCTGGGGGATAAGTTCCATGACCGAGGGGATTTTCTTTGAGCCGAAAGTGCGGATGTCGCGGAAGTTCATGGTCCGCATCAGCTTGCCCTTTTCATCAAAGAACTTCTGCCAGACGGGGAGGTCATCCTCGGCCCGCACGGCGACCAGCACCCGGTCCCAGACCACGGGCAGGCCCGGCCGGGGACGGCACTCCAGGTAGAGCAGCCCGGCTTCCGCCTCGGGCGGGACGGTCAGGGTCACGGTGTAGTCGTCCACCAGGTTGTACTCCTTGACCAAGTCGTCGTTGGTGAAATCGGACCCCATCCAGGAGCCCATCATCATCGAGGGCGGGATCTTGATGACCTTGTTGGTGTTGGGCAGGTAGTTCCACATCTCGTTCTTGAGGCGAAGGGTGGCCACCCCGTGCTCCTTCTTGGGCTGGAGGATACGGACAAAGGTCTTGTCCATGCCCTGCGTCCAGGCCTCTAGGGTGAGGGTGCGCTCCCACTGGGGGGTGACGACGTTCATTTCCATCCGGGCGTGGCTCGTCCGGCTCCGGTACATCTCATCGAGGGTTCGGATGATCTTCTGGACCTGCTGGTCCTGTCGGGCAGACGAGGCCGGCAAGCTCTGCGCGGCCTGCGGCCCCGAGGCGGCCAGCAGGCAGGGGAGCGGAAGGAGTAAAAGGGTCAAGGCCAGGGTCAATAACCGAAGGCTTGTGTATCTCATGTCGGGTCTCCTTATGAGGCGGGTGAAGCCGGCAGCGGAGCGGCCCAGGGGCCGACAGCGAAGAGGAGAAGGAAAAGCGCTGGGGGTAAAGGCCGGTGAGGCGTGGCTCTCATTTTGGATCTCCTTGAAGGCGGCTGGTTAAAGCGTTTTCGAAATGAGCCGGCTCTCAGGTTTTCGAGGGGCTCTTCAAAACTCCCTTTTCCAGAAACTTGAGGATGAATTCCCGGTGAATGGCGATGTCGTTGTGTTCGCTGAGCACGTGCTCGTTGAGATAGCCCTCCAGAATGTAAAAGATCGTGGTGGCGGCCATGGTCACCCCGAACTTCCGTTTGATTTCCGGCCGAAGGATATCGGCCAGCAGCGGTTCGATGGCCTCCACGATTTTGGCCCGCATGTCTGAATACCAGTGCAGCTCCTCCTCGATGTCGGGATGGACCATCAGGCGGCTTTCCCGGAGGTACATGCGGAGGAAGCGCTTGCGGTCCTCAAGCAGGGTGCCGCTGGAGGTGATGAGCTCCTTGAGGATCTCCCGCTTGTCCTTGTCCTGGCCCAGGAGTTCCTGGAGGCGTTCCAGGATGCCGCTCATGACCCGGCGGGAGAGCTGGTCGAACAGCTCGTGCTTGCTCTGGAAATAGTTGTAGAGGGTGGGCTTGGAGATATCGCAGGCCTCGGCGATCATGTCCATGGACGTATCGCCGTAGCCGTGCTCGACGAAAAGCTCCTCACTCTTGTCCAGGATGAAATTCTTGAGGACCGTTTCTTTGGTCATTTTACTGCAAGTCCAATAAATTAACTAACAGTAAATTATATTAACTAAGAGTTAAGGTTTGTCAAGCGATTTTTTTATTTTTTTTTATCTCTTGAAGAAATTCTTTACGATAAAGAACACGTTCTCCTTGCGCTCGCGGAGGCGGCGCATAAAGTAGGGCAGCCAGTGGGTGCCGAAGGGCACGTAGGCCCGCACCCGGTAGCCCTCCCCGGCCAGCTTCTGCTGGGTCTTGTT
>JBAVVA010000204.1:0-2197 GCA_049697055.1 Candidatus Aminicenantales bacterium
GGGTAGCCCCGGAGGAGGATCCATCTCCGCGACTGATCTCGACAACTGGCTCGACACCATCACCTGCGATGAAATGACCATCGTTATCGAAGCCTGCCACAGTGGGAGTCTCCTCGGAAAATACGCCAATGGAACTTACGTGGCCGCAGAGGACGACTTAACAGGGGACGGCGAGACCAACCGCTGCATTTTCACTTCGGCCTCCAGCGACACGAGCTCTTATCCCGATGAGGATTGGGCAGGCGATCCGAACCCCGGTGATTCTGGATCGGAAACAATCTGGGGCTATGTGGAGGCGTTCGGCACGGCATCGGCCGATACCAACGGCGATACGGAGATCTCTTTTGGGGAGGCATTCCAGTATGCATGGGACAATGACATCACCAGGATTACAGGGGTCAATACCCCTCAGATGGGCTCGACCGGATTAAATATTAGCAACGTCTATGACTACTGTTTCCGAGTTTCTGGAAACAAGGACCTTTTCATCGCGGACGGTCCTGGAGACGTCGGCCACAACTCTTTCGATTATGATTCTACCGACATCTGGGTCAGCCAGACTCCGACCGCAACAATTCATCAGGACCCGGTCAGCGGTATGACCAATTATGTCCATGTCGCAGTCCATAATCGCGGCCTGAATGCTGTCTCTAATGGGACACTTAACGTATTCTGGGCTAATGCATCAACAGCCACGTCTTGGCCAGCCGATTTTACGCAGATCGGCTCAACACAGCCTTTTGGGCCTCTGGCATCCGGAGGCGTTTTCGTTCACGTTTGGCCATGGTTTGTCGACCCGAGTATCGGAGTGGGGCATAACTTCTGCCTTGTCGGTGTGGCCGATTCGCCCGAGGATCCGCTGTCCTTTCCGTCGGGCATAACATATGTCGCCCCTTATGACAACAACATCGGTCAAAAAAATATCACGATCGTTGAAGACCACGGTTTTGGAATCGGAACCACCAAGTTTGTGTTAAAAAACAATGATCTACAGGCTGAAACGGTCGACCTGATCATGTCCTGGATCGGCACGCCTCCAGCTTCGGCTATACTGCGCCTCCCGGAAGATCTGAATAGGCTGGCCAACGGGCGACGTATGGGGCTAGAGAACCTGCGCTGGTCACAAAAATTGACAGGCTGGCAACTTGTCTCTCCAGGACGGGCCAGATTGATGCAGATTCCATTAAAGCCAGGGGAGCAACGAATTCTAACGCTTCTGATCACTACGAAAAATATAAAGCCGGGTGCCAGGGCCGAACTCCGGCTTCACCAAGAAATTAGGGGAAAACATTCCGGTGCTCTCACTATTCGGCTGCAGCAAGTCAATCCGGCCGACCCGGGCTGGGTCGCCCGGACATCGGTCGAAGCTTTTTCCGATTTCGCCGTTAAAACCAAGATTGTCGCAGCAGCTGAAATAAGCAAAATTTTCGCTGAAATTTTGGCAAAAGGCCTGACAGGCGATGAAAAGGCTTTCAAAGAAGCAATGTCCCGCACGAGTGTTCTGCTGGCAGACCTGGCTAAGGGAATGCCGCCTTTGGAAGCACGGCTGAGAACAAGATTGGATATGGGAATTAAGCGGGTCAGCGAGGAAACCCGAGCCGGACATCTGAAGCTTCTGATCTCAGCGCAAGGAGAGCTGGCCAGAATTATCAAAGAAATCGTCGAGAAAGAATAACCGCAGACAGTTCGAAGGCCTTCGCCGATATAGAGATTAAGTATTTCGTTTTCGGCCGAGCTGGCCGCGCGCGGATCTTGATTTTGGCTAGGAGAGGGGTTGCGCTGTAATTCTTAGATAGTGTTTGCAAAAATCATCTTCTAAGAAAGGCCGTCCAGGGGCGCGGAGCAGACCACGGTCATAGACGTCCAAGATTCTGCGGGTCTTCTTCAAGTTCAAGCGCCGGCTCCTGGGGGAGCTCTGCCGCTTGGCCCTCCGGTCCCTGACCCGATACTTCGAAGTTGTGGCCGGGAGCCCGCTTACGCCCGGCGTCATCGCCGCCATCCAGACCTTCGGGGACAGGATCAACCTTCATCCTCACCTCCATTTCCTGGTGACCGAGGGCGGAGTGGACGAGGCGGGCGTCTTCCATAAAATCCCTCATATCGACGACACGCGGCTGGCCGCACTCTTCGCCCGGGAGGTCCTGGCGTTCCTCGTTGGGAAGGAGCTTCTCAGCCCTGAATGGGCGGAACGGTTGCT
>JBAVVA010000205.1:0-1535 GCA_049697055.1 Candidatus Aminicenantales bacterium
GACGGGCTCAATTTTATCGCCATGGAGTACGTTGAGGGCAAAACGCTCGATATGCTGATCCATCACAAGGGATTGCCGCTCGGCGAGTCGCTCCGGTACGCGGTTCAGATTGCTGACGCCCTGGCCGCTGCCCATGCCGCGGGCATTGTCCACCGTGACCTCAAACCGGCCAACATCATAATCACCGAAAAGGGTCAGGCTAAAGTCCTCGACTTCGGCCTGGCAAAACTGCTCGAGAAGGGACTGCAGCTTGGCGAAGAAGACTCGGATTCGACGATGAGCTACAAAGCAAACCAAGCGCCGCGGACAGACGCAGGCATGGTAGTCGGCACGGTCGCTTACATGTCGCCCGAGCAGGCTCAAGGGAAGAAGATCGACGCGCGATCGGACATTTTCTCTTTTGGTGCCGTTCTCTATGAAATGATCACCCGCCGTTGTCCGTTCAAGGGAGAGACGAAAATGTCCACCCTGGCCGCGATCATAGATCGAGAACCAAAGCCGCCGAGCGAGCTTGTCGAGGGTTTGCCTCGCGAAGTGGAGCGAATTATTGCCCTTTGCCTGCGCAAGGACCCGGCCCGGCGCTATCAGCACATGGAGGATCTCAAGGTTGCTCTCGAGATGTTGAAAGAGGATTCTGACTCCGGCAAGTTGGCAGCCACGGTTCCTTCACAGAGCATGCTCTGGCGCGGGCCCCTGTTCCGGCGCATAGCCATCGCCCTCGTTATAATTCTGGTGGCGGGGATGGCGGCGCTTAGCTGGCTTTTTCTGCGCTCGCGGTCGAGGCTAACCGGCGGCAGTTCCTCCGGCGAAACGGCTCTTGGAGGGCATCTTACCTTGCTTGTATCCTCTGAAGGCGAAGCTTCCGACCCCGCCCTTTCACCAGATGGCAAGATGCTCGCCTACACGGCCGTAGAACAAAGTCGGCAGGACCTCTTCGTCGGACGTGTCGCGGGCGGCGGGCGCATTCGCTTGACCAATGATGATGCGGGAGAAGCGGCGCCGAACTTCTCGCCCGACGGCGAACACATCGTTTACACACGTATCGAAACAGCTATGAAGTTGCCCGAAGTCTGGATCGTTACGACTCTGGGAGGTCAGACCGTCCGGGTGATTGATAATGCCTTAGACGCCACTTGGTCGCCCGACGGGAAGCGCCTTGCCTTTGTCCTAAGGCGGCCGGGAGAAGGAGATGCGCTGGCCACATCAGGATTAGATGGTACGAACTTGTCTATCATCATGCGCGGTGATGCGGCCTATCCCTTCTTCCGACGTCCCTCATGGTCCCCGGACGGCAAACAGCTGGCGGTCGCAAGAAGCTCGGGCGGAGTCGCGAGCGAACTCTGGCTCGTGCCGCTCGATGGGAGTCCGGCGCGCCGGCTTTCGAGCGATCCGCCGGCCATTTTCAGCAACCGGCCCATGTTCACTCCGGACGGTAGCGGTCTCGTCCACCAGTCGAATCGGTCCGGGGCCACAAACCTCTGGATCATGCCTGTGGACGGCGGACCTCCACGGCGGCTTACGGCCGGGCCCGGACC
>JBAVVA010000206.1:0-4470 GCA_049697055.1 Candidatus Aminicenantales bacterium
CCTGATATCTAGTCAAGTGCTCTTCCCTCAAAAAACCTTGAAGTTAAAGACAATCCGCGTGAGGCTTGCCGGGCAGTCTCGACTTTCCCTCGACTTCCTGTCTCACGGCAAAACTTAACATATTGAATACAAAAGAGTTGTGAAAATGGACAAATCAAGGGCGATATTGAAAAAGCAGCGGCCGGGAATCTATTCCTGGCTGAGGACGGGCCGGGTGAATCCGTCAATCCGAGGACATAAAAAACTTCAAGCCTATCTCATGGACCTAGAACGGGAATTAACAGAACTTCAGGGATCGGGCGGGATGACGGCCGGGCGGGAAATACTCATCAAGAGCACAGTTGAGGCTTTCGGGGCCGTGCTTCTTGCTTCGATGTATTGCAAGCGGGCGGGGCTGCTTAGGCCGGACCTTGCGAAGAAAGGTGTCATCGAATTTCAGCCCGTTTTAGGAAAACAATTCCTGTCCTTCATGAATACGATCCGGCAAAATTTAATGGCTTTGGGTCTGGACCTGAAGAAAGCAGAGGCCGATTTTGACCTGGTAAACTATATCAAAATCAAGGACGCGGAGTCCGAGAAGCAGGCAGGAAAGGCCGGCTGCAAGGCCAGGCAAGGGCCGGTTGGGGGTGAGCGGGCATGAACATCATCGAAGCGGTTTCAGATCCGAAACTCTTTCGGCCTGCCTTCAGGGACTTGGCCTCATGGCAGAGCTGGATGGTCTATCTCCGGGCTCTGTTCGGCTTGCCGGGGATCGCGGGCGCGGACCTGAAGCTCTTTCAAGAGTGCACGGGTTTGAATGAGCTGCCCGGGGAGCGGATCCGGGAGTCATTCGTTGTGTGTGGCCGGCGGAGCGGTAAGAGTTTTGTCTCCGCCCTGGTCAGTGTCTTCCTGGCCTGCTTTAAGGATTGGAAGCCGTATCTTGCGCCGGGTGAGCGGGGCTGGATTTTTATAATCGCCGTGGACAAAGCCCAGGCCGGAATCATCCGGCGTTATATTGGCGGACTGCTTCATGGGAGCGCGATTCTCCGGGGGATGGTAGAGAAAGAAACGGTTGAAGCTATCGATCTGAAAAACGGCGTCTCTCTCAGCGTCAAGACGTGCAATTTCCGAAGTCTCCGGGGATACACGGTCCTGTGCGCCGTCATGGAGGAGGTGGCTTTCTGGAGGAGTGAGGAATCGGCGAACCCGGACCGGGAAGTCCTGGCCGCACTCCGGCCTGCTCTTTCTACGATCCCCGAAAGCCTCTTGATCGGCATAAGCACACCCTACGGCCGGGCCGGAGTCCTCTGGGAACAATTCAAAACGAATTTCGGGCAAGCGGGCCGGCCGCTTATTTGGAAGGCCGACTCGCGGACAATGAATCCGACAATTGACCAGGGGCTCATTGATAAGGCCATAGCGGACGATCCCGAAACGGCGAAGGCGGAGTGGCTGGCCGAATGGCGGAGTGATCTGGCCGCATTTCTCTCCGGCGAAGCGATAGAGGCTTGCGTCATTCCCGGCCGGTTCGAGCTCCCCCGAATTGCCGGCGTTCAATATCATGCTTTCATAGATCCGTCCGGCGGGCGGTCTGATAGTTTCACTTTGGGAATTGCGCACAGGGAGGAGAGCGGGAAGGTCATCCTGGACGTTCTCCGGGAGCGCAAGCCGCCCTTCCAGCCTCAAGGTGTAGTCGCTGAATTTTCGGACGTTCTCAAATCCTATAGCTGCACGGCTGCGACTTCGGATCGTTATGCCGGCGAATGGGTGACGGAGGCTTTCGTGAAGCACGGCATTTCGATCAAGCCGGCGGAGCAGCCGGCCTCGGAGCTCTACTTGGAGTTTCTCCCGCTCATTTCAGGCGGCCAAGTGGAGCTGCTGGACAGCAAGCGGCTTATCTCTCAGCTCGCTGGCCTTGAACGGCGGACCAGGGCCGGAGGGAAGGATCTGGTCACTCACTATCAGGGCGGACATGATGACGCAGCGAACGCGGCCGCGGGGGCCTGCATTGCAGCCGTGGGGGGCAGCGGCGGAGGGGCTGCCCTTATCAGAAACTGGGACTGGTACGGATACGACTGGTACGGATCCCATGAGGATCAAGAGAGCCCCGAGGACATCCGGGAGATTGGGGAGTCTCTAATTCCCCGAAACGTCTTTGCTGCCCAGGACCCGGCGACGTTCCGCGAGACCCCCGGCGTGATTGTGATGGGGCGAGTCAATAAGAAGGAATGAATCTTAATTTTTTAGGAGGTTTAAATGCGTATAAAGAAAATGGCGGATGGTCGGGAGATCATCACAACCGAGGATGGACCGCGGCCGAAGGCCGGACAGCCGGGTCCCGAGATGATTTCGACAAACAACATTGAGATCATCAAAAGGAAGAGAGCAGAGGAGAAGGCGGCAGCCGAAGCGGAGGCGGCCGAAAAACTGAGCGCTGGCAAGGAGGCGGCCAAGAATGAAAAATGAAGCCCCGAAAACGACCATGGATCTATTCCGAATCCAAGAGGCGAAGATCAATGAGGATGTCGCCGAAGCCGAGAAGTATTATGATCGGGTGATCGTCGAGCAGGAAAAACTTCTCACTAAGACAAGGGTTGAGCGCGAGAAGGCGGCCGCGATTCTGGCTTCGATGATTGCCGATTATGAAAAGATCGACGCGGAGCTGGAGGCCGAAGAAATGAAGCGGCTTGATTCAGCGGATTTGACCAAGCAGGCCCTTGTGGATGGCCGGATCGGCGCGGCCGAGTATTTCGTGAAGGGACTCACGGCCGCGGAAATCCAGGTGAAGCTTCAGGCCGTCGCGGGGGAAAAACTCGCGGACCTCCGAAGTGCGGTCCGGGCGAAGGCTATCAAATTGCTCGAAGCGGAAGCGGCGGAGCTCGAGGCTGAACACCAAATCGCTTTTGCAAGACAAGCGCCGGCTGCGACCATGCGTGAGCGTCTAGCGGGCCTCCTTATCGCGCTTGAATCATCCCTCCGGTCTCCCATAGGGGTCTGTTCGCTGCCGGATGTGGGGAGTCGATGGGAGGCCAAGAAACGTGATCTCCGAAACGCCCGTGTGGGATGGCTACCCGGTTACGGCAGCGGATGGAAAGATTATGACCTGGCCGGGCTGAAGCGGTTGCGCCTGGATCCTTGCTGGCCCGAAGATCAATTGTCCGAGCTTGAGAAGATCATCGCCGAAGCAAAGATAACCGGGCGCACCTGTCGGGTCATGCTCGATTATACGAATCCAAAGAATCCCGTCAATGTTATGTGGAGCTAAGAACGGCCATGAGCGACAAGAATCTTTTGGATCCCAAGAATAATGATCTTATCCCTCGGGATGATCCTGATGATCTGGATGACGATACCAAGAAACTCATGAAGAGCAATCTCTTCCCTCGGGATGATCCCGATGATCTGGACGATGATACCAAGAAACTCATGAAGAGCGATCTCTTCCCCTATGATTTTCCCCGGCATGATTTTTCCCGGCCGATTATCACCATGAGTCTTGAGGAGATGGCGGACGCGCTGGCTTCGACAGAAGCATATCCCTCGGATTTGGGGGATGGTTTGAAGCTCAATCGGGGACCGCTTGGAGATGGCCTTCATATCTTTAAGAAGGCGGAGGTGAATGGCCTCGGGGAGGCCTGGCATATCGTTAGGGACCTCTTCACACTCACGACTGAGGAGCTTGAAAAAGTCCGCAAATTCTTGGAGAGCGGCGGGAACGACTTAATCCCCTCCGAATGACCGATATCGCCGGGCCGGGGAGGGTCATGCCCCGGTCCGGCCGGGAGGAGATGACCTCACGTGCGCAGCCAGGACAAACAGGCGGCGCGGTCCGGTTACCGTCCAGATGGTCTGGGATCGTGCCTCTACGGGGCTGTAGTGAGGCCGCTATGGGGCTGAGGGCATGAAATCAGGGCTTCAGGCCAGGCTAGGGACCGGCCGAGAGGATAGGTTGAAGAAAGTCCTTGACAGATAAGCCTTAATGCTTTACGCTGTAAGGCGAGGTGATGATATAATGACGATAAAACCTACAAAGGAACCGATGTATCCCTTCATGATTCGGCTGCCTAGAAAGTATGTTGACCAGGCACGGGCGATAGCTAAAAAGGAACTCAGGCCGTTCACGTCCGTTTTGAGACGGGCGATCATCGAATGGCTTGATAAATACGGAAGGGGGGGGAAAAGATGAAAACAAAATATTTATTGTTTTTATTTATTGGAATGCTGATTATTGTCACCTTGTTTCTTGTGCTTTTTAGGGGGGACTCAAAAGTAAATAATTGGATTCTTGCATATTGCACAATTGCGTTAGTGTTTTCGACAATCTACTATGCAATTCAAACTTATAAGCTTTATACAGAAGGACAAAAAAATAGATATGCGAATTTTTGGGAAAGCAGGATTTCGGAATTTTATATGCCATTTACTGAAACATTAATTAAAATTGATAATTTTGTATCTAGTGATTATCAAGATATTGCTCCTCTCTATGAT
>JBAVVA010000207.1:0-3239 GCA_049697055.1 Candidatus Aminicenantales bacterium
CTCAGGTTTACGTTGACAGCTCGGCCATCGATTGGATCGAGCCGGGATTCAGCTCCTATCTCAAGGAACTCATCAAGTACGGTTTTGCGAAGCGAATCATGTTCGGGTCGGACCAGATGACCTGGCCTGATGCCATAGGCATGGCTGTCGAAGCAATCGAGAAGGCGCACTTTCTTTCCCCAGAGCAGAAGCGGGATATTCTTTACAACAACGCCGCACGATTCCTCCGTTTGTCGCCCGAGCAGATCGCTAGGCATCGCGGGGCTTCGAACAAGTGATCCCATGGAATCCATGAATTGGGGCGACTTTGAACCAAGCCTGAGCGCCTGCCTGGAATGGGCAGTGAGAATGGAGGTTTGATATGAATCCAAAAGAAATCCGTTGGCTTTTCTGGTTGGGAGTGGCAGCGCTGTGCTTCGTCGCTGCGCCCGCTTGCCGCCAGTCCTCAGAAGTCCGCCGCGCAGCGCCCGGGATGGAGTCTTCGTGGACGTTGACCATGGCCGCTCCCGTCGATCATCTTGACGTGGTTGCCCGTGAGCCGATGATTGCAGAGCATCCCGACGGCACGCTCTTTGTGAGCGGATACGGAGCAGGCTTCGTGAGCGGAAAGCGGACGGATGAGCCGACCCTCTGGAAGAGCCGCGACGGAGGGACGACTTGGGTCCGGGTCAATGTCGGGACGCAGGCGGACGGAGCGGCCGGCAACTCCGACGTGGATCTGGCCGTGGCCGGCGACGGCACCCTTTATTTCGCGACGCTGGTCTTCGATGGGGAGAAGGGGCAGGGAAAACAGATCAGCATTGGCGTCAGCAAGGACTCGGGCGCGACCTGGAAATGGACATTGCTTTCGAAAAACCGGTTCGACGATCGCCCCTGGGTCAAGGTGGCGCCGGACGGCACCGCCCACGCGATCTGGAACGACGGCCGCGGTGTATGTCATGCCGTCAGCCGGGACGGCGGCCGCACCTGGACGGAACGGCCCAGGATCCACCCCCAGGGCGGTTCGAGCCATCTGGCCGTGGGGCCGAACGGCGAAGTTGCGGTGCGGGTGACACCGACATCGGCGGCAGGCACGAAGTACGACGAGGGGGTTGACCTCATCGCCGTGAGCACCGATGCGGGCACGACGTGGCGGAAGCAGGAGGCGCCCGGCTATCGTGAGTGGAACCCGGACTACTTCCCAGTCCCGCGCTGGGTGGAGCCGCTGGCCTGGGATGCCCGAGGCGCCCTCTATTCGCTCTGGACCAACTTGAAGGGGGTCTGGCTTGCGCGCTCGGTCGATCGAGGCGCGACCTGGACAACCTGGCGGCTGACGGAGAGCCCTGAAGTGGCGTACTACCCTTATCTGGTGGCGGGCCGGCAGGGCGAACTGGCGGCGACGTGGTTTTCAGGTTGGACCGGGACGTGGCAAGCGCATGCGGCCCGCATCGACGTCGACGAGGGCGAAGCGCCGCCCCGCATGGTCGAGTCCCAGCCGTTTAAACCAGACAGCTGGCGACAAAACCGATCTTGGCCAGAAGACCCCCAGACCCCCGATCCCGCCGGAGAATACCTTGCCTGCTCCTTCCTGGACAAGGGTGGCCTGGTCGTTGTCAGCGCCATTCAGAACAAGCGTGAAAACCGCTTCGGCTTCTCGTTGTGGAGGGTTGAAGAACGCCGGGGAGACTCCCGGCGCGCGAAATAGGCCGCGGATGTATGCAAAAAAAGTGGCGCCGCTCGGTATGCCGCTCGTCGGCGGATGGAGCAATGTCGCCGGGGCCATATGGTTCGCCGCCCTGGCTTTGGCTTACAAAGCTGACCAGGGGAGGAGGTCCTTATGAAATATGCTGTAGTTGGGTCAGCTCTGTAGTTGGGGTCAGCCCAAGCTAACTTATTCATAATTTATTAAAAAATACTTCTTATCCTGATTTTTCTCTTTAGAGCTGCTCTCTTGGGCTATAAAAGACAGCTTTTACTTAGGCAAAATGAGGGAGGGTTTAGCGAATATGACGCGATACTTCGGCCAGGAACTTTTCTATATCCTGGCGCCCGGTTCTTATGACATCTCCGACAATATCATAATCAAGCTTGCTATAATCGTGAGCGAGGATGTTCCTAATCCCCACCATTTTCGTCAATCGCGCAGATAGCTTTTCGTTAATAACATTTTCTTCAAATAAAATGAAAAAACTTTCGCTAATGGATTCAGGCTTACGGAAACCCCTGAAGGAAATAACGGCATCAGCCAGGCCGATGGCAGCTTGGACGGCCAGGTATAGATAGCGCTCGACCGCTCCCCGCAGGTCAATATCCCGCTCGATATCCTGGGGGGACCGCCCCTTGTATCTTTCCAGGATTTTGAGGTATTTCTTGGCGGCTGCGATTTTGTTTTCGATGACGGCCTTGGTGGTCATGCTTTATCCCGCGCTGGTGAGCTTGTAGCGAAGAAGCATCTCCCGGAAGTCAAAGTATTCGTGAAGAATTTTCGGCTCAACCAAAACCTTGTAGGGCTCTCGCTCGAAGATCAATCGGCCCGTGGAAATAATAAGGTATTTCATTTCCGGGCTGGCGACCTCGTTGAGAAGCACGACATCAACCTTATCGCTTTTCAGCAAGCGGCCGATTTGGTCCATGAGCCGCAGCCGAATGTCGAGGGACTTGCTTTTCCGCGCTGTTTCTACATAAACGGCGAAATCATAATCGCTCAGGGGCCCGGCCGTGCCCTCAGCCTGCGAACCAAAGAAATAGACGAGTTTGACCTGAGGAAATTTCTCAAAAATCCTCTTGAGATTAGATAATTTCTGGCTATTCATATTTGGGCGCGAACCAATTGCTGCCTATACTCTGATAACCGCAAATTTCATACGAATAATAGAATTGCCACTGATATTTGTCAAACAAGCCAAGCCAAGCTCCTAGGTGTGAATCTTTATTTCCGAGCTTCCCTAATTGAATCCAAAGTTAGAGGCGGCTTGAAATCGCGCCGTTAGAATCCTAATATAAGGTGGCAAGGGCCGGGTTCTTATGAGCAAAACATTCGACCAGGGCAAGGATGAAATCGCTAAGCTGTGCCGCTACTTCGCCACCAACCGTCAGGCCTTCCTGGCGCCCGGGGTCAAGGAGGCCCATGTCCGCCAATCCCTGATCAACCCGCTTTTCGAGGCTCTCGGCTGGGACGTGGGCAACGCGGCCATGGTCGCGCCCCAGTATCGCGAGGTAGTCCCCGAAGACAGTCTTGAGGTCGAGGGCCAGCAAAAGGC
>JBAVVA010000208.1:0-2299 GCA_049697055.1 Candidatus Aminicenantales bacterium
CTTGTATAGACCGTGCAGTCGTGGCCGCGGTCGGCCAGCCGTTCGGCCACCAGCCGGCAGTGGAGCTCGGAGCCGCCCATGACCTCCAGGCCGTAGCGCTGGATGACGAAGGCGATCTTCATGCCGAGCTCCGCCCGTTCATGCCGTCAATAACTCCACAAGGATTTTGCCCCAGTCCGTCCTCTTGAACTCCTCCAGCCGCCGCCTCTGGCCCCGCCGGACCTCGTCCCGGAGACGGACGTCGTGGCTGACGATGTCCAGCAGCTCGGCCACGCGGTCCACCCGGCGGTCATTGATCAGAATCCCGGCCCCGGCCAGGGTCCCGGGAACGGCCGCGGCATTGTAGGCCACGACCGGCAGGTCGAAGACCATGCTCTCCAGGAGGGGCAGGCAGAAGCCCTCGTGTTCGCTCATCGACAGGAACACGTCGGAGGCCCGGTAGAGGGCGTACATCTCCTCGTCGGGGATATGGCCGGTGAATTGGATCTCCTCGCTCTTCAAATAGAACTCATCGGCCAGGCGCACCAGGCTGTGGGTGTACTTGGGCAGGGACTGCCTCTTGCCCACCACCAGCAGCCGGACCAGGGGGGAGATATATTTCTTGAAGTAGAAAGTGACCTTGATCAAGTCCTCGATTTTTTTGTTGGGCACGATGCGGCCGACGAAAAGGATGTTCGTGCGGCCGTCCTTGACCAGGTCCTGGACAAAGCGGTCCGCCGGCCGCTCGTACTTGGCGAAGTCCACAAACAGGGGAAAGACCTCCGCCCGGCGGAAGCCGAAGTGGATGAGCTCCTGCCGGTTGAACTCCGAATCAGCCAGGCCCAGGTCTACGGCGGCGGCCAGGGAGGCCAGCTCCCGGCGGCCGGCCTGGACGAGGCGGGCCATCTCCAGGCTGAAGGGCAGGAAGTAGGAGGCCGGAGTGATGTTGTGATGGAGGAGAACCTTGCGGGAGCCGAGGCGGGCCAAGGCCGGGCTGAGGGGCGAGGCCAGGGCGAAATGGAGGATGGTCACGTCGCCGGCCGAGGGCGGCGGGAAATCCTTGAATAAAACAGCTTCCTCCGCCAGGTCTTCGTCGCGGTCCAGGCAGTAAATATCGGCTTGGAAGCCGCTCCGGCGGAAAAGGTTCCGCATGTGAAAAGCCGCATCGCCGATGGCATCCCCCCGGTGGAAAGCCGGCACGAGCTGGTCGATTCTCATTCCGCCCTCAGGCCGCCCCCACCCGGCGCAGATGTTCGGCCAGAATGCGGCCGATGTTCTCCGGGCTGTACTTCTCCAGGGCGCGGCGGCCGGAAGCGACGAGCCGCCCTTTGAAGTCGGCATCGCTTACGATACGGTCCAGCAGGCCGGCCGTGCGCAGGGGGTCCTTGGCCCGGACGAGCGCCCCGCCGCCGTTCATCGTCTCCTCCACGGCACCCGAGGCCAGGGCTGCCACCGGCAGGCCCAGATAGAACGCCTCCAGGAGCGGCACGCCGAACCCCTCGTGCGCACTCAAGCTGAGATAGACGTCGGCCAGCCGGTAGAGAGCCACCAGCTGGTCGAATTCGATATGGCCCGTAAAGTGGACGTCGCTGAGCCGCAGCCGGGCCACCAGCTCGAACAGCCCCGCCGTATAGCGCTCCATGCCCCGGGTGTCGCCGGCCAGGATGAGCCGGGAGTCCCGGTTGAAGCGCGTCTTATACCAATAAAAAGCCTTGATGATGTCCTCGAATTTTTTGGCCGGGATGACCCGCCCAACGTACAGGATGGTCGTCTGGCCCTTGCCGTAAATCTCGGCCGTCAGCGGGTCGCCCGGTATATCGAACTTGGAGAAGTCGAGGACGATGGGCAGCACGCCGGTGGGAGCATAGCCCGCTTCCTCCAGCTCGCGGCGGTTGTACTCCGAGTCGCCCAGGGCCAGGTCCACCTTGCCCGTGAACAGGCGCAGCTCCAGCCGCCCCTTGTAGCACTCCCGGGTCAGGATGCGGTGGTTGTCGCGGAAGAATTCATAAGGAGTAATGTTGTGGTAGATCATCATCTTGCGGTCGGGAATGCGGAAGAACATCTTGGACACGGGCGAGCCGATGGAGAAATGGAAGATGACCGTGTTCCGGGCCGAGCTTTGGCGGCGGTACTCCCGGTAGTCCCGGACGAGATGGGCCAGCCGCGGGTCATAGAACTTGACGAAGATCTCGGACTCATGGCCCAGGCGCTGGAGGGCCTGGCGAATCTCCAGCATTTCGTCGGAGATGGCGTCCCCGTAGGTCAGGGACGTAGCGAATTGATGGATCGGCATCGGTTCTCTTCTTGGAGCTGGTCCACC
>JBAVVA010000209.1:0-3225 GCA_049697055.1 Candidatus Aminicenantales bacterium
CGGAGGCCGCGACAGCCGCCAAACAGACCAAGCCAACAAGATGCACAAATAAAATCGCTCTTTTCATATTGGCCCTCTCGATAAAAATCAGCTTTTCCTCTTTAATTATACTTTTTTGTCCAATAAAAACAAAGATCAATGACTTGAAACATTACCGGAATCAGTTGGATGGAGGCTTCCACTCGACGATCTTCCAAGTCTTTAACTCCTCCAGTGCCGTGGAATCGGTTTGGTCTATCTTTAGGGGAGTGATCGTAATGAAGCCGTTTCTTAAACCCCAAGAATCGGTCTTATCATCCGATCCGGCATCTATCGTATTGAAGTCATACCAGATATAGAACTTCCCTTCTAGAAAATTCGGCCGATAGACATAATTGGGGTAAGCCCGCGTATCCTGTCGGACCAACAACACGCCTTTAATATCGCCGCGGGGCAGGTTGGGATAGTTGACGTTCAGGAACCAGCCGGGCTTTAAGCTCTTTCCCTGGATTTCTTTTATAAGCTCGGTCATGAAATCCGCCGCCTCTTCCAGATAGAGTTTTTCCTTCTCCTTATCTGATACCTTGACCAGGGAAACGGCTATGGCCGGAATTCCTTTGATGCTGGCTTCCCGGGCGCAGCCGACCGTTCCTGAGGAGAAGGTCATGACGCCCAGGTTATCCCCATTATTGATGCCTGATACGACCAGGTCGGGTTTTTCTTGGAGAAGAAGCTCCAGGCCGAGTTTGACGCAAGTGGCGGGAGTTGTATCTGCGGCAAACCAGCTCTCTTTCTCGCCCTTCTTGACCGGCGTGACCACTAACGGTTGATCTAAAGTCAAGCCGTGGCTGACGCCGCTGTGGTTCCGGGAAGGAGCGACGACGTCCACCGAAGCAATCTGCTCCAGTTTTTGGGATAAGATTTCCAGCCCGATAGCGCTTATGCCGTCATCGTTGCTCAATAAAATGCGAAACTTAGCTGCTTCCTTCTGTGATTGACCGCCAAAGGAGACAACGGTCAAGCTGACTATCATCAATAGAATCAAAAACTTGTTTTTTTTCATAAAATTCTCCTCGAGTCAGATAAGCCTATGACGAAAATATGTGCATTCACCCAAAAATCATTTAGAGACAGTATCATGGCCGAATGCCCTGGACGATTTCCACATACTTATTCACAAAAAATGTGGAAATCGCCTTCTTCCTCCCCAACCGTGTATTCGAGCGCGCCTGGCTCATGTCCAACTCCTTACTTTTTCTTGACATACCGGTCGAACCACTCCAGCATCTCGGCTATGGTATGGAGCACCGACTCCCGCGCGCTGTAGCCGTGGCTCTCGCAGGGCAGCAGGACCAGGCGGGCCGTAGCCCCGAAGCCCTGCAGGGCGGCGAACAGGCGCTCGGACTGGATGGGGAAAGTTCCCGAGTTGTTGTCCGCCTCGCCGTGAATGAGCAGGATGGGCTCGTTGATCTTGTTGGCGAACATGAAGGGCGACATATTGATATAGGAAGAGGGTGCTTCCCATAGCGTTCGGCGCTCGTTCTGGAAGCCGAAGGGCGTCAGGGTCCGGTTGTAGGCGCCGCTCCGGGCGATTCCGGCGGCGAACAGGTCCGTATGGGCCAGCAGGTTGGCGGTCATGAACGCGCCGTAGCTGTGGCCGCCCACACCCACTCGGGCCGGGTCGGCCACGCCCAGCTCGGCCAGCTTGTTGATGGCCGCCCGGGCGTTGTCCGTGAGCTGTTGGACGAAGGTATCGTTGACCGTATTAGGGTCGCCGATGATGGGCATTTCGGCGCCGTCCAGGACGACGTAGCCTTGGGTGAGGAAGAAAAGATGCGAGGCGCCCCGGAAATAGGTGAAGCGGCCGGCCGAGCCGCGCACCTGGCCGGCCACTCCGGCGTCGGTGTACTCGCGGGGATAAGCCCACACCACGGCCGGCAGCCTGGTTCCTTCTTTATATCCGGGCGGGAGGTAGAGGGTGCCGCTGAGGTCCAGGCCATCGGCCCGCTTGTACTTGATGAGCTGCTTTTTCAGGCCGGTAAGCTGGGGAGCCGGGTCCTTGAAATCGGTCAAGGGCTGGCGTTTTCCGGTCTTAAGGTCCAGGCGATAGTAATTGGGCGGTTCGGTCGGCGACTCCGAGCTGATAAGGAGGAAGCGGCGCGAATTTCCCTGGAAATCTTCGAACATCTCAAAGCGGTCTGCGGCGGACTGGAACAACCGCTTCTTGTTTAGGGTCCGGATGTTGACCCGATCAAGGAAAGGACGGTCGCCCTGGGGGGAGGCGCCCGGCCCGGCCAGGTAGATCCAATCTTTTTCGAGGATGGCACAGTCATGGCCGGAAGGAGTCTTGACCATGACCGGGGAGCCGGGGTCGTTATAGCGGTCCTGAGAGTTCAAGTCGAACAAGACTCTGGGAAGCAGGTTGATGTGTCCGGTGTCGATGAGAGAGGTTGTCCGCCAGCTTTTTTTCCAGCTATATTCGGAGACTAAAGCCAGCCCTTCCATGCCCAGCCACGTGATTTCGGCGCACCTTTCCTTGGTTCGGACGATCTCCCGGGGAGTTCCTTGGAAAGGAGTGGCCAGGGACAGAACCTTGTCCCGATAAGGGACGATCTTCTCCGGGTCGCCGCCGTCCAGGGCTTCCGTCCAGATAAGCGTGGCCGGCCGGCCGATCTGCCATTCCGGCGAGCGCGGCCCGGTGGGGACTCCGTTTAGGGGAATTTCGTCGGCGGGGGGCAGGTCGGCCAGTACAAAGACTGGTTCGCCGTTGGTGTTCCAGACCTCGTAGGACCTGGAGAAGGAGTAAGCGGGAACGCTGTAGGAAAAAGGCCTCTTGAGCCTGGTGATGAGCAGCAACCGGCCGTCGGGGGAGGGCTCGACCCTGGCCAGGATGGCCGGCATTCCCACCTTGCGCAGGGAGCCGGCGGCGATATCAATCTCCCATAGCTGGGCCAAACCGTAATATTCGAACAGCGCCTCATCATAAGGGCTCTTGAGCAAGTCCTGATAAGTGGCCGTTTTGACGAACTTGCCTTTGGCCTCCTGGATATCGGGGCCGCTAGGGACCGGAGGTTTTTGGGGCGGGTTTCCTTGTCCCTCGACCACGAGGGTCACCAGCAAGCGCCGGCTGTCGGGCATCCAGGTGAAGCCTCCCCCGAAGACCGCGTTGAGCAGGGGAGCGGTGAGCGCCTTGGCTTTTCCCGTGGCCGCCTCAGCCGTCCACAGCTCCAGGCCTTTGTCGGCGTA
>JBAVVA010000210.1:0-15748 GCA_049697055.1 Candidatus Aminicenantales bacterium
AGAAATCATAGGTGTCTCCGGCTATGCCAGGCTGCGTGTGGGCGGAGTCTATGGCCGGAGCCGCCTCTTTGCTTTTTTTCTATTTATTAACCCCCCAGCCCCCTAGAAATTAGGGGGCTCGATGGCGTCTCCGGAAAGGCCGGAGCCCCTCCGCCGTGCCACCCCTCCCCATGATTTACGACATGGGGGATGCTTCCATTTATTGCCTTAAGTTGTCTTCGAAACCCGTCGCTTCCGGGCTAAACCGCTTATGGCGCCTCACTCCTCCCCCAGGCCCCCAGCGCTTAATAAGAGACTAGCCAAACTATTTCTCATAGAGCTTTTTAAGCGGGAAAGAATTGTCCTGCCCAGGCCGGCAGAGACCTGGCCTGGGCAAAAACCTAGATTATTTCAGTTTTTCAGCGCAGTAAGGGCAAGTAGCCATACCGGGCTTTATATTTTCTTTGCAGTGGGGGCACTTGACCATACCCGGCGGAGGAGTGGTGCTGACGTTCAAGGCGGCGGGAGCCCCCTTGGTTTTATCCTTCATGACCAGGGCGACGATGAGAGCGATGATAAAGAACAGAAAACCGAAAAGCCACCACAGGCCGAAGCTGTATCCCTTTTTCTTGGCGATGTTGGCCGGGATCAGCCCCAGGAGAGCGGCAATGATCAAGCCGATGATGAAAGCCCCAGAGTTGACTTCACCGTACATGGAGTCCTCCTTTCAGATGATGGTATCACTCTATTTATCCCCGGAGCGGCTGTCAAGCCTTATTTGACAAGGAAAATGACGCGGTCTATAATCAGGCCTAAAAAGAGAAAGAGGCAACATGTTCGGACGCGATAAAAAGGACGAGCAGATGGAATCGAAGAAGGTAACTCCCCCGGGAACAGCCTTCCTGGGCTCGGGCCATGTGGTCAAGGGCGAGGTCGGCGGTGAAGAAGACCTTATCATCAAGGGTTTCGTTAAGGGCAAAGTGGACCTCAAGAATCACAGCCTCATCATCGAAAAAGGCGGACGGGTGGACGGGGACATCATCGTCAACGAGCTCACTCTCCGCGGTTCGGTAAACGGCAACGTTTACGCCACGGGCAAGGTCTTCGTGGCCACCGAGGCCCTGATGCGGGGGGACATTACCGCGGCCCGCATCTCCATCTCCGACGGCGCGGTGTTCAAAGGCAGCATCAAGATGGAAGACTCGGTAGAGAAGGTCTTCCCGGCCAAGGAAAAAACCGACCTGAAACCGTCCAAGGATAAGCCCAAGAAAAAAGAAGAAGAGGATCTCCTCACCGGCTGAGGCCCGTTCACCTTCTGTCGCTCTGGTTTTCTGAGATTCGCACCCCCCACGTTACCGAATGCGTGTTAGGGTTCTGCTATAATAACTTGGATGCCTAAGTTCCGTCTCCACTCCGAGTTCCAGCCCCGCGGTGACCAGGTTGAGGCCATCCGTTCCCTCCTCCGCGGCCTGGAGGAGGGCGCACCCCACCAAGTGCTGCTGGGCGTTACCGGATCGGGCAAAACCTACACCATGGCCAACGTCATTGAAAAGGCGGACCGGCCTTGCCTGGTCATCTCCCACAACAAAACCCTGGCCGCCCAGCTCTACCAGGAGTTCCGCCGGTTTTTTCCCGAAAACGCGGTGGGCTATTTCGTCAGCTATTACGACTATTATCAGCCCGAAGCCTACATCCCGGCCTCCAACACCTACATCGCCAAGGAAGCCACCATCAACGACGAGATCGACCGCCTGCGCCTCAGCGCCACCAACGCCCTTTTCCAGCGCCGGGACGTGATCATCGTCGCCTCGGTATCATGCATCTACGGCATCGGCCACCCCGAGACCTACCGCTCCCAGAGTTTCAGCTTGAGCCGGGGCCAGGCCGTCGGCCGCCGGGAGATCCTGCGCAGCCTGGTGGACATCCAATACGAGCGGCAGGACGCCGACTTCCGGCGGGGCGGTTTCCGCGTGCGGGGCGACGTCGTCGACATCTTCCCTCCCTACGAAGAATATGCCTACCGCCTGGAGCTGGAGGAGGGCCGGGTGGCGCGGCTGTCCTCCATCGACCCCCTGCTGGGCCGGACGCTCCAGGAGTTCGATACCCTGCTCATCCATCCCCGGACCTTTTTCTCCACTCCGCCCGATATCCTGGCCGAGTCGGTGGCCGGGATCGAAGGGGAGCTCAAAGAGCGGATCGCCTTTTTCAGAGAGCGGGGCCGTCTGCTCGAAGCGGAAAGGATTGAAACGAGGACTCTGTTCGACCTGGAGATGCTGCGCGAATTCGGCTACTGCCCCGGCATCGAGAACTATTCTTTGTATCTCAGCCGGCGTCGGCCGGGAGAACCGCCCTATACCCTGCTCGACTATTTTCCCCGGGACTTCCTGACCATCATCGACGAGTCTCACGCGACCATCCCCCAGCTGGGCGGCATGTATCACGGCGACCGCTCCCGTAAGCTGACCCTGGTCGAGCACGGCTTCCGCCTGCCCTCGGCCCTGGACAACCGGCCTCTCAATTTCCGCGAGTTCGAGGAGAGAGTCCGGCAGGTTCTCTATATCTCGGCCACGCCCGGCCCCTATGAGCTGCGCCTGGGCCGCGGCCGGGTGGCTGAGCAGGTCATCCGGCCCACCGGCCTGACCGACCCGGAGGTCGAGGTCCGGCCGGTCAAGGGACAGGTGGACGACCTGCTGGCCGAGATCGAGAAGCGGGCCAGTCGCCGGGAACGGACCCTGGTCACGACCCTGACCAAGAAGATGGCCGAGGACCTGACCCAGCGCTATCAGGAACTGGGGCTCCGGGTCCGCTACCTCCACTCCGAGATCGACACCCTGGAGAGGGTCAAGATCCTGCGCGACCTGCGCAAGGGACTGTTCGACGCCCTGGTGGGCATCAACCTCCTGCGCGAGGGTCTCGACCTGCCCGAGGTGTCGCTGGTGGCCATCCTGGATGCGGACAAGGAAGGATTCCTCCGCTCCTCAAGCTCGCTCATCCAGACCTTCGGCCGGGCGGCCCGCCATGTGGCCGGCCGGGTCTTGCTCTATGCCGATGCGGTTACCGACTCCATGGCCAGGGCCATCGCCGAGACCGACCGCCGCCGCCGGATCCAGCAGGAGTACAACCGCCGGAACGGCATCACTCCCCGCTCCATCCAGAAAAAGATCGACGAGGTGTTGTCCAGCGTTACCGAGCGGGACTACCTGGACACCAGCCGGGTAGCCGAAGAGAAAGACATCTATCTTTCTTCCGACAAACGCAGGGAGAGGATCGAGGCACTGGAGCGAGAGATGAAGGAAGCCGCCCGGAGCCTGGAATTCGAAAAAGCGGCCGAGCTCCGGGATGAGATCCGGAGGCTCAAGCAGCGGGAGCTCGAATGGGGAGCCTGAAATGAGCGGCCCGGCCCTCAAGGACAGCCTGTCCCGCCTGCCCGACAAGCCCGGCATTTATTTCTTCAAGAACAGCCGAAAGGAGATCATTTACATCGGCAAGGCCCTCTCCCTGCGGGACAGGGTCCGTTCTTATTTTCAGGATAATGCCGATGAGAAAGTTCGCCACATCCTGGCCGAGACGGCCGAGGTGGACTTCATCCTGACCGGGTCGGAGAAAGAAGCCGCATTCCTGGAAAACAACTATGTTCAGCGCTTTCAGCCCAAGTTTAACTTGAGGCTCAAGGACGACAAAAGTTTCCCCTATCTCAAGATCAGCCTGCCGGACCGGTTCCCCGGTGTCACTTTGAGCCGCCGTGTCGAGCCCGACGGGTCCCGCACCTTCGGCCCCTATGCGCCGGCTCAACAGGCCCGCCGGACCATCCGCCTCCTCAACCGGTTCTTCGGGCTGAGGAGCTGCGAAGAGGCGGTCTTCAAGAACCGCCGGCGGCCCTGCCTGGAATACGACCTCGGCTACTGCTCCGCGCCCTGCGCCGGCCTGATCAGTGAACAGGAATATCGCCGGAACGGTGAAAACGCGCTGCTGTTCCTGGAGGGCAGGGACAAAGAGCTCCTGCCTATCCTGCAGGAAAAAATGAAAGAAGCTTCCGAGGGGCAGGAGTTCGAGCAGGCCGCCCAGTGGCGCGACTTCATCCAGACCTTAAAGGAGCAACGGCACAAACCCCGCTTCATTTCGGTGGGCCGGGAGGACAAGGACATCATCGGCTTCAGCCGTCAAGGCGGAGAAGCGGCCGTCCAGGTGTTCCTTATGAGAAAAGGCAAGGTCAGCGATTCTGAGGAATTCGTGTTCAGGAGCGCGGAGGGAAAAAAGGACGGCCGGCTGCTGGCTCAATTCCTCAGGGATTTCTATTCCGGCGGCCGCCCCCTGCCGGAGACCGTTCTCCTTCCCTCACAGCCTGAAGGTCTGGCCGGCCTGGAGAGTGAATTCTCCCGGCTGAGAGGAAAGAAGGTTCGCCTCCTGGTCCCGGAAAAAGGCGGGAATAGGAGTCTTGTGGAGCTGGCCGTCCGGAATGCCGAAAGGGTCCTGGCCAAGTGGAGGGAAGCTGAGGTCCCCCCGTCACTGGTCGAGCTCGAGAGAGCGCTCGGGCTGCCGGCCCTGCCGATCCGCATCGAGGGCTTCGACATCTCCAACACGGGCGGCACGGAAATAGTCGGCTCCTCAGTGTCGTTCCTGGAGGGCCGGCCGGATAAAAACGAGTACAGAAAATATAAAGTGAGGACGGTTGAAGGGCCGAACGATGTGGCCGGCCTGAAAGAGATCGTCGGACGCCGCCTGGCGCGGTTGAAGGAAGAAGGCTGGCTTCCGGATATGATCCTGGTGGACGGAGGCCTGGGCCAGCTCCAGGCGGCCCGGGAAGCGCTGGCCGGGCTGGACTTGGCCGAACTACCGGTCGCTTCCCTGGCTAAAAAAAACGAGATCGTCTTTAGCCCGGCGAACAAAGAAGGCCTGGCCCTGCCGCGGACTTCGCCGGCCCTGAAACTCTTGCAGCACATCCGGGATGAGGCTCACCGCTTCGCCGTTTCCTTTCATCGGAAACGCCGGGCCGGGAAGAGCTTCGAATCGCTGCTGGACGGGGTGCCGGGGCTGGGCCCGCAGAAGAAAATAGCGCTCCTGGCGGAGTTCAAGAGCCTGGACCGGATCATGCGCCTGAGCGAAGCGGAATTGGCCCACCGCGTCGGCCGCCGGGCCGCGCGCTCGCTTAAAGAAAAACTATAGCGTCTCCGAATGTGTGATATATAAAGTCCTGTCGGAGGAGGCTGAGGATGATCGTCGGAATCGGGATTGACCTCATCGAAGTAGACCGGGTGAAAAAAGCAATGGAGGAGCATCCCCGCTTCCTGGACCGGGTCTTCACTCCCGAAGAGGTCCGTTACAGTCAAGGCAAGAAGAACGCCGCCCAGCACCTGGCCGCCCGGTTCGCGGCCAAAGAAGCTTTCTTCAAGGCGCTCGGCCGGCGGATCAGCTGGGCTGAGGTGGGCGTCGTCAACCTGCCCTCGGGCCAGCCGATGCTGCAGGTGACCGCTAAGGAGGATTTAGGCTTCAGCCGGGCGCACCTCTCCCTCTCCCATCTCAAGAATTATGCTCAGGCGGTCGTGGTTCTGGAAACTGACTGAGCTTATCAGAGCGTTTTCTTTTCCACCGGAATGATGATCAGGGTGCGGCAGTCCTCCGGCTTGGTCTGGGCGGGGTCGTCCATCCAGGTCTCCAGCACAGGGCCGCTGGGCTTGTAACCGCTCTGTTCGATAAAGGCCAATAGTATCAAGCCGGAGACAAATGGCCTATAATAATAATCGCAACTTTCAACCTGAGGAGCCAACATGTTCAAAACCAAAAAGCTCTTTTTGATTGGCATTCTATCCTTAGCCCTCATCCTGCCCCTGGCGGCGGATGAGGGAATGTGGCTGTTCAACCTGCCGCCTAAAGACCTGCTCAAGGCCAAGTACAATTTCCTGGCCTCCGACGAGTGGCTGAAACACATCCAGCTGTCCTCTGTCCGCTTCGGCGGCGCCTCCGGCTCGTTCATCTCGCCGGACGGCCTTGTCCTGACCAACCACCACGTGGGCCAGGGGGCCATCCAGAACCTGAGCACACCCGAGCGCGACTTGATGCAGGCCGGCTTCTACGCCCGGACGAGGGGAGAAGAGTTGAAATGTCCGAATATGGAACTTATGGTCCTGCAGGAAATCGAGGATGTCACCCCTGTCATCAACGCCGCGGAGAAGCCGGGCATGACCGCGGCTCAAGCAGCTGATGAGCGACAGAAGGCCAGGGCCGACCTGGAGAAGAAATTCTCGGAGCAGACAGGACTCCGCTGCCAGGTGGTCACTCTTTATTCCGGCGCGCTGTACCATCTCTATAAATACAAAGTCTATACCGATGTCCGGCTCGTCTTCGCCCCCGAATTCCTGACAGCCTTTTTCGGCGGCGACCCGGACAACTTCACCTACCCGCGCTATGACCTGGATATCACCCTATTTCGTATCTACGAAAACGGCCAGCCGCTGCGCACGCCTCATTACCTCCGCTGGGCCACGCGGAACATTGGGGAGGGCGACTTGGTCTTTGTCTCCGGCCACCCCGGTTCGACCGGCCGGCTCCTGACCATGGCCCAGCTCGAATTCTTGCGAGAGGTGAGCTATCCCTTGGCCCTGGCCAATAGCGCACGGCGCCAAGCCCTTCTCCATGCCTACAGCCGGAAAGGCGCCGAGCAGGCCCGCGTGGCGCTGCAGTCCCTTTTCGGCATCGAGAACAGCTTGAAAGCCACTCGGGGCTATCAGTCGGGCCTCCTGGATAAAAAACTCATGGAAAAGAGGGCCGCACAGGAGAAGGCTTTTCGCCAGGCTGTGCTGGCCGACCCGGACCTGTCTAAAGACTACGGCCGGGCCTGGGACGAGATCGCTGCGGCCCAGAAAGCCTATGCCTCTTTTTTTAAAGCCTATTTTTTCTTTGAGCGCGGCCAGGGCTTCAATTCCAACTATTTCACCATGGCCCGCAACTTGATCCGGATAGCCGTGGAGAAAAGCAAGCCCAATGCCGACCGTCTCCGCGAATTCACGGACTCCAACCTGGCCTCGGTCCAGCGCCGGATCCTCTCCCCCGCTCCCCTCTACGACGAATTCGAGGTGGTTAAACTGGCCGACTCGCTGGCCCAGCTCAAGGAAGAATTGGGCCAGACCCCCGAGGTGAAATGGATCCTGGCCGGCCGGGACCCGGAGACAGCGGCCAAGGACTTTATCTCCGGAACCAAGCTGAAGGATATGGAAGCCCGGAAGAAATACCTGGAGGGCGGCCTGGAAGCCGTGTATCTTTCCCCGGACCCCATGATCAAACTGGCCCTGCTCATTGACCCTGTTTCGCGCGGCCTGCGCCTGCGGTATGAGCGCGAAGTCGATTCCGTGGAGGTCCGTAGCGGGGCGCTCCTGGCCCGGGCCCTGTTCAAGCTCAAGGGAACCTCGGTTCCGCCCGATGCCACCTCGACCCTACGGCTCAGCTTCGGAGTGGTCAAGGGCTATGTGGAAAACAATAAAAAAATCCCGTTCCAGACAACCTATGCGGGCCTCTTTAGAAAATCCGAGCAGAACGGGAATAAAGATCCCTATGAGCTTCCCCCCAGCTTCCTCCTCAAAAAAGCCGCGCTCAACCTCGGCGTCCCCCTGAACTTCGTGTCCACGGCGGACTCGATCGGCGGCAACTCCGGCTCGCCGGTGGTCAACCGCAAGGGCGAGGTGGTGGGCGTTCTGTTTGACGGCAATATCCAGAGCCTGCCCACGCGTTTTGTTTATGAGCAGGAGATTTCCCGGTCGGTCATGGTTCACAGCCAGGGGATCATCGAAGCCCTGCGCAGAATCTACCAGGCCGAGCCCCTGGTGGAGGAGATCCTGGGTCGGAAATGAAATAAAAGCGGCCCACTGGGGCCAAAGGAGGAGGGCATGATCAAAAAAATTATACCCATGGCGGTCGTTATGAGTCTTGTCCTGGCGCCGGCGGGCCGGCCCAGCCTTCAACAGGATCCGCCGCTTCCCGAATGTTGCCTGCACATATTCATGGCCGGCTTCAGCCTGGGAATGGCCTATGTCATAACCGAAGGGGGCGTTTTCTACGAGGAGCTGGCCACTTTCCTGAGCAACGCCTCACGCTTTGTCCGGGCGGCCAACGCCGCCTGTTCTCGTATCAACCCGGCTTGGTCGGACTGGCAGCAGAAGCAGAACGACATCCAGCAGTGGACCGATCGATTGAGAAGAAACGCGGACAGCCAGGAATTCCGCAAGGCCAACGCCTATCTTCAGAACAGCCGCCAGAGCTACGGCGAACGGTTGATGGTCCAGATCGTTGCCAGCCGATATGTCCGCATGGACACCTGCGAGGAAAAGTACTTCAAGCTTGGGTTCGACCTGGCCAACGCCCGCGGATGCCTGATCATTGCTTCCGGCGGCTCGCTGCCCACGGAGGCCCGCCTGGATTACATCGTCGAGGCCCAGCAAGCCTACGACCGCGCCCGGAACGTCCTCGACCAGCTCAGCCAGGTGGAGCCCGTCACCGGGTCCTGCGCCCCGCTTTGGGATCTCAGACAGCTTATGGCCAGGTGGCAGGTAACATACGACAGCCGCCAGGTTACCAAGGCTAACGACGCTCTGATTAATAATGTCTACCTGGAAGCCCAGCGCATCCTGGGCGACTGCAAATCGAGTCTGGGCGGCGTAGCGGGCGCCGGCGGGCCGAACCTGGCTTCGGTCATCGGCCGATGGACCCTCACCGGCCAAAAATACAACGCTGCCTCCCGGCAGTGGGAATATGTCTATACGGACCACATTGAGTTCTACGGAACGCAGGTCCAGGGGGGCTATGGGGCCAGCGAAGGGATCGTCTGGAAGCTCGAGGGCGGAAAGCTGTGGAGTTGGGATCCCCAGGAGGCCCGCGGTTCCTTTTGTTTTTACTACCAGGCCGACGGCACCTGGATCGGCTACGGCCTCAACCCAGATGGAACGTTTATGACCAAGGAGGCCCGTCTCGTCCTGACACGAGAGTAGCCCTGATTCTGGAGCAGGGGCCTATCCGCTGGTTTTCCGGACGCACTTGCGGGCGGCCGCCGCTGGCCGCTTTCAGCACTCCCCTACTCTGATTGGCCTAGCCCGAACCGCACAAACCTATTAACAAATTCCGGACCAGTATCTCGACGTTGATGCTGATGAGGTTACATCTCCAAACGTGTGATACGTGGGGAGGGGGTGGCACGGCGGAGGGGCTCCGGCCTTTCCGGAGACGCCATCGAGCCCCCTAATTTCTAGGGGGGTGGAGGGGGTTAATAAATAGAAAAAAGCAAAGAGGCGGCTCCGGCCATATAGTCCACCCGCGCGCAGCCTGGCATTGCCGGAGACACCTAATAAATTCTCTTTATTCTATTTATTCCCCTCTAGCCCCCCTTGGTGAAACAAGGGGGGCAAAGGTTGGTGTCTCCGGAAAGGTCGGCCGTGACAGGACCCCTCCTCTTCTTGAATGTTCCATCACAGAAAAGGAGATGCTACCTGCTGATAAGGGGCAAATTGACATCCCCCGCCTGTTCTGGTAATAGATAATAAATGTTAAAGTGGATTATCCATAAAATCTTCGGGTCTCCGGACGAACGGGTCCTGAAGAAGCTGCGGCCGCTGGTGGCCGCCGTCAACGATATCGAACCCCGCCTCCAGAGCCTGAGCGAGGCCCAGCTCCAGGCCAAAACCGCCGAGTTCAAGGAGAAGCTATCCCAGGGGGCCAAGCTCGACGACATCCAGGCCGAGGCCTTTGCCGTGGTCCGGGAAGCCGCCCGGCGCAAGGTCAACATGCGCCACTTCGATGTCCAGGTCATCGGCGGCGCGGTACTCCACCAGGGCATGATCTCCGAGATGAAGACGGGCGAGGGCAAGACCCTGGTGGCCACCCTGCCCGCCTACCTCAACGCCCTGGAAGGAAAAGGGGTCCACATCATCACCGTCAACGACTACCTGGCCAAGCGCGACACGGAGTGGATGGGTCCCATTTACACCTCCCTCGGCCTGACGGTGGGCACCATCCAGCACGGCCTGGACGATCAGCAGCGGCAGCAGGCCTACGGCTGCGACATCACCTACGGCACCAACAACGAGTTCGGCTTCGATTACCTCCGCGACAACATGAAGTTCCGCCTGGGGGACCTGGTCCAACGCGGCCACCGCTACGGCATCGTGGACGAGGTGGACAGCATCCTCATCGATGAGGCCCGCACCCCGCTCATCATCTCCGGCCCGACCGAGGAGTCCACCTCGCTCTACTACCGGATCGACAAGCTGGTCCGCCGCTTCCGCCAGGACAAGCACTTCAAGGTGGACGAGAAGAGCCGGACCGTATCCCTGGTCGAGGACGGGGTGGAGGAATCGGAGAAGTTCCTGGGCGTCTCCAACCTTTACGACCTGAAACACATGGAACTCATCCATCACATCAACCAGTCGCTCAAGGCCCACTACCTTTTCAAGCGGGACGTGGACTACATGGTTAAGGAGGGCCAGGTCATCATCGTGGACGAATTCACCGGCCGGCTGATGCCCGGCCGCCGCTACAGCGACGGCCTCCATCAGGCCCTGGAGGCCAAGGAGAACGTCCGCGTCGAGGAGGAGTACCAGACCCTGGCCTCCATCACCTTCCAGAACTACTTCCGCATGTACAAGAAGCTGGCCGGCATGACCGGCACGGCCAAAACCGAGGAGACCGAGTTCCAAACGATCTACGGGCTGTCGGTCGTCGAGATACCCACCAACAAGACCCTCATCCGCTACGAGAATCCGGACGTCATCTACCGCACGGGCAAGGAGAAATGGCAGGCTGTTGTGGAGGAAATCGTTGAGAACAACGAGAAGGGCCGGCCGATGCTGGTGGGCACGGTGTCCATCGAAAAGTCGGAGAACCTCAGCGCCCTGTTGCGGAAGCGAGGGGTCAAGCACGTCGTCCTCAACGCCAAATACCATGAGCAGGAAGCCCTCATCATCGCCCAGGCCGGCCGGGTCGGGTCGGTGACCATCGCCACCAATATGGCCGGCCGCGGCGTGGACATCCTGCTGGGCGGCAACCCGGACTTCCTGGCCCGGGAGCATCTGCGCAAGGCCGGCCTCGACCTGGCCAAGGCCACGCCCGAGGATTGGGAGCGGGCCATGAACGCCGCCCAGGAGATCTTCCAGCGGGAGCACGAACAGGTCATCGGCTTCAACGGCCTCCACATCATCGGCACGGAGCGTCACGAGGCGCGCCGCATCGACAACCAGCTCCGCGGCCGGGCCGGCCGGCAGGGCGACCCGGGCTCTTCGCGTTTCTATTTATCCCTGGAAGATGACCTGATGCGCATCTTCGGCAGCGAACGCATCTCCGGGTTGATGTCCCGCATCGGGCTGGGCCAGGGCGTGCCCATCGAGCACAAGCTCGTGTCGCGGGCCATCGAGCGGGCCCAGAAGCAGGTCGAGGGCCAGAACTTCACCATCCGCAAGCACCTCCTCGAATACGACGACGTGATGAACAAGCAGCGGGAGTCGGTCTATCGCCAGCGCCACGAGATCCTGGAGGGAAAAGACCTGCGGGAGGACATCCTGGGGCTGATCGAGACGCTCCTCGACTGGCTCCTGGACAGCCACGCCAACAAGGACAAATCGCCCGAGGACTGGGACCGGGAGGCCTTGAAAAAGGCCATCCTGGCCCAATTCGGCCTGGACCTCGACTCCCTGGGCCTCAACTGGGAGGCCGTGGTCTACGACGAGCTGCGGGAGAAAACGCTGAAGCGGCTGGCCGAGATGTACGAGGAGAAGGAGCGGCTGCTGGGGACCTCGCGGATGAGGGAGTTCGAACGGGTCATCATGCTCCAGGTCATCGACACCCAGTGGAAGGACCACCTGCTGGGGATGGACTACCTCAAGGAAGGGATCGGCCTGCGGGGCTACGGCCAGCGCGACCCGCTGGTCGAATACAAGAAGGAAAGCTTTGACATGTTCCAGGCCATGATGGACAGAATCGAAGAGGAGGTCATCCGCTACCTGTTCTTGCTCCAGCCGGTGACTGAGCAGGAGCTGCCCGAGCGCCGGCAGCAGGCGCTCTACTACCAGCAGCCTCAGCAGGCGGCGGCCCCAGGCCAGGGGCAGAGGATGAAGGAGGCGCGGTCCCTCATCCCCAGCAAGAAAAGGAGACGATAAGGGGGGAAGCCATGCTCGACACCGTGCTTAAAGAAGGCCTGACTTTTGACGATGTCCTCATCCTGCCGGCCCACTCCGAGGTCCTGCCCGCGGCGGCCGACATCTCCACCCAGCTGACCCGCCGCATCCGGCTCAACATCCCCATCGTCAGCTCGGCCATGGACACGGTGACCGAATCCAAGATGGCCATCGCCCTGGCCCAACAGGGCGGCCTGGGAGTCATCCACCGCAACCTGCCCCTCGACCTCCAGGCCGAGGAAGTGGATAAGGTCAAGCGCCACGAAAGCGGCATGATCGTGGACCCCATCACCATCCGGCCCAAGGACAAGATCTTGAAAGCCAAGGAGGTGATGGTCAAATACCGCATCTCCGGCCTGCCCATCACCGACGAGAATAACCGTCTGCTGGGCATCCTGACCAACCGCGACATCCGCTTCGAGACCCGAGACCAGCTCGAGGTGGAGAAAGTCATGACCCGGAACCTGATCACCGTGCCGCTGGGCACCCCGTTGGAGCAGGCGGAAAAGCTCTTCCACGAACATAAAGTGGAAAAATTGCTCATGGTAGACAGCCAGGGACACCTCAAGGGGCTGATCACTTACAAGGATATCCTCAAGCGCATTCAATATCCCAACGCGTCCAAAGACAGCCTGGGCCGACTGCGCGTGGGAGCAGCCGTCGGCGTGGGCGACGACATTCTCGACCGGGCCAGGGCCTTGATCGCGGCCAAGGCCGATGTCCTGGTCCTGGACACGGCCCACGGCCATCAACAGCGGATACTGGACAGGGTCAAGCTGCTTAAAAAAGAGTTCCCCGAGCAAGAGCTCGTGGCCGGCAATATCGGCACGGCCGAGGCGGCCCGCGACCTCATCGCCCTGGGCGTGGATGCGGTCAAGGTCGGCGTCGGGCCCGGCTCGATCTGCACGACCCGGATCGTATCCGGGGCGGGCGTCCCCCAGATCACGGCCGTGGCCGACGTCTATGCCGTGGCCAAAGAGAAGGGCATTCCGGTCATCGCCGACGGGGGAATCAAGTATTCCGGCGACATCACCAAGGCCATCGCCGCCGGCGCCAGCACGGTCATGCTGGGAAACATCCTGGCCGGCGCCGAAGAGTCGCCGGGCGGGGTGGAGATGTTCCAGGGGCGCTCTTATAAGACTTATCGGGGCATGGGTTCGCTGGAAGCCATGCGGGAGGGCAGCCGGGACCGCTATTTCCAGGACAACCCCTTGAGCGAGAGCAAGCTGGTGCCCGAGGGCATCGTCGGACGGGTGCCTTACAAAGGCAGCGTCGCTCAGATCGTGCAGATCATGGTCGGCGGGCTCAGGGCGGGCATGGGCTATGCCGGCTGCCGGAGCATCGAGGAGCTCCAGTCCAAGGCTCGCTTCATCCGGATCTCGCCGGCCGGCCTCAAGGAAAGCCACGTCCACGACGTGACCATCATCCGCGAAGCTCCCAATTACAGCCTGGACTGAGGGGGCCGGTCATGGCTCTGTTTACATAGTTCCTATAGGGTTTGGTTGACAGAGGGCCTGCCCCTCTCTTAAAATAAACGCAGAGAAACGAAAAACATGCCTCCTAAAAAATATTGGCGGTGCTTTATCTGCAACGACATCCACTACGGCCTCTTCCCGCCCGTGCTGTGCCCGACCTGCAAGGTCAAGAACGCCTATGTGGAAATCTCCGAACAGGAAGCCCGGAAAATGTCCCTGCCCGGCGCTGCTCCTTTCACCAAGGAGGACTTCCGCCGGGCCATCCAAGCCTTCGTTGAAAAAAATGAGTTCCAGGTCAACCCGGACCAGGAGCGCGTGGAAACCCTGCTGGAGGGAATCTTCGCCAATGAATCGAATCACGGCCTCAAGTACTGCCCCTGCCGCTTGGCCACCAAGGATTTCGCTGAGGATATGAAGATCGTCTGTCCCTGCAACTTCACCATCCACGAGACCTACCAGGGCCAGGAGAAGGGCGAATGCTGGTGCAGTCTATTTGTCAGGAGGACGAAAAATGCCTAAGCTGTTGATGTTCCATGCCCGGGAATGCCCCCACTGCCGGCGGATGATGCCGCTGGTCGAGCGGCTGCAGAAGGAGGAGGGCGTCGTCTTCGAGAAGCTGGAGGTCTGGCACGACGAGAAGAACGCCGAGCTGATGCGCTCCTACCGGAACATCCTGGCGCCCAAATGCGGGGGGCAGCTCCGCACACCGACTTTCTTCAAGCCCGAGACCAACGACGTTCTATGCGGCGAGGTCGAGTACGAAAAGCTCAAGGGCTGGGCCGCCCAATAGCCGGCCTGTCCGCAATTCAGGCCGGGCTACCGCAAGCAATCCTCCCTAAAACTAATCCCTCTCCGTCGGCTTGACAGCTCCGGGGGGGATGGATAAGCTATCCGTTCCTATTTCCGCTCAGACCCAACACAGGCTTAAGGAGAAGCCATGGAATTCATCAAGCAGGTCCTCGATTTTGTCCTCCACCTGGACACGCACCTGGGCCACCTCATCCAGCAGTATCACAATTGGGTCTATGCCATCCTGTTCACCATCATTTTCTGTGAAACCGGCCTGGTGGTAACGCCCTTCCTGCCCGGCGATTCGCTCCTCTTCGCCGCGGGCGCTTTCGCCGCGGCCGGCTCGCTCAAGCTGGCCTGGCTGCTCCTCATCCTGGGCGCGGCGGCCGTCCTGGGCGATACGGTCAACTATTGGATCGGCAACCTCGTCGGCCCCAAGGTTTTTCACAAGGAAAGGACGCGTTTCTTCAAGAAGGAATACCTGGACCGGACCCATGCCTTCTACGAAAAGTACGGCGGCCGGACCATCATCATCGCCCGGTTCATTCCCATCATCCGCACCTTCGCCCCTTTCGTGGCCGGCATCGGCCGGATGAGTTACTGGCGGTTCATCAGCTTCAACGTCATCGGCGGACTGGGCTGGGTGGCCCTCTTCGTCCTGGCCGGCGCCTTCTTCGGCAACATCCCCTTCATCAAGAAAAACTTCAGCTTCGTCATCATGGCCATTATCCTCATCTCGCTGGTGCCGATGATGGTCGAGGCCCTCCGCCACCGGAAAAAGAAAACACCCCCACTCCGGAAGCCCCTTCCGCGCGGATAGCCAAAAAGCCTGGCCGGGTGGGCTGCCGGCCTGCTCCCCCGGGTCCTGTTTACTCCTGACGCCGAAACTTTTTGATTTCCGGGTCTTCCAGAACCTTCTCAAACTCCTTTTCGGTCTCCAGGCGTTTCCAGTCCTTAAAGCCGGCGTTGCGGGCCTTTTCCAGGTATTCAGCGGCTTTGGCCGCCCTCCCCTGGCCGGCATAGACCTTGGCCCAGGCGAAGTAAGTTTCGGGCGAGTTGAGGCCGGCGACGGCGATTCTGGCCGTGAAATCCCTCTGCTGGTCAAGATATTCGGGATCCAGGGCGACGCCCTGGGCCAGATAGGCCGTTCCATCCTCATACTGTCCCCGGCTAAGGAGGAGGGTGCCCAGGCTGTACAAAGCCGAGACGGAGTTCGGGGATATGGACAGAGCTTTCTTCAAATACGATTCCGCTTTGGCCAGTTCGCCCATCATGAAATATGTATTGCCCAGGTTGACGCAGGCGGGCGCATAGGCTTTGTCCAGGGAAATGACCTGGAGAAAAACTTCTTCGGCC
>JBAVVA010000211.1:0-8461 GCA_049697055.1 Candidatus Aminicenantales bacterium
CGAGGATCGGGCGCCGAAGTTGTACCGAAGTATATCGAACTGGCCCGTAGTCGTATTAGACAAGAGATTGAGGGGACGCTGAAAACGCGGCCTATGTACAAGCCGATTTATGATCCGGATAAAGCCGGTAATAAATTGCGGATATCGCCCTGGTCAAAGGAATCGGCATCTGAGCAATTGGACTTGATGAATATACCAGGTAAAAACTAAAAAAGGTGATTTTGATGAAAATCGCGGAAGTCTATTCTCATCTAAATGGGAAAGAATTCCTGCTTGTTCATAGACCGGGTTTATGGAAAGAGATCCAATGGGTTATTACTACGGTTGATGCGGCGAAGTGCAAAACAAAAATATCGAAGGAAAAAACAATGAAAGGGGCGATTCTTTATAGCCCGATCGAATTGAACGCGAGTTTTAAAAGACTACTTAGAAAGAGAGACTGGCAAGAAAGTCGAGTGAATTATTGGGTCACTCGAAGCGAAAAACTTATTCGAAAGACGCTTTCTTTATCAACTTCGGAGCAGAAGCGTGAGATTGAAAAATCCGGGGAAATTCCGATATTTAGCTACAACCAGACCGATTTTGTAAAAGATCGAGTCGCTGTTGAAGTGCAATTCGGCAAATATGCATTTGTAGCGTACGATCTTTTTGTAAAACACCTCGCCTTCTATATCGGCGATAAAATTGATGTCGGCATCGAAATATTGCCGATGAAGTCTCTCCAAAGTCAAATGAGTTCCGGCGTCCCATATTTTGAGGGCGAATTCTATAATATCGTTCGGCAAGGACGTGGAGTTCCTGCCGTTCCACTCGTGATTGTTGGAATTGAAAATTAGATAGTCGGAAGGCCGACTATTGTCTTTTGGTAAAGCTGATTACAAAAGATAAAATAGACAGCGCAGTAATTGATAAAATAGATATGATTGTATCTGTCGTGATTAGAAATGATAAGAAAGAAGAACGATGAAGTGAAATGAAAGAACGAGGAATCGATAAGGCCGGCTACCTGCTGCAAAAAAACGTTTATTGGGTGGCGACGGTTCGCAAAACGCGGGCCTGGGTTAAAGCAAAGGGCCGGACTCCTTATCGACCTTTTATCATTCTTGTCATGGATGTTCAAGCCGACTGCATACGACAATCAAGACTCTTCGAAGAGCGCCCGGCACCCGAGGCCGTATTATCGGTTCTCGTGGAAGCCATGCGAAATCCGGCGGCTGGATCCGGGAGGCGCATTCGGCCGGCCCGTATTGACCTTGACGACGCCGTCTTTGCTCAATATCTAGAGTCCTCTTTAGCTGAGATCGGCGTGACTTGTGCTTATCATCCCGACCTGCCGCTCATCGACCACGCCCTTCGCGGCCTTGAGCAGCGCCTTGGCCGGGAGGATCCGCGCCCCGGCTTGCTCAGCATCGAGGGAGTCACGCCGCTACAACTCGAAGAGCTATTCTCCGCCGCGTCCTATTTCTATCAAGAAGCACCGTGGCGTAAGATCGACGATAGTCATCTTTTTGAAGTGCGCTATCCGGCGGAGAAACCTCCCACCTATGTCGTGATCATGGGTAACGCCGGAATCGAATACGGGATTGCTTCCTATCCGACCCTCGAAGATGCTCGCCTCCAATATTCTGATCTTAAGCCGCAGGAAATCTATAAAAAGATCACGACCGTAAGCCTGACATTTGGCGAGCCGACCTCATTGACCTTCGATGATTTGGACGCCGTCGAAAAATATAGCTGGCCGGTCGTCTCGCCCACGGGGTATCCTCTTCTCATGAAAGTAACCCCTCCGCGTAAACTTGGAGTCCCCACGGCCTCCGAAATCATCTTGACGGCGGCAACAATGCGTTCGCTTCCGCAATTCGTCGCCCGATATTTGCGGAACGATAGGGGGGGCTTTCAAGCGGCCCAAGCGAATTTTCCCCTGCCCGACATCTATAAAACAGCAAGCATTGGTTTGAGATATCCCATCCTCCTTGGGGAAAACTGAATAAATCTTTGTCCATCGGCATAGCCAGAGAAGACATCAGCCGGGGAGCGCTGGCAGCTTGCGGCCCGGACGCCCCGGAAGAAGATTTGTTCGAGGCTACTTCTTTCTTTTTCTTTTGCCCAGGATCCCGCCGCTCAGGAAAAGGCCGGCGCCCAGGACGAAGCCGAAGTTATACCAGCCGCCGCTGTTGTGAACCTCATAGAAGCGGATGTCTTTAGTAAAGATTGATTTGTTATCGGGCCCATTTTACCGAATATTCGATGATCCGGCCAACTAAAAAACATGGAGCCGGGCTGAGGCAATAGACGCTCCGGCCTGCCAACCGTATAATGGGGGGCGATGAGCCTGGACTTCCTTTATCGCGTCGCTGAATTCAAGCGGCTGAGCGACTGCATCCTCAAGGGCGAGCGCGGCCTCTCACTGGCCGGGCTGCCCGAAGCCGCCCGGCCCTATGTCCTGTCCTGCCTCGCCGCCCGGCTGCCCCGGCGGCTGGTCTGCATCCTTCCTTCCACCGCCCCGCTCGACACGTTCGCCGAACAGTGCCGGTTCTTCCTTTCCCATCTGGCCCCGGCTAAAACCGTGTCGCTGCTGCCCGGCCTGGGCGTCAGCCCCTACCAGGAAGTCCCGGCCTCGCTCGAGGTGTCGGCCCGGAGGATGCGCTTTTTTCATGAGCTCCTCCACCGGCCGGCCGACCTCATCCTGACCGACCTCTTCGGCCTGCTCAAGCCCTTTCCCTCAGCCCACCGCCTGGCCGAGTCTTTCCTGGAAGTGGACAAAGGCGGACGGTTCGACCGGGACGCGGTCCTGCAGACCCTCCTCGAGTTCGGCTACAGCAAGGAGGAGCTCATCGCCTCGCACGGCGAATACGCCTGGCGCGGGGGCGTCGTAGACGTTTTTTCTCCCTGGGAAGAGCTTCCTTTCCGGCTGGAGTTCTCCGGGAATGAGGTCGTCTCGATCCGGGCCTTCGAGCCATCCTCCCAGGCTTCCCGGCGGCGGCTTGACCGGGCGGTCATCCCTTCGCTCCGCGAATTCCCCGGCCGGGACACCTTCTTCGAGGAATGGGCCGACCTGGCCCTGGGCCGCGGCGGCGCAGCCCGGGATGTGCGCGACAAGGCCGGGAGGCTGCGGGCGGGCGACATTTTTCCCGGCTTCGTTTTCTTAAGTTTGCTCTACCGGGATCATTTTGTGCCTTTCCGGAACTACCTCGAGGGGGCCGTGTTCCTGGTCCAGAATTTCGAGGAAGTAGACAAGGAATGGCGGGAGTCCCGCACGGAATTCGAGGCTCAGGCTCGGGAGCTGGAAGAAAATAAAAAGTTCGTGCTGCCCATCGAGGAGGTTTATGCCGCCGGGGACTGGGAGCGAATCAAGGAGGAATCCGTCTTGGTCAGGGAGCTGGCGCCGGCTGGCTCCCGGCCCGCATTCTCCCTTGGCTTCCAGTCTGTGCCCCGCTTCGCCAACAAGATCCCTTTTTTCCTCCAATACTTGAAGAAGCTTCAAGCCGGTCGCGACCGCTGCTATTTGTTCCTGTCCGGTGATGCCCTCCGCCAGAGGTTCAGCACCCTGCTGGCCCAGGAGGAAATCCTTTCGGCGGAGGCGGCCGGGCCGCTCGAGCAACCCCGCCAGGGAGAGATCCTCCTCCTGTTGGGCGGCTTGGCCCAGGGGTTCAGCTATCCCGAAGAAAAAATCTTCTTCTTCTCCGAGCGCGACGTCCTGACCGAGGAGCGGGTGGTCACCTCCCGGTTGGCGGTCCGGCCTTTCCGCTCGCACTTCCAGGACCTCAAGACAGGCGACCATGTGGTCCATACCGACTACGGGATCGGGCTTTTCCAGGGTCTGCTCAAGATGGACATCGAGGGCAAGGCCCGCGAGTTCATCGACCTGCGCTACCGGGATGAGGACAAGCTGTTCGTTCCGGTCGAAGACCTGAACCTGGTCCAGAAGTATGCGGCCGTGGGCGAGGCCCAGCCCCCCCTGGACAAGCTGGGCACGCCTTCCTGGGAGCGGACCAAGCAGAAGGCCAAGAAGGCCATCGAGCGGCTGGCCCGGGAGCTGCTTGAGCTCTACGCCCAGCGCAAATCCGTCCGGGGGTTCGCCTTCTCGCCGGAGGGCCGCTGGCAGGCGGAATTCGAAAAGACGTTTGAGTTTGAGGAAACCGAGGACCAGCTCCGATCCATCAAGGAGATCGCCCGGGACATGGAGTCGCCCTCTCCCATGGACCGGCTGCTGTGCGGGGACGTCGGCTACGGCAAGACCGAAGTGGGCATGAGGGCCGCCTTCAAGGCGGTCATGGATGGAAAGCAGGCCGCCGTGCTCTGCCCGACGACCATCCTGGCCAGCCAGCATGTCAAGACCTTCCGGAACCGGATGATTCTCTTCCCCATCCGGGTGGAAGGGTTGACCCGGCTGCAGCGGGCCCGGGAGCAGAAGAAAACACTGGAAGACTTGAAAAGCGGGTTGGTGGACGTTGTCATCGGCACCCACCGGCTGCTCAGTCGGGACGTTGCTTTCCGCGACCTAGGCCTGCTCATCGTGGATGAAGAGCAGCGCTTCGGAGTCCGTCACAAAGAGAGGATCAAGCAGCTTAAAGCAGACATTGATGTCTTGACCTTGACCGCCACCCCCATTCCCCGCACGCTCAACCTGTCGCTGACCGGCCTGCGCGACATCAGCCTCATCGAAACCGCTCCCCGCGACCGCCTGGCCGTGCACACCGTAGTCACCGCCTCAAGCCCCAAGCTAACGGCCTCCGCCGTCCGGCAGGAACTCAAGAGGGGCGGCCAGGTCTACTACATCCACAACCGGATCGAGGACATTGAACACACCTCCTCCATCCTGGGCAAGCTGGTGCCAGAGGCCAAGCTGAGCGTCATCCACGGCCAGATGCCGGGGCTGACCCTGGAGAAACGGATGCTGGACTTCATCAACCAGAGGTCCAACGTCCTGGTCTCCACAACCATCATCGAGAACGGCATCGACATCCCCCTGGTCAATACCCTCATCGTGGACCGGGCCGACCTGTACGGCCTGGCCCAGCTCTATCAGCTCCGCGGCCGGGTCGGCCGCTCCTCGCGCCAGGCTTATGCCTATTTCCTGGTGCCCCCCTTCGCCGAGCTCACCCCTCTGGCCCGCAAACGCTTGGGAGCGCTTAAGGAGTTCAGCGAGTTGGGCTCCGGGTTTCGGCTGGCGGCCAAGGACCTGGAAATACGGGGGGCCGGCAACCTCCTGGGTTTCGAACAGCACGGCAACCTGGCCGCCCTGGGCTACGACTATTTCATGCACCTCCTCGACCAGGCCATCCGCGAGCTCAAGGGCGAGGCCATCGAGGAGGTCAAGACCGAGATCAACCTCAAGGCCGATATCCGCCTCCCGGAGGACTACCTGCCCCAGGTCAACCTCCGCCTCCACCTCTATAAGAGGATTTCCTCCGTCGAAAGCCTGGATGAGATCGGCCGGATCGGGGAGGAGATGCAGGACCGCTTCGGCCCGCTGCCTCCCGGAGCCAAAAACCTGCTGGCCTACGGAGCGGTCAAATTCCTGGCCCACCGGCTCAAGCTGAAAAGCCTCGACCGGTTCGGTTCCAGGCTGGTTTTCAAGTTCATCCCCACCACGCCCGTCGCCCCCGCCCAGTTCCCCAAACTCCTCAAGCGGTTTTCGGGCAGCCTGACGCCACAGGGTGTCCTGGCCGTCAACTTGAGCTCGACCGCCGATGACGTGGTCCTGAATGAAACACTCCTTATCTTGAAGGAGTTAGGAACTAATGGTACAATGAGCGGCCCGAACAGATAGTGACGATACTCATGAATTCCAAATTCCGTTCCGCCGTCCTGCCCGCCCTGGCCGCGCTCTTGGCCCTGTCCGCGCTCCTGGCCCTGGCCGGCCCGGCCTGCCGCCGGGATAAGGGCAGCTCGGCCGGCGCGGCAGCTCCCCGGGAAACCGCCCCGAAAAAGAGCCTCCTCATCCTCCAGGTGGGCGAATCGTCCTACTCCGGCTCGGACTTCGATAGCTACATCCGCCACACTCTGGGCCAAATGGAAGAGCCTTTGTCCGCATCGACCCTCAGCCGCCTTTATGACCGGTTCTGCGAGGATAAGCTCATCCTGGAGCAGGCCCGCCAGCAGCACATCGGCCTAACCGAGGAAGAGATGAAAAAGTACTTGGTCAAGGTGAAGGGCCAGCTCGAACCGGCCAAGAGGACGGAGTTCAGCGACTCTGACCTGAAGAGCCTCCGGGACAAGCTGCTGGCAGACAAGTACACCTATCTCCTGGTCAAGGACATTGCCGTCAGCGACGAAGAGATCAAGGCTTTCTATGAAGGCCACAAGAGTGATTTCCTCCAGCCCGAACGGTTCGAGGTCTACCAGATCCTGGTCGAGTCCGAGGAAAAAGCGGTTGAGGTCCTGGACAACGTCCGTGGCCGGACGGTCGAGGAGTTCCAGGCCATGGCCCGCCGAATCTCCATCGGCCCGGAAGCCGAGCGGGGCGGCCGCCTGGGCGTATTCAGCCCCGGCCAACTTCCTTTTGAGATCGAACGGGTCGTCCTGTCTTTGCCGGAAGGCCAGATCAGCCAGGTCGTGGAATCCTCCTACGGCTATCACATCTTTCTCCTCAACAAGCGGTTCGAGCCGGAGATCGTCCCCCTGGACAAGGCTGCTCCGGGTATCCGTCTCAAGCTTCTCGACCGGAAGATCAGCTTGGCCGTGTCCGACCACCTGGCCGAGTTGAAAAAACGCCTGGATTGGAAAACCCTGACCCAGAATCTGTCATTTTCCTACCAAAGGAACCTTCTATGAGAATATCGGCATCGATAAGAACGGCCCTGTTCCTGATACTGGCCCTGGCTCTGCCCCTAGCCGCCGGCCAGCAGACCATCGAAGAAATTGTGGCCGTGGTCAACGGCGACATCATCACCCTGTCCGAGGTCAAGGCCCGCAACGAATTGATGATCCAGGCCCTGCGGGCCCAGTTCAGCGGAGAGGAGTTCAGCAAGCAGTATGAGCTCCTCAAGCAGGGCTTATTGGACAGGATGATCACCGAGCTTATCCTGCTGCAGAAAGCCCGGGAGATGAAACTGGATGTCCGGGAGCAGGTCCGGACGACCATCGACAACATCAAGCGGCAGAACAACCTGGACACCGACGAGGACCTTCGGCTAGCCCTGGCCCGGGAAGGAATTGACTACAACAATTGGCTCAAGCAGATAGAAGAGGACCTGTTGCGGCAGGCCGTCCTCTTCAGCGAAGTGGACCGGCAGATCGTCATCGACGACGCCGAGATCGTGAAAGAATATAAGACCCACCCGGACAACTACACCGAGCCCGAAGAGGTCCATCTACGGGGCATCTTCCTCTCCGAAGAGGGCAACCCGGGAGAAACCCTGGAGTCCAAAAAGGGCGAAATCAGCGACAAGCTGGCAGCCGGCCAGGATTTCCTCTCCTTGGCGGGGCTCTATTCCGAGGGTCCGGCCAAAGAGACCCAGGGCGACCTGGGCACTTTCAAGAAAAAGGAACTCGACCCCGTTCTGGAAAAGGCCGTGGCGGGACTCCAGTCGGGCCAGGTATCGGCCTGGGTGAAGGCTAAAAACGGCTGGTATCTGCTGCGGCTGGAGAGCCGGAAAGCGAGCCGGCTGCGGCCCTTTGAAGAGGCCAAAAAAGATATCGAAGAACGTATCTTCACTCAGAAACGAGCCCAGGCCATTGAAGACTACGTGGCCAAATTAAAACAGAAAAACTACATCAAGATCCTCCGGCCGAACGCGCTGGAGGGCTAGGTTCCCTATTTTTTGGGAGCCGGCTTGGCGGCCGGCTCGGGCTCTTTGAAGTCGATAGTTCTCGAGCAGGTGTAGTTCCCCAGCAGGACATGGCTGGAGCCCCGGCTCTGGGCGAAGAGCTTGACCGCGACCTGCTTCCACATGGGGTTGTTGGTGAAAGAGGCCAGGCTCTTGCCAATAACGCCGAAATTGCTCTTCATGAAAATGATCGGGCTGAACTCACCGGGCGGAACGGGCGTGCCGCGGATGCCGGCCAGGTAATTATCGCCCAGGTTCTCCTCATCCTCCTTGAACTTGAAGATGGCGTTGAAATTGATATAAGTCAAGGGCTTGGGGGAAACGTTCTTGACCCGAAAGGAGAGGGCCGGAACCAGGACGAGCTTGGGCGGCCAAGCCCGGTATTCCTTTAAGACCCACTTGGTTTCCACATCGACGATCTGCATCCAGGATTTGATTTCTTCGTCCTTAGGGATATTGCAGGCCGCCGTCAGGACCAGTCCGGCCAGGACAAGAAGCAGGACGCTGTATCGAAGGAAGAGTGAATGACGGCTCATGAACAAACCTCCTTGTCGCTCCGGCGAAATTTTGATCATCCTGCACCATCATAGCCCAGGATTTTTATTAAATCAATCAAGGCCGGCGGGCAACTTCATTCTGTTGACAAAGCCTAGGAGATAGAGTAGTAGTATGTATTATCCGGCATGAGA
>JBAVVA010000212.1:0-1581 GCA_049697055.1 Candidatus Aminicenantales bacterium
GAGTAGCGCCCGGCGGCGGCGGGCAGCCAGTGGATGAGGCCGGTTTTGGGATCGATAAGCATCCCGGCGGGATGGATGGACAGGGAGTAGTCTAAAGAATCTCCGTCCGGATCATCGGCGGAGACCGCATATTCAAAGGGGACTCCCCGAAAAACCGTCGTTTGAGGCAGAGACAGGATCCGGGGAGGGAGGTTGGCTTTTCCGTCCCCCGTCGCAACGGCTTCCAGAGGCGAGAAGAGAGAAAGGCCGTTGGCATTGAAGGCGCACAGCCGGTAATAATAGGAACCGGCCGTTGGGACTTTGTCCTGATAGGAGATCAGGTTGGGGAATGCGGGCAGCTCGCTGACCCGAGCCGGCGGCCGGTCCGGCCCCTGTCCCCGCTTGAGAAGATAGCCTGTCTCATCGGCGGAGGCATCCGTCCAGCTCAGCAGCACATCGTTCGGACCGAGAGCGGCAGCTTTGAAGTTGAGGGGAGCCTGGGGAGCGCCAGGCCGGGAGTAGGCTTCGCCCCGCAAAAAGGTCAGCGTCTGCACCAGAAGGTTATTGCCCTGCTCCGGGTCGTCCCAGGCGTCCACCCTGGATAGATAGCAGCTTTGGAGGTCGCCGGGATAGACTTCGGCCAGCCGCGACAGGGCCAGGTGAAGCCTGTCCACGGTCAGCCCGTCGTTGAGCAGGGGATGTCCGAGCTGGACCTGGAGCAGGATGCTGGGATTGGCCGCCCGGGCCGCAGCCGCTACGGTATGAACCTTGGACAGGAATGTTTCGAGAGTGGGAGAAGTATCTTCGGCCAGCCATTGTCCTGCTTGGATGATGAGCAGATGGCCATAGGGAGCGATTTTAGTGACCAGCAGGGCATCGTCGGCCAGAGCCAGGCCGGCCTCGGGTGAGAGGGCCACTTTTTTATGGTACATATCGGCCATCAGACGGAGGGATTGGGCCTCTTCCTCTGGGATCTGATCTTGCAGCAAAAGGTATTCACAGCGCGCCGGGACCCTGGAGAGTATATCGAAGGGGAACGAGTTTTGCTGGACCAAACAGATGAGGTGGCCGCGGCTGACCTGGCCGGCTAAATTGTATTCTTGCGGGTTGAGCAGGACAAAATCAGTGCTCCGGGCCGTTTGGCCGTAGAGGTCGAGCACTTCGTCCGTCAGGGTATATCCCCAAGGAAGGTTGAAAAGGGTTTCCTGGATCAGGACCTCGTTCAAAGAACCGCCCTGGCCGGACAAGGCACAGGGTGAGGCCGAAGGGAAGGGCAAGACGAGGATAAGCGCAAGACAGAAGACGTACCGGCGATAAGTTGCCATAAAACCCTTCCCTTAATATTCTACATCATCCGCCTATTGAAATGTCAAAAAGCCAGCGTTTTACGATAGCCTCCGGGAAGTCTCTCTCTTTCCGTGATGCGCCCAGATCGTGAAGGGGTGGCGCGGCGGAGGGGCTCCGGCCATACGCTCCGCCTGCGCGCAGCCTGGGAATAGCCGGAGACACCTATGAATTCTAATTATCCTATTTATTCCCCTCTAGCCCCCCTTGGTGAAACAAGAGGGGCAAAGGATGGTGTCTCCGGAAAGGTCGGCCGCG
>JBAVVA010000213.1:0-6841 GCA_049697055.1 Candidatus Aminicenantales bacterium
CTGATCACGGACGTGGCCATGGAGAAGGGGCTGCGGTTCGCCATCCGGGAGGGCGGCCGGACGGTGGGCGCCGGCTCGGTCACCGAGGTCCTGGAGTAGCCCGGCGCCCTTCACCGGTTTGAAGAGATAGAGGTTATCGGTTCGGAGTCAAGGCGGAGAAAGAGCAAGGACGACAGACATGGAAAAGATCAGAATCAGGCTGCAATCATTTGACCACAGGCTCTTGGACCAATCCGTCCGGGATATCGTCGTCAAGGCCAAACGGACGGGCGCCCACATAGCCGGACCGATCCCTCTGCCGACCAAGATCCAGAGGTTCTGCGTTCTGCGCTCGCCCCATGTCGACAAGCGCTCCCGGGAGCACTTCGAGATGCGCATCCACAAGAGGATGATCGATATCAGCGAGTACAATAACGAGACGATCGAGGAGCTTCAGAAATTGGACCTGCCGGCCGGCATCGATGTGGAGATTCAGGCCTTCGGAGCGGGAGAATGACCATGGTCGAGGGGCTGATCGGCATCAAGCTGGGCATGAGCCGGAGTTTCGACAAAGAAGGCAACATCACTGCTGTGACGGTCCTGCAGGCGGGGCCCTGCACGGTCATCCAGCGCAAGAGCCGGGACAAAGACGGCTACCCGGCTGTCCAGCTGGGGCTGGTCGAGGACAAGAGCGCGAAAAAGCCCAATAAACCCCAGACCGGCCATTTCGCCAAGTCCGGAACGCCGGTGGTGCGGGTTCTGCGGGAATTCAAATACGACGGCGCTTCCGAGCTCAAGGAAGGCGACCAGGTGCTGGTGGATATTTTCGCCGCGGGCGAGACAGTGGACGTCATCGGCACCAGCAAGGGTCGCGGTTTCCAGGGCGTCATTAAGCGCCACGGCTTCGCCGGCGGCAAAGCCTCTCACGGTTCGATGTTCCACCGCCGGCCCGGCTCGATAGGCGCATCTTCTTTTCCCTCCCGCGTGGTCAAAGGCCAGCGCCTGCCCGGCCACATGGGCCACGCCCGAGTGACGGCCAAGCGGCTGACGGTCGTCGAGGCGGACAAGGAGAAAAATTTGCTGGTGGTTCGGGGAGCCGTGCCCGGACCGACGGGAGCTTATGTCTTGATCCGGAAAGAGAGCTTCGCCGCCAAGTGAACCAGGAAAGAGTGAGACATGGATAAAGTGCAGGTCATCGACGCCAACGGACAGAAGACCGGGGACATCGCCCTGCCGGCCGGCATTTTCGCTTATCCGGTCAAGGAGCACCTCCTCTGGGAAGCAGCCGTCAATGCCCAAGCCAACCGGCGACGGGGAACGGTCTCGACCAAAACCCGGGGCGAAGTCAGCGGAAGCACCCGCAAGCCCTGGCGGCAAAAGGGCACGGGCCGGGCCCGGACGGGCGGCATCCGCTCGCCCCTGTGGCGCAAGGGCGGCACGTCCTTCGGGCCCAAGCCCCGCGATTTCTCTTACGACCTGCCCAAACAGGTTAAGCAGAACGCGCTGCGCTCGGCCCTGTCGCTCAAGGCCGCCGAGAAACAGCTTCTGGTCCTGGATAAATTTGAGCTCAAGGAGCCTAAGACCAAAGAAGCGGCCAGGGTCCTCGATGGCCTTAAGCTCCGTTCAGCCTTGATCATCGACCGGGCCGCGAACCGGAATCTGTTCCAGGCCGTGCGCAACATCCCCGGGGTCAAGGCGGTGGACCCTCGCGGCCTGACGGCCTTCGATGTGCTGGGGCATACCTGGCTGGTCTTCACCGAACCGGCCTTAGAATCCCTGGTGGAGAGGTTGAAGTGATGAAGGATCCCTACCAGATCATCTTGCGGCCGGTCATTACCGAGAAGACCACTTGGCTGAAAGAATCCAACCGGGAGGTCTGTTTCGAGGTCTCTTCGCGGGCCAACAAGGCCGAGATCAAGAAGGCGGTCGAGGCTCTGTTCAAGGTCAAGGTTGAAACAATCCGCACCCAGAATCGTCAGGGCAAGCTCAAGCGGGTCGGCCGGAACATGGGGCGGACCCGGAGCTGGAAAAAGGCCTTCGTCAAGCTCAGAGAAGGCGAGAAGATGATCGAATTCTTCGAGGCGGTCTAAACATGGCCATCAAATCTTATAAACCCATCACCCCCGGGCTCAGACACCGGACCGGTCTGGACTACGGGGAGCTGACCGGCCACCAGCCCCACAAGCCCCTGCTGCGCTCCCTGCCCAAGGCCGGCGGCCGGACGAACCGGGGCCGAATCGCCATGCGCCACCGCGGCGGAGGTTTCCGGAAAATATACCGCTTCATCGATTTTCGCCGGGACAAGCTGGAAGTGCCCGGCCTGGTGGAAACGATCGAGTACGACCCCAACCGTTCGGCCTTCATCTCCCTGATCAAGTATGCCGACGGCGAGAGGCGGTACATCCTGGCCCCCCAAGACCTGCGGGTCGGCCAGACCATCGTGGCCTCCAACAGCACTGTCGACCTGCTGCCCGGAAATTCCATGCCCCTGCGCCATATCCCCCTGGGCACGGTCATCCACAATATCGAGTTGCGCCGGAACAAGGGCGGCCAGATGGCCCGCAGCGCCGGCTCCGGCGCTCAGGTCCTGGCCAAGGAAGGGGATTATGCCCAGGTCCGTCTGCCCTCCTCGGAAATCCGCAACGTTCACCTCGACTGCCGGGCGACGATCGGCCAGATCGGGAACCTGGACCACCAGAACGTGTCTATCGGCAAGGCCGGCCGGACGCGCTGGCAAGGCTGGCGGCCCCATGTCCGCGGCACGGCCATGAATCCCATTGACCATCCCCACGGCGGCGGTGAGGGAAAGACAAAGGGCGGCCGGCATCCGGTCACGCCCTGGGGCCAGCCGACCAAGGGCTATAAGACACGGAACAACAAACGGACGCAGAGGTTCATCGTCCGGAGAAGGAGCAAGTGATGGGCAGGTCGCTGAAAAAAGGTCCGTATGTCGATTCCAACCTGGTCGTCTCCATCAAGGAGCTGGAGGCCCGGGGAGAGAAACGCAAGGTGCTCAAGACCTGGGCCCGGCGCTCAACCATCATCCCCGAGATGGTGGGCCTGACCATCGCCGTGCACAACGGACGGAAGTTCATTCCGGTGTTCATCACGGAGAACATGGTCGGCCATAAGCTGGGCGAGTTTTCGCCCACCCGGACGTTCAAGGGACATACCTCCAAAGCGGCCAAAGCGGTCAAAGTGGTGAAGTGAGATGAGCGAGCAAGCCTATGCGGCCAAGGCCTCGGGCCGGTTCATCCGGATCTCTCCCCGGAAATGCCGCCTGGTGGCGGACCTCATCCGGGACCGGTTCGTGGGCGAAGCGCTGACCATCCTCCATTTTTCGGAGAAGAGGAAGGCCAGCGCCATTGTGGAGAAGGTCCTTCGTTCGGCCATCGCCAACGCCCAGCAGAAGGTGCCCAACCTGGATGTGGACGACTTGGTCATCGCCCGGGTCAACGTGGACGGCGGCCCGGTCCAGAAGCGGATCCGGCCGGCGCCCATGGGCCGGGCCTACCGAGTCGTAAAACGGACGAGCCATGTCCACATTTTCTTGGAAGAGAAAAAAGGGAGATAGACGGTGGGACAGAAAACGCATCCGCACGGTTTCCGGCTGGGTTTCAACAAGCAGTGGAGTTCCCGCTGGTTCGGCAAGGGCGCCGAATACAGCCGCCTCATCCACGAAGACCTGCGCATGAAGCGGGAGATTAAGAAGAAATATCAGCACGCCGGCATCGCCGAAGTGGTCATTGAACGGGTGGGGCCCAAGATCCGGGCCATTATTCATACCGCCCGGCCGGGCATCATCATCGGCCGGGGGGGCAAGGAGATCGAGAGCCTCAAGACTTTTCTGGAGAGCATCGCCAAAAGGGAGGTCTATGTCGATATCCGGGAGGTGGACAAGCCCGAGCTGAACGCCCTGCTGGTGGGGGAGGGCATCGCCATGCAGCTGGAAAAACGGATTGCCTACCGCCGGGCCATGCGCAAGGCGGTGGAGATTGCCCTCAAGGTCGGGGCCAAGGGTATCAAGGTCATGTGCTCCGGCCGTCTGGGCGGGGTGGAGATTGCCCGCTCGGAATGGTATTTGCGCGGACGGCTCCCCCTGCAGACGCTCAAGGCCGATATCGACTATGGATTCACCGAGGCCTTCACCACCTACGGCCAGATCGGCATCAAGGTCTGGATTTACAAGGGTGATGTGGAGAAGCCGAAGATGACCTCCCACCTGACCGAGGTCGAGGAGATTTAGCCGTGTTGATGCCCAAGAAAGTCAAGTTCCGCAAGCAGCAGCGCGGCCGAATGCGGGGCAAAGCCCGCCGCGGGTCATCCCTATCTTTCGGAGAATACGGCCTGCAGGCCCTGGAACCCTGCTGGCTGACCGCCCGGCAGATCGAGGCCGGCCGCATCACCATCAGCCGCTACATCAAGCGCCGGGGCAAGCTGTGGCTGCGGACATTCCCCTGGAAGCCCGTGACCAAAAAGCCCACCGAGGTCCGCATGGGCAAGGGCAAGGGCGACCCGGAGTTCTGGGTGGACGTCGTCCGGCCGGGCAAAATCCTCTACGAGCTGGAGGGAGTACCGGAGAGCATCGCCCGGGAAGCGATGCGGCTGGTGTCCCATAAGCTGCCCATCAAGACCCGGTTTATCTCCCGAGAAAGTCGAGAAGTGCGATGAAGCCCCGAGACATGAGAGAACTGTCTGCGGAAGAGCTGGCCCAGAAGGAGTCAGAGCTCAAGGACCAGTTGTTAAAGCTGCGCTTCCAGCATGCCCAGGGGCAACTGGAGAACGCGGCCAAGATGAAAACCATCCGCCGCGACATCGCCCGCATCCGGACGATCCTCGAAGAAATGAAGTCCAAAACGGAGTAGCCCATGGATAACCGGCCTGAGACGCGCAAGACGAGCAAGATCGGCGTCGTCGTCGGCAAGAAGATGAAGAAGACAGTGACGGTCCTGGTGGAGAGACAGATCCGCCACCCCCTCTACAAGAAGATCGTCCGCAAGCGGAAGACCTTCCTGGCCCATGACGAGACCGAGAAGTGCAAGCTGGGCGATGTGGTCCGCATCCTGGAGACGCGGCCCATCAGCAAGAGAAAGAAATGGCGGGTCACCGAGATCCTGGGGCTGTCCCTGGCCGATGTCAAGGGCGAGGCCGATGAGGGCCTGGAGGTGAGCCAGCCATGATCCAGATGCGCACCATGCTCCGGGTGGCGGACAACTCAGGGGCCCGCCGCATCCAGTGCATCACCCCCATCGGCGGCGGCGCGGGCTTGGTGGCCTCCCTGGGGGACATCATCTCGGCCACGGTCAAAGAGGCCGAGCCGGAGAGCAAGATCCCCAAAGGCAAAGTCATCCGGGCGGTCATCGTTCGGACCCGCAAGGAAGTGCGGCGGAAAGACGGGTCCTTCATCCGATTCGACGAAAACGCGGCGGTGGTCATCGATAAGGCCGGCGAGCCGATCGGCACCCGCGTCTTCGGCCCCGTCGGCCGCGAGCTCCGCGACAAAAAGTTCATGAAGATCGTCTCCCTGGCGCCGGAGGTCCTGTGATGAAAGCCATATTCGTGAAGAAGAACGACATGGTCGTGGTCCGCTCCGGCAAGGATAAAGGCAAGGTGGGTAAGGTCCTCAAAGTCCTGCCCGAAGAGGGGCGGGTCATCGTGGAGAAGGTCCACTTCATCAAGGAATTCATCCGGCCCGACCGGAGCAAGAACATCCAGGGCGGCATCATGGAAAAGGAAGCGCCCTTCCCCGCTTCCAACGTCCTGCTCTACTGCCGGGATTGCGGCCGCGGCGTTCGTGTCCGGCAAAAGATCATGGAAGACAAATCCCGCGTTCGGGTCTGCGTCAAATGCGAATCATCCTTCGAGAAGGCCAAGTGAGGAGCCGGCCATGAGTCGCCTGTACGAACGCTACAAGAAAGATGTCCTGGCCGCCCTGCAGCAGGAGTTGGGCCTTCCCAATCGGATGGCCGTTCCCCAGCTCAAGAAAATCGTCATCAACATCGGCGTGGGCGAGGCTATCCAGAACATCAAAACCCTGGACGCGGCCAAGACCGAGCTGAGCCTGATCACCGGACAGTGGCCGGGGGTGGGGCGGGCTAAAAAGTCCATCGCCGCCTTCAAGCTGCGTCAGGGGCAAGCCATCGCCTGCTATGTCACTCTCCGCCAGCGGAGGATGTACGAATTCTTCGACCGTCTGGTCAACATCGTCCTGCCCCGAGTCAGGGACTTCCGGGGCGTTTCGCCCAAGTCCTTCGACGGCCGGGGGAATTATACCCTCAGCCTGCGGGAGCAGCTCGTCTTCCCCGAGATCGACTACACCAAGGTGGAAAAGACGCGAGGGATGAGCATCACCATCGTCACCTCGGCGCCCAACGACAGCCAGGCCTTCGCCTTGCTGAAGAGGCTGGGGATGCCTTTTCGAGAGTCCGCCTAAAGGAAGGTACCCGTGTCCAAAATATCATCCATGGTCAAATACCTGAGGCAGCCCAAGTACGCCGTCCGCCGCAAGCGGAGATGCCGCATCTGCGGCCGGTCCAAGGCCTACTACCGCAAGTTCGATATGTGCCGGCTGTGCCTTCGCGAGCTGGCTTTACGGGGAGAGATCCCCGGCGTGGTTAAGGCTTCTTGGTAGAGTCGAGGAAAGGAAACGGTCATGAGTCAGTCAGACCCCATCGCCGATATGCTGACCAGGATCCGCAACGCCGTCCTGGCCAGAAAGAAAGAGGTGGACATCCCCTCCTCCCGGGTCAAGGTGGACATCGCCCGCATCCTCAAGGAGGAAGGGTACATCAAGAACTTCAAGGTGGTTGACGACAAGAAGCAGGCGACCCTCAACATCAGCCTCAAGTATGTCGACAACAAC
>JBAVVA010000214.1:0-1667 GCA_049697055.1 Candidatus Aminicenantales bacterium
GTCGAAATGAGCCCGGCACAAAGCCCGGCCGCATTCGGTGCAGAGCGAAAAACATTGCGAGCAGCCTTTGACTCCGCACTCGGCGCAGACTGCCGCGTGATCCCGGCACATGGGCTGCCGGTGGAAATGGCAGAAATCCAAGCATTTTGGGCAGACGACCTGCCCGCAGATCGAGCAGACGGCGAGGTCGCACAAGAGGCAGAGCTCGGCGCCGCACAGGTGGCAGGCCGGCCGGCAATCGGGACAGGCCTTATGGCCGTTCCGGCATTCCTTAAGCTTGGAGCGGGGAACTTTCTGCCGGCAATTAGGGCAGATGTCTTCTTCTTCCGGCGCCGGCTCCTTTTTGGCCGGCCGGGAGGGCACAGCTTGGGCCGGGACGGCGGCTGCCGAAGACGCCCGCTTGACTGCGGCAGGTGGAGGCGATGAAACGGACCTGACCGTCGAGGCGGGCCGGGCCGAAGCCGGAACAGATTCCCGCGCCAAATCCGTCGTATCCAGGGGCAGCTCGCCGAGGTGCTCGGCCGTCCATTTGGCCGCCTCTCCGTTGCGGGGGCTCTTGATGTTGTATATCTGATAGCAGAGCATCCGTCCGATGCGGACGACAACGTCCACCAGGGATTCGCTAGCCGCCCACCGGTCGGTGATGCAGATGAGATGCGGGTCGATGTTGGGATGGAAGGCCGGGCTGAGCATCCGGCAGATGGGCTCCTGGCCGGGATAATCCAAGCTCATGACAATCTCGGCCGTATGCCGGTCCTTGGGGACCACTTGTCCGGATTTTTGTTCTATGCCTTTGACCCGATACTCGACCTGATATTTTTCCGGAGGGTCGCCCTCGGTCTTCAAGAGCGAGATGGCGGGATGCCCCTGGAGGAAAGCCGCTAGTTCCTGGTAGTCGTTGAACAGCCGTTTCAACCTCATGTTCATATTCGATCTCCTCCGAACCTCCTCCGGAAGCCTAAGCCGCCGCCAGGATAATGCCCACCACCATGAGCAGGAGATAAAGGGCCGACAAGCCCAGGCCGACCAGGGTCAACAGCCTGTGCACCGGCGCTTTTTCCTTCAACAATTCGCTGTGGTTTTTATACCAAAGGCCTCCGATGAGCAGGACGAAGGGGGCTAGAAAGCCGAGGAGTCCGAGGGCGAAGATCCAGATCGCCCCTTTTTTCTCCGGGACAATCTCCTCCCGGAGAGCCGCCCGGCTGTCTTTGATCTCGTCCAAAGTCTGGGGGGCTTTGGTGTCGAAGCGCTCATTGCAGAAACGACAAAGAACGGCGGCCATGGCGATCGTTTCCCCGCAGAAAGGACAGGTCTTGGTGGTGGCTCCCCAATAGCGGCCTTGTTCCTCTTCGCTCAAATCCCTCTTTTCCCGGCCGGGAAGTTGGGAGCAGCCGGGCGTCCCGCAGCCGCCGTTGGCCTGCCAGCATTCCTGATGATATTCAATCCGGCATTCCGGACAGACGGTGGCCGCCTCCTCGGGGGTCAATGGCCCCTTGCAGATGCCGCACTTCATGTTAAATCCCTTAGGACATCAGAACGTCCTTTAAATTATTTGACAGATAAGCTGATCTTCTAACTCATTTCGCTTCACTGCGCATCCCTTAATTCTTTGCACTGCCGTATAGAGGAGCTGAGGAATACAATTTCAAGAATAAATATTATTAGCG
>JBAVVA010000215.1:0-1956 GCA_049697055.1 Candidatus Aminicenantales bacterium
CATGCCGGGTGATGCCCGTGCGGTGCGACAGCATGTCCTGCAGGGTGACCGTGTTGTTCAGCTCATCATTGGTGAACTGGATGGCGGGCACAAGGTCGCGGACCGGCTTATACCAGTCCAGCTTCCCCTCCTCCACCAGCAGGCCCGCCGCTACGGCGGTGAAGAGCTTGGTGTTGGAGGCAATCTGGCACAGGGTCAACGGCGTGAAGGGCAGCTTCTTCCCGTAATCGCGATAGCCGTATCCCTTGGCCCAAACGAGCTTGTCTTTGACCACGATGCCCACGGCCAGGCCCGGCGCGTTCCAGTCCTTGAGGGTCTTCTGCATATAGGCATCAAAGCCTAACAGCTTCTTGGCGATTTCCTTATCCTGGGCCTGGGCTTGGAGAGCCGGGCTGAAGGCCAGCGCCCCGAGGCCGAGGGCAAAAATCAACAAAACCGTTTTGGCCTTGAGCCAGGCCGGCTTGTATCCAGCGGTGACGTCCAAGTGTTTAATAATGACCTGCATAACAGAGCCTCCTTATTTCCTTCTTCAAAGACACCGAATCATGGCCGGCTAGAAATATATGGCCCGCCCTGATTTAATGTCAAGAACGAATAGGCACTCTAATGAAAAGTTGACCGCCCGCCTAGGCTGAAGCGCCCGAATAGTGCCTGATTCCCGCCCGCCAGAACAGACGCGAGGCGACAAACAGCACTCCGGCCAAAGCCGCCGCGCCGAGGAGGGTCGGCCAGGTCAGGCGGCCGGCCAGGGCCTGGGCGGGGATCGTCGTGGCGAAGGCGACGGGGATAAGGAAGGTCATAAAGAAGCGCAACCACCCCGGGTAGAGGCTCACCGGCCAACGGCCGGCCTCGTACATGCTCTGGAAGATCATCAGAATGTTTTCGACCCTTATGAACCAGAAGGAGAGCGTGGCCAGGATCAGCCAGAAGCTGTAAACGATCACCCCACCCGCCAGGAGGGCCGCGGCGAAGGCCGCTGCCTGCCGGACTCCCACCCTCGCTCCCAGCCGGGCCAGGGCCACGGCCAGGACGCCGAACCCCAGGACAATGTCCGTAAGCTTCCAGATCTCCACGCGCTGGAGGCTGACCAGGAGCTGGGCATCCTCGGGCTTGGTGAGGGTGAAGTCCAGGGTTCCATCGTGCACGGACTCAATGAGCTGCTCCATGCTCGGCTGGATGAGCAGCCGGATCGCCCCTCCGACGAGGAAGTAGACGCCGACCAGGGCCAGGATCTCGTCGGGCCGCCAGCCGCCCAGCGTGGCCGTGTGGGAGAAGATCACGGCCATCCCGGCCAGGGCCGTGCCCAGCTCCAAGAGCGACTCAAAAAGCTGCACGAAAAAATTGGCGCGGTAGGCGAGCTCGCTCATCACCCCCACTCGGACAAAAACAAAGAGGAGGCGCAGGACCCTCATGCGCCCACCGCCGAATAGACCCTGACTCCCGCGCGCCAGACGAAGCGGAGCAGGACCAGGCTCAGGATGAGCCAGACGGTCTGGGCCGCCATTCCGGTCAGGGCCTGGACGGGCGTCAGCCGCCCCAGAAAAAGCTCGACCGGAAAGGCGACCGTCCAGCGGAAGGGCAGAATGGCCGAGGCCAGCCGCACCGGAAAGGGAAGGAGCGACAAGGGCGCGATCTGCCCCGACAAAAACAAAACCGCTACGAAGTACACCTGGTTGACCGCGCTCACCCGCGTCGTCCAGAAAGCGGCCAGGGCCAGGGTCCATTCCACCAGAAAGCGCACGATGAAGGCCAGGAAGAGAGCCGGGAGGAAAGCGGCCATGGCCCAGGGGACGAAGTGGAAGGCCGGCCGGAAGAAGACAATCAATATCGCCGCCACGAACAGCATTCCGGGCAGGGTAACCAGCTTGGAGGACACGTTATCGGCGATGTCGGAGTGAATCGGGTGCAGGGGCCGCAGGAGGACGGAGGAAAGCGTCCCCTGCCGGACCTGGTATT
>JBAVVA010000216.1:0-1622 GCA_049697055.1 Candidatus Aminicenantales bacterium
ATCGCCGTCTGGGTGAAGACGCAGCCGAGCTTGGCCTCTCGAGTCTTGGCCACACCGTCGGGTTGCTTGCCCTTGACCCCGACCAACTCTCTCCGCGTCATCGGCACCCCCGTCCCGTCGTAGCTGATATACATCAGCGGAATGTCCTTGTCCGGCTCCGACCCGTCAGCCAAGACCTGTTGCTGCTCCCGCCGGCCCCAGGCCTCCATCTCCTGGCCGATTCGCTCGGCCACCCGCTCGACGTCCTTGGCGCTGACCTCAAGTCCGGCGTAGATGCGGAGGTCGTCGCGGCCGTCCTTGAAGGTGGACTGGCTCCCCGTCCGAGCCATCATCCGGCGAACGCCGGGGGAGCGCGTCGTGCCCACCACATCCAGGGCTTCATCGCCCGGATAGCGCGTCCTCCGACAGCGAGGACACTTAAACATCGACCGTTCATAAACGACAGGCCCCATGATAGTCAACAGTTCCTTCGGTCGAACTCCTTGGCTTTCCATCCTGCCGCCGCAGCGGCAGACGACCTCCTCCTCCTTCCGGCCCGATCCCTGTTCGGCCAGCAGGCCGGCCAGGACCTTGGCCCCGCAGGCCAGAACCGCCACCCGCAAGGCCGTCTCCCAGGACTCCAAGTCGGCCTTCCCCGACTTGGCCACGCTCTCCAGAATCCGCTTCACTTCCCGGTCTTGTTCAACCCGGATTTGAAGCGTTTTTTTTCCTCCCCCGACGAGCGCTCTAACTCCCCAAGCCTGGCCGTCACCTGTTCGAACTCCCGGCACAGAGTCCGGAATCTTTTATGAGCCTCCACATCTTTTCGGGCTTGTTCGAGAGCTTCGGGTGTGGTCAACCGTCGACTGACGGTCTTGTCTCCTTCCCGCCGGGAAAAGACATAATAAGGCCCGCGGCGGGTCGTCTCTTTCCTTCCTTTGAGCTGGACGTCGAAGGACTGTTCGTTGATCGTGCCCCGTCGCATCGAGCGGATGGAGCGAATCTCTTCCAGGATAGCGAGGCGGCGAGCCTCGAGCTGCTGAGAGGTATCCATGGGACCTCCTGATAATGTAGATATATATCTACATTATCATGGCCCCCAACAGATGTCAAGTCCCAATCCCCACTTCTATGACGCAGGCCCCTTCGAGATGAGCAGATAGCCCGGCTGCCTAAAATTTGATACCCTAATCGATTGCGCTTCGGCGGGGAAAACAGATAGCGTAATATGAGAAGACTGTTTTAATCATCCGCCCCGAGATTGAATTTTAGCTGGCGGGCTTGTGCGCGAAGCCGAACGAGCCGGGCCGTTACGGCGACAAGCCCCGTGAGGCACGCTAGCGCGCCGGCCGTGGCGCCGGTGGCCAGGTCGAGCAGGGTTCCGGCAAAAAGGAGGAGCGCGAATCCGAGCGCCGGCGAGGCGCGGAGGAGAAAGCCCGCCGCGCGCTCCTCGCGCCGATCCGCGCCCGCCAGGCTTTCCACGAAGGGGACGGCGCAGCCGACGGCGAACCAGAGGAGGAAGTTGCCGGCGGGGACGCCGGAAAGGGTCGGCGTGACCCCTTCGGCGGGGTGCCAGGTCCAGAAGCCCGCGGCGCCCGAAAAATGCCATTCAACGGCCAGGTCGATTCCCAGCATGACGGCGC
>JBAVVA010000217.1:0-2318 GCA_049697055.1 Candidatus Aminicenantales bacterium
CTGGGCGGCGGTGGAGGTGGCTCGCCGAAGGGACAATGAAGGAAAGCTTATCGTTGTCATATTGCCGGATACCGGCGAACGCTATCTTTCCACCTGGCTTTTCCAGAGCGCTCCGCAGGAAAAACCGGGTGAGGCGCCGGAAGAGGAAAGGTGAATCCTATGTGGAGAACACTCAAAGAGGATATTCAGACAGTATTTGCCAAAGATCCGGCAGCCCGGAGCGCTTTAGAGATCGTCCTTTGCTATCCGGGGATGCAGGCCATGTGGTTCTATCGCCTGGCTCATTTTCTCTGGAAACGGCACTTTCGCCTTCTGGCCAGGCTCCTCAGCACTATCAGCCGCTTCCTGACCGGTGTGGATATCCACCCCGGGGCCAGAATCGGCAGACGTCTTTTCATCGATCACGGGGCGGGAGTTGTTATCGGCGAAACGGCCGAGGTGGGGGCCGATGTCCTGATGTACCAGGGCACGGTCCTGGGCGGGACCTCCCTGAAGAAGGGGAAACGACATCCCACCGTCGGCGATAACGTGGTCCTGGGAGCAGGGGCCGTGATTTTGGGCGCTATCACCATCGGGGACAACGTCCGGGTCGGCTCGAATTCCGTAGTCCTCAAGTCCGTTCCTTCCGGGGCGACCGTGGTCGGCGTTCCGGGAAGAATCGTCGAGGATCACCGGCGTCCTCTTCAAACCCTGGAGCACGGGAAGCTCCCCGACCCCATCGCCCAAGCCATCCGCCATGTTCTAAAGGAGCAGGAGAAGCTCAAGGAACGTCTTCGAGCGCTGGAGCCGATACGCGTCGCCGCCGGTGCGAACAAGCCGGATATAAGGAGAAATGCGGTTGACAGCAAAAAGAAACCACATATAATATCCGCATGAGGAAAATGGCGGGTAAAACAGAAGCGATTCCCGCTATCTCCATTTTCGCCAACGCCAATCCGAACTGGGCGGACCCACCCGCCCAGTAACCTTTTTTCCCAACCATTTCCCGTCTCTTTAATTTTCATATCCCTATTCCTAAAAAGGAGAAAAGTAATGTACCGGAAATGCCTGGTGCCTAAGGACTATCGCCCCGTACTGGATGTCCAGGAAACAGAAAGGGCGATCAAGCAGATCAAGGATTTTTTTGAAGCGGCTTTAGCCGAAGCATTAAACCTGAGAAGGGTTACGGCCCCGCTGTTCGTCAAAGCGGGCACGGGAATCAATGATGACCTGAGCGGTCTGGAACGGCCGATTTCTTTTCCCATCAAAAACATGAACGACACCAGGGCGGAAGTAGTCCAATCCCTGGCCAAGTGGAAGAGAATCAAGCTGGCCTCTCTGAAAGTCGGACATGGCCGGGGGATCTACACGGACATGAACGCTATTCGGCCGGATGAAGACCTCGACAACCTGCATTCCCTCTACGTGGACCAATGGGATTGGGAACGGGTCATTTCCCGCCAGGAGCGATGTCTGTCCTTCCTTCAAGGCATCGTCCGCCAGATCTATCTTGTTCTAAAAAATACGGAACTATTCCTCCACGGTCTATATCCTGAAATCTCGCCGACCCTTCCCCCGGAGATCATCTTCCTCCATGCCCTTGAGCTGGAGGAGAAATACCCGAGGTTAAGCCCCGGACAAAGAGAAGACGCCGTCTGTGAGAAACACGGCGCCGTTTTTATTATCGGGATCGGGGCCCCCTTGAAGGCCGGGCCGCCCCACGACCTCCGGGCCCCCGACTACGACGACTGGACGACACCGACAGATAAAGGCCCCGGCCTGAACGGAGACATTATTGTCTGGTATCCCGGATTACAAACAGCCTTGGAGATGTCCTCGATGGGAATCCGGGTGGACGAGCAGGCCCTGCGCAGGCAGCTTGAGCTGACGGGAACATCGGAGCGAGAAAACCTTTTTTTCCACCAAAAACTGCTTAGGGGGGAACTCCCCCTGTCTTTGGGAGGCGGCATCGGACAATCTCGGCTCTGCATGTTTTTATTGAAAAAGGCCCATATCGGCGAGGTCCAGGCGAGTGTCTGGCCTGAAGAAACCATCGCCGAGTGCTCGAAAAAAAATATCGCTCTTCTCTAGTCAATAACGGTGGCCGCCAAACGGCCGGCCGCTCCTCCGGCCAGGCAAGCGACCGGAGGAATGGGGCGAGTGTGACCATGCGCCTGGAAATTGACAAGGCCGGAGGGGGCATGTTAGATGTAGTTCTCCGGCTGCCCGATGAAATGTCCTCAATGTCTTGAAGAAAATACGGAAGACAGCCGTTTCTGCCGTAAATGCGCCACCCCCCTGACGCCTGGGGAGCAGGACAACCTCCCTCTCACCAAAAC
>JBAVVA010000218.1:0-5231 GCA_049697055.1 Candidatus Aminicenantales bacterium
AGGCTGGAACAAGTATTCTGTTGGTTGAGCAGAATGCTCGGATGGCAATAGATATTTGTCACAGAGCCTATGTGTTTGACGTCGGGCGAATAGCTTTTGAAGGTCATCAAAACGTATTAATGAAAAATGAGCTAATTAAAAAAATATATCTCGGGAGTTGAAAATCTCATGAGAACGAGAACATCTCGGCGTATCAGATCTCTATTGTAACCAAGCCGCTCAATGTCCAGATCCGGATGGTAGATCGAAGGATTCCTGATTCCTGCAAAGTCAAGCGCGCTTTGTTTCAATGAAAATCATTCGCAAGTACCCAATCCCTGCATATTCTGGCCCATTCCGGCCAGTGATTCTGGTTCAAAACGGCCGCTGATTCTGATTGAAAGCGGCCACCGATTCTGGTCCATTCCCGCCACTTTTTGGCCCGTATCAGAATCTTCAAAAAGCGAAGCGGCGCTGGATAACTTAACGGTAATCGGCCATCATGTCTCCTCACCAAAGGAGGGGAGAAGAAGATGCCGCGAGAGAGGCTATCCATGCGTAAAATCCGAGAAGTGCTGAGGCTGAAGCAGGCCGGGCTTTCCAACCGGGCCATCGGCCGGGCATGTACGATCGGCAAAGAGACCGTCCGGGAGTATCTGGGGCGGGCGGCCGAGGCGGGGGTGAGCTGGCCTCTGCCCGAGGGGTTGACGGAAGAAGAGCTGGAGCGAAAGCTTTTTCCGTATGAGATCCATCTTGGGGGACGGCGAAAAGAGCCACTCTTTGGGGATTTGCTTTTCGGCTGCCCCGGCCCGGGGGCTCGGTTTCGCCTCGATGATCCCATCCAACCATCGTGAGGAAGCATAAATCGGAGCTCGGAACATGTCAAGGACGGCTTGCGGGCTGTCAATTCAACGTGAATATGTCCTATTTTTAGCAACATGAAAATGTCCTATTTTCACCTGGGGAGTTGAATGAAGGGCACGCGTTTCCAGGGATGAGTGGGCGGAGGGGTGTACTTTTGGGGCCTCCTCTGGATTTTGACCGCAACCACCTGAACGACAGACTTCGGCCGGTTTATTTCGACTTCTTTATGATCCAGGTCTTTTTCTTTAAACCGGATCGAAAGGCGGCCATCGAACCACTCCCGCACCACCACCTTCTGCCGGCGCAACGTCAGAGCTGGTCGGATGAGGACGAACGTCCGATTCCGCCACTTGATGATACAGCCGTTGTTAACCGTCCGAATGCCCTTGAGACAGAAGATATCGTCGCGGTTCAAAGACTTCGGCCAAGGCCGATGGAGGTCTTGAGGCCGCAGCGATTCCTTCATGAAACGCCGGTTATGAGACGGCAGGTAGCCGTCCAGGAACTGGTTCGCCTCAGCGCAGCTTCGAACACCCGCCAAGCGCATCTCTTTGACCAAACGGTCCTGGAGCGTGCCGAAGGCCCTCTCGATTCGACCCTTGGCCTGTGGCGAGTTGGCATGGATAACCTTTATCCCCGCCTCACTGAGCGTTCGTTCGAACTGCGTCTGGGCTTGTTCATCCCGCGGCAACTCGTCGGTCGCCGGCTGCCGCGTGGTCTTATAAGTGCTGTGTTTATCCAGATAAATGCTCTGAGGAAGCCCGTAGCGCTCGATATACCGGCGCGCAAACCGTCCATCCGCTGGATAAACCCCCTCATGGTCGTAAAAACGCCCAAAAAAGCGGTTCGTGGCATCATCCACGAAGCCCATCAGAACCAGCTTCGGCCCCCGCCCCTCCAGCCAGGCATGATGCGATCCATCCATCTGCACCATCTCCCCCGCATGCGGTTTCCGCTCCCGCCAGACATGGTCCGCCTTCCTCCTCCTCCGCCTCCTCCACAACCCCTTGGCTATCATGATCAGCCGTACCTTTTCCCAGCTCACCCGCACTTTATGCCGCTCCCATAGCTTCTCAGCCGCATGAAGAGGCGTAAAATCCGAATACCGTTCCCCAATGATCGAAGCGATCCGCTCCACCTGATCCTGGCTCATTTTCCGCGGCGATGGCCGCCCCCGATTCCCGTGTACTAATCCCCGGATCCCTCTTAACCGAACCCTCTTTATCAGCCGCCGAATGTGCCGCTCGCTCAGCTCCAACAACTCACCAGCTTTAGCCTGCGTGATGTCCCGCCTCAGACTCCGCTGGATCACCTGATACCGCTCCAACTCCCGTCTGGTCATCGTGATACTGTCCTCGCCCATCCCGGTTCTCCTTCCCGGAGAACCTTATACCAGCCCACCGCCTATAGGACATTTTTACGTTGCTAAAAGAGGACACTATCACGTTGCGGCAACAGGACGGCTTGCGGGCTTGCGGGCGGGGAAGAGCGGCATGGAAGCCGGCCGCGGTGCCCGAAGAGGCGGAAATCACCCGGACCTCCCCCTCCGGCATAAGAGAGGGTTATGAGAAATATTCGGCCGAAACATCCGCGGCCATCAAGAGCTCCTGCGAGGCGGCCTGAGGCGGGGGCGGCTTCACTGCGACAAAGGTCAGCTTGAGGTGGCCGATGATACGATCGACCACGGAGAAATCCGTAAGGAAAGCGATGACCTTCATTTGGCCGCCGCACTTGGGGCAGAGCATCGGGTCGACTTCATAGACTTTCCGGATCATGGCCGCCCAGCCCTTGGAGGGGATGGGCCGGAGCTCTTCCTCGATCATCCGGAGGGCCAAAGCAACTGTGGATGTCTTTCTCACCTTCCCCCGGTGGGCATTGGAATAGAGGCCGTAGTACCGGACCATGACCTGGCCTTTGTCGGGGATGTGGAATGTCACTCGGGCAATAAACTCCATATAATCCATCGTCTCCTGCTCGGCGCCGTTCTCACCATGCCGATAACCGATTTTGCCTTCCATCTCCAGGAAGAAGAGGTGTTCTGGAGAAAGGATAGGCCGGATCATGTACTTCCCCACCCGCTCGGCCTCGCTCTTGGTCTTGGCCCGTACCAGGTTGTGGACCGAGAAGCCGGTATGGCGCCAGGAGAGCAAGCGATCCGCCCACTCCGGGCTGAGAAGCTCCCGGCCGACGAGAAACGCCAGGACCTCGCGGGCGAAGATCTCGGCCAATCGCGAGTCGTTCAGCCGCGGGGTCTTATGGAAGACGCCCGCCTCGTCCACCCCGCCCTCGGTCACCAAAAAATGCAGGTGGGAGTGGAAATTGATCCGGTCCCCGAAGGTCTGGATGGGCGCGACGACACCGGGAGTGATCGTCGTCTCGGTCAGGAGTTCGAAGTATCGGGTCAGGGCCCGGAGGGCCGAGCGGCAAAGATCCCCCAGGAGCCGGCGTTTGAATTTGAAGAAGACCCGCACTATCTTGGGGATCGTGAAGACGACTTGACGATGCGGGACATCAAGGAGCAAAGTCTCCCTCATCCACTCGCCCCATTCCTACTCTCTAGTCAATACCGGTGGCCGCCAAACGGCCGGCCGCTCCTCCGGCCAGGCAGGCGATTGGAGGAATGGGGCGAGTGTGACCATGGGGCTAGAAATGTTGCATCAACGTGATAATTTCCGGTTTGGGCAACGTGATTATTTCCGCTTTTTAAAGGTAAAGTCCTTCTTCTTAAGGAAGGAGGACGAACCCTGTGCGGAAGGAACTGATCACGTTGACTCAACAAGAACATGAGCGGTACACGATAATCAAGAGGGTCTTGAAGGGGGAGATGAAGCAGGCGGAAGCGGCCGATGTTCTCAACCTGACGGATCGTCAGGTGAGGAATCTGAGAGATAAGGTACGAGAGAAGGGAGTGCGGGGGATAGCCCATGGCAACCGGGGGAAGGCCTCGCCGCGGAAGATAGCGGTGGAGCTTGTGGAGCGGATTCTGCAGGTCGTGCGGGAGCGGTATGAGGATTTCAAGCCTAAGCTAGCTGCGGAGAAGTTGTGGGCCAACGAGAGGATCCGGGTCAGCGACGAGAAGCTGCGTCAAGTGATGATCGCCCAAGGCCTGTGGCGGGCACGACGTCGTCGCGGGCCTGTCCATGTCTGGCGGGAGCGGAAGGGGCGTTACGGAGAGATGGTGCAGATGGACGGTTCTCATCATGCGTGGCTTGAGGGGCGGGGACCGAAGCTGGTGTTGATGGCCTTCATCGACGACGCGACCAATCGGGCCTGGGGCCGTTTTTACGCCTACGAAGGGGTCTGGCCGGCGATGGACGCCCTGGCGGGCTATGTTCGCCGCTGGGGGCTCCCCCAGAGCCTCTATCTTGACCGTCACAGCACCTATAAAACGACCCGGCAGGCGAGCACGGAGGAGCTGTTGCGGGGGCAGGAGGCGCAGACCCAGTTCGAGCGGGCGGCTGGGGAACTGGGGATACGGATCATCCACGCCTACTCGCCCCAGGCTAAAGGACGAATCGAGCGGCTGTTCGGAACCCTGCAGGATCGGCTGGTTAAGGAGATGCGGTTGGCCCGTGTCGGGACATGGGAGGAGGCCAACCGCTTCCTAGAGGGGTTCTGGCCTGGATTTAATGAGCAGTTTTCGAAGGAAGCGCGAGAGTGCGGGGACCTCCATCGTCCGCTTCCCAAGACAGTCAACCTGCGGGAGGTTTTCTGCCTGAAGGGCACGCGGACGATCAACAGCGGCTATCTTGTCCGCTGGCATGGCCGGTTGTTGGCTATTCAGAACCCGACGCTGGGGATCAAAAGACGTCCGGCGCAGGTTCTGGAGCACTCCGACGGACGAATCGTTATTCGCTTCAACGGTCGGGACTTGCTCTTTCGGGAGGTCCCCCAGGAAGGCGCTCACCCTGCTCCCTCCCGCCAGCCAAAAGCAAAAAAGCCTAAGACGGGCAAGTACATTCCTCCGGCCGACCACCCTTGGCGGCGGAGCAATAAGATCATCCATCGTGAGTGGGCCCAGGGGATCTTCTAGACCATGAGAAAAGCGGAAATATTCACTTTGCCCATAAGCGGAAATAATCACGTTGTCTTGACACCATGGGGCTAGAAATTGACAAGGCCGGAGGGGCATGTTAGATGTAGTTCACTGGCTGCCCGATGAAATGTCCTCAATGTCTTGAAGAAAATACGGAAGACAGCCGTTTCTGCCGCAAGTGCGCCACTCCCCTAACGCCTGGGGAGCAGGACAACCCGCCTCTCACCAAGACCATCCTGCCCTTTATGACCGAGCTCTCCCGGGGGAGCCTGGTGGCCGGCCGCTACGAGGTCATCGAGGAATTGGGCCGGGGAGGAATGGGCAAGGTCTACAAAGTTTATGACCGCAAGAT
>JBAVVA010000219.1:0-4049 GCA_049697055.1 Candidatus Aminicenantales bacterium
AAGCGTGAGCATCGGCCTGGTGCGCCGCGCGGCCAGCCGTCAGCCCTCTTTGGATAATCTCATCCGGCTGGCCGACCGGCGGATGTACAGGCAAAAACACCGAAAGCGAAAACCCGATGCCTTGGCCGCAAGCCTATGACCCGCTCCACAACACCTGGCTTTCGGCGCTGCTGGCCGCCCTGCCGATCCTGATCCTGCTCGGCAGCTTGGCCCTGCTGAGGGTCAAAGCCCACCTGGCCGCCTTGCTCGGCCTGGCCGCCGCCCTGGCCGTGACCGTCGCTATCTTCACCATGCCCCCGGACAAGGCGCTGTGGTCCGTGGGCCTAGGGGCCGCCTACGGCCTGTTCCCCATCGGCTGGATCATTCTCAACATCATTTTTCTCTATCAACTCACTCAGGCCGCAGGGACGTTCGCCGTCATGCGCGACAGCCTGACCGGAATTACCCGGGACCGCCGCCTCCAAGTGCTGCTCATCGCTTTCTGCTTCGGGGCTTTTTTCGAGGGCGCGGCCGGCTTCGGCACGCCGGTGGCCGTAACGGCCGCCATCCTCATAGGCCTGGGCTTCCAGCCGCTGCAGGCTTCGGGCCTTTCGCTCATCGCCAATACCGCTCCGGTGGCCTACGGCGCGCTAGGAACTCCCATCCTGGCCCTGGCCGCGGTGACCGGCCTGGAGGTCAAGACGCTCAGCGCCATGGTCGGCCGTCAGCTTCCTTTCTTCTCCATTCTAGTGCCCTTCTGGCTGGTGTGGGCCTTCGCCGGCTTCAAGAAAACGGCCGAGGTCTGGCCGGCCCTCCTGGTGGCCGGACTGAGCTTCGCCGTTCCCCAGTGGCTGGTCTCGAATTTCCACGGCCCCTGGCTGGTGGATGTCATCGCCTCGGTATGCTCCTTGGCCGCGCTCATCTTGTTCCTGCTCCACTGGCGGCCCAAACGGCTTTATCTCTTGCCGGGCGAGGAGGGGGCCGGCCGGGGATCGGGCCGGCCTAGCCATACCCGGGTCGAGATCGTCCGGGCCTGGCTGCCCTGGGGAGTCCTGAGCCTGGTTGTTTTTCTGTGGGGTCTACCGCGGGTGAGAACATTCCTGGACGGGCTATTATCAATCAAAGTCGCCGTGCCCGGGCTGGACAGGCTTATCTTCCGGATGCCGCCGGTGGTGGCGGCTCAGACGCCCGAGCCCGCCGTCTTCACCTTCAACGCTTTGTCGTTCACCGGAACGGGCATCCTCCTCGCCGCCCTGGCGGCCGCGGCCCTCATGCGGCTCAAGCCGGGCCAAGTCATACGGATCTATGGACAGACTATCCGGCGGGTGCGCTTTTCCCTGCTGACCGTGGCGGCTATGCTGGCCCTGGGGTATCTCACCCGCTATGCCGGCCTGGATGCGACGCTGGGGCTGGCCTTCGCCCGAACCGGCATCCTCTATCCCTTCTTCGGCACGCTGCTCGGCTGGCTGGGAGTGGCCCTGACCGGGTCGGACACTTCCTCCAACGTTCTCTTCGGCAGCCTGCAGCGAATCTCGGCCCAGCAGCTCGGGTTGAGCCCTGTGCTCATGGCCGCGGCCAACAGCTCGGGCGGGGTCATGGGCAAGATGATCGACGCCCAGAGCATCGTGGTGGCTTCCACGGCCACTCAATGGTACGGCCACGAGGGCGACATCCTGCGCTATGTCTTTTTCCACAGCCTGGCTTTGGCCGGGCTGGTGGCCACCCTCGTCACCCTCCAGGCCTACGTCTTTCCCTTCACACGTTTGGTGCCCTAGTTATCTCCAGTTCTTTCTGGATAAATTCTCCCGCTGGGAAGGTTTCAGGTCGCGCTGATGGCGGCCGCGGAGCGCGAGGAGCGTTTCTGCCGCTCAGACGTCCTGATTTCTCAGCGAATCCCCACGCTGCCCCGGACGGCCTCAATCAGCTTGGCGGGGTCGTAGCCGATTCCATCTTTGAACACGGTATCGACCTTTTCGATATCGTTGATATCCTTGGCCGGATTCCCCTTGATCAAAACCATGTCCGCCTGCTTGCCGGCGGCCAGAGTCCCGATCCGGTCCAGCTGGCCCAGGTACAGCGCGCCGTTATAAGTCGCTATCTTTATGGCCTCCACCGGGCTAAACCCGGCTTCGACGAGCAGCTCAACTTCCCGCTGGTCGCCGAACCCCGGCACCACGCCGCCGTAGCCGGTGGGGTCCGGCCCGGCCAGGAGCAGCCCTCCCGCCTTCACGAACTCCCGCTCAAAGTCCATCTCCTTTTTAAGCAGGAGGGGCATGGGCGAATCCTTGGACTCGCCAACCCGAGCCCGCTGGGTCAGGTAAGCAATCCGGATATCGGGCGCCATCGCCTCCAGGACCCGCTGCTGAAGGGGCGGCCGGCCGGGCACGGAAATCTCAAACACGGGAAGCGTTGAAGTGACCGCCACCTTGTGCGCGACAAGGTCGCGGATGGTCTCCTGGATCTGAGGGCCGGAGATATCCAGCTTGAGGAGCATTTCCCTGGCCTCCCGTGAGGCTGGGCAGGTATCGGGCTTTTTCCCGGGGACAAATTCCGTATCCACCAAGAGCCCGTGCTCCAGGTCGTCGATTCCGAGCTCCGCGGCTTCGCGAAAACCGATCGAGCACAAATGGCCCGTAATCTTCAGGCCGCGCTTATGGATCTCCTCTATGGCCGCCGCCAGCTCGGCCTTGGTGATGTTGGTGTAGGCCTTGAAATCATCGACGCCCTGGTCCGCCCAGTAGCGGACCATCTGGCGCGCCTCTTCCGGGCCGCTGAGCTCGTGCATCTGCAGGGTGAAAGCCCCGGGGCCTTCCAGGTAGGGGCTGGTGACGTGCATGCGGGGTCCGGGCACCCGGCCCTGCTCGATGGCCTTTTTTAAATTGAGCTCGGTGAAAGGCTCCAGGCTGCCGGTGGTACGGATGGTCGTCACGCCGCAGGCCAGGTACAACCGCGGGGCGCTATAGGCCAGGGTGTTGTAATGGGCCCGGGCCGCCGGGTAGAAAATGTGGTCGTGCATTCCCACCAGGCCGGGAATGACCGTGGCCTCAGGCATATCCAGGACCTTGGCTTCCGCCGGCACCGGAGTGGTGGCCGCGTCGCCGAGCGCCAGAATCTTGCCCCCCGAGACGACGATGGTCTGGTCTTCGCGGGCGGGCGCGCCCGTCCCATCAATCACCCGCACATGAGTGAGAGCGAAGAGGGGAGATTCGACCGTGACGAAGGCTTTGACCTCGGGCGACAGCGTGGAAGGCGTTTGCGCTCCCAGCGCCAGTAGGGCCGAAACTAAAAAAACGAGGATGAAGGCTTTGCGCATGTTGCACCTCTTTTGAGAAATTATATCACACTGGTAATATTGAATTTCTTGACCAGATGGGAGGGGTAGTAAGACATCTTGGCCCGGCGCAGGCCGGCCACCCCCATGTCCTGTTCCCGGTTGATGTATTCGTAGGCAGCCCACTCGTTTTTTACGAATTCCCGGTTGATGAACTGGGCCAGCCCTTCATAATCGGCATTGGCGATCTCGATGTGAATGACGGCTGTATCGGCGTTCAGCCTTTCTCCGATCGAAAAGGCTTCCACCCGGCCTTCAATTTCGACCGCGCCGCCGACAAGCTTCAATTCGCTGAAGCAATTGAGAGCTTCCAGCATGGCCCGTTTTTGGGCCTCCCCGATAGAACCGTCCTGCCGGATTTTGACCTCGAACCATTCTTCCAGAAGGCGCCGGCAGGTCGGCAGATGCTCCGGCGTTAATCTCACGTACCGGGAGCTGCAGCTTCTTTCGAATTTCTTGATGCGGTTGCGCTTGCCGTCGTACTTCTTGCCGCGGAGATTGATGAGGTCGACGACGCGATAGACATAATCAAAGTTGCTTTTATCCTCCTCCCCACGGAGCCCCTGGCCGTGCCGGAGGAGGAAAGACTCCGGAATGCAGGAAAGCCGGGGACAGAAGGACAGGCAGGCCCCGACCGTCTCCCTCATCTTATTCTCGCCGATGGGCGGCAGAAAAAAGGCGGGCTCTGAGCGAGGCGCACCCATCAGGCAGAGATTGCCGTTGATGGTGGTAAACTTGG
>JBAVVA010000220.1:0-7894 GCA_049697055.1 Candidatus Aminicenantales bacterium
CCGGTCCACCAGGTCGTTGAACAATAGCTCGGAGGCGTAGTGCTGGCCGAAAGCATCGTTGCTGAAGAGAACGGCGTCGCCGGTGAGATAGCACATCATGCTGTCTGGCCAGTGGAGCATGGGTGCCTCGACGAAGACCAGCTCCTTGGGACCCAGGCTGAGGTGGTCGCCGGTCTTGACCACTTGGAAATTCCAGTCCTGGTGATAGTGGCCGCGCAGTGATTTAACGGCGTTGGCCGTGCAATAGACGGGAGTGCCGGGGATGCGCCGCAGGAGTTCCTCCAGGCCGCCGCTGTGGTCGATCTCGCCGTGGTTGGCCACCACGGCCGAGATGGTCCGGAGGTCGATGGCGGCGGCCAGGCGGTCGGCCCACGGCCGGGCGAAGGGCTGCCAGACCGTATCGACCAGGACCGTCTTTTTTTCCCGGATGAGATAGGAATTGTAGGAAGAGCCGCGGTGGGTCGAGTACTCGTTCCCGTGGAATTTTCGCAGCTCCCAGTCGATTTGGCCGACCCAGAAAATATTACTCTTGAGGGGACGCATCATCTAAATACTCCTAAACCTATAGGATTCCTTTCTGCCGGGGCTATTATAAACACAAGCCGGGGGAAGAGCAAGAGGCGCTGCGAGGAAGGGGACTGGCGTCGGGCTACCCCCTTTCCCCGAAATAAGGACTGGCAGATACATTCTTGTTATTGTCTCTTTGGGGTGCCGTTGAGTATAATAACAACCAGGAGGGTTTAAATGAAAACTAAAGTCTTGCTCGTCATCGGGATTTTTCTTTTTGCGCTGAGCGGCCTCGGCCTGGCCTTGGCCCAGCAACCGCCCCAACAGCCGCCCCAGCCGCCGCAGGAACCTCCGCAGCAACAGCCGCTTCAAGCCCAGCCTGTTGCCCAGGTGAACCTTACGGTTGAAGAGGCGGTGATGTGCACCGGGGTCATGGACAGAACGCCCCAGGGGGTGCCCTCCCTAACGGCTCCGGCAACAGCCGCGGGGACAACAACCCCTGCTGCGGCCGCGACGCCCCAGGCGGCAACAACCGCTGCCGCTGCCTCAACGGCCGCGGGGAGCGGGGGCGGCGAAGCTCCTTTTCCCTTTGCCGCCGGCGTGGGCAAGCTCTACTGTTTCACCAAGATCTCCGGCGCGACCGTGGCGGCCACCATCAAGCACGTCTGGTATTTCGGCGATAAAGTGGTTCACACCATGGAGCTCAGCCTGGAAGGTTCGCCCTGGAGGACCTGGAGCAACAAGACGATCCCTCCCGAGTGGACCGGGACGGGCAAAGTTGAAGTCCAGGACGCCAGCGGCAACCTGCTGAAAACCGTCAACTTCATTGTCCAATAATTAGGAGTCGATGGGGCCGGCCCTCCTTTAATAGCTATAACCTCGCCCTAGCCTTTTGTTTTTTCCGGGGCGTCCCGGGCGTTTTCGGGGGAAAAGCCGGCCCTTGGGAGATTCAGAATGATCATCGAACAGTTCGACCCCCTCCGCGGGCAGATCGTCCAGGTCATCGAAGAGGGAGGCCGGCCTCGGGCGGATCTCGAACCCCGCCTGTCGGCGGCCGAGCTCCAACGGATTTATTCCCTTATGGTCCTAACCCGCGCGGCCGACCAGAAAGCTGTCAAGCTCCAGCGCCAGGGCCGGCTGGGAACTTATGCGCCGGGGCTGGGGCACGAAGCCTGCCAGGTGGGGACGGCCTTCGCTTTTCATAAGGAGGATTGGGCCTTTCCCTACTTTCGAGACCTGGGGCTGTATCTCACTCTCGGCTATCCGCTGGCCGACTATTATCTTTATTGGATGGGCAATGAGGCGGGCATGAGAACTCCGGAGGGCTTGAACCTCTTTCCCCTGGCCATCCCGGTCGCCTCCCAGATCCCCCATTCCGTAGGCGCCGGGCTGGGAGCCCGGCTGCAGAAAAAGCCGATAGCCGTCGTTTGCACCTTCGGGGACGGGGCCACCTCGGAGGGAGATTTCCACGAGGCCTTGAACTTCGCCGGCGTTTTCCGGACGCCCAACGTGTTCGTCTGCTACAACAACCAGTGGGCCATCTCCACGCCGCGCTCCCGCCAGACAGCCTCGGCGACCATCGCCCAGAAGGCCTTGGCCTACGGCTTCCCGGGGGTGGCCGTGGACGGCAACGACGTTCTGGCCGTCCTGGCCGTTGTCCGAGAGGCCCGGGAGCGCGCCCGCCGCGGCGACGGCCCGACGCTCATCGAGGCCTTGACCTACCGCATGGGCCACCACACCACCTCCGACGACGCCAGCAAGTACCGCCCCGAGGCCGAGGTCAAGGAGTGGGAGAAGAAGGACCCCTTGTTGAGATTTCAGGCCACCCTCAAGGTCAAAGGGCTATGGAACGCGAAATTCGAAAGCGACCTACAGGAGCGGGCGGCTCGGGAGGTGGAGGAGGCCGTGTCCAGGGCCGAGAGCGTTCCTCCGCCCGCGGCTGAAGACATATTCGTCCACACCTTCAAAGAAATGCCTCCTCAGCTCCAGGAGCAGCTGGCTGCCCTCAAGGGTTCGCCCCGGGAGGGTCAATCATGATCGCCACCATGGCCCAGGCCCTGAACATGGCCCTGGCCCAGGAAATGGACAGGGATCCCCGGGTCATCGTCCTGGGCGAAGATGTGGCCCAGGACGGAGGCGTGTTTCGGATCACCGACGGGCTGTTCCACAAGTTCGGGGCCGAGCGGGTGCTGGATACGCCCCTGGCCGAATCCGGCATCGTCGGCGTCTCGATAGGCCTGGCCGCCTTCGGCCTCCGGCCGGTGGCCGAAATCCAGTTCATGGGGTTCATTTATACCGCTTTCAGCCAGATCATCTCCCATGCGGCCCGGCTCAGGAACAGGACCCGGGGACGCTTCACCGTTCCCCTCGTCATCCGCACTCCCTACGGCGCCGGGGTGAAGGCCCTGGAGCACCATTCGGAGAGCACGGAGGCGCTTTTCTGTCAGATCCCCGGCCTGACGGTGGTCGTTCCCTCGACGCCTTACGAAGCCAAAGGGCTGCTCGCCTCTGCGATCCGCAGTGAAGACCCGGTGCTCTTTCTCGAACCGTCCCGTCTCTACCGGGCCGAGAAACAGGATATTCCCGAGGAGCCCTACGTAGTCCCCCTGCGCCGGGCGCGGCTGGTCAGAGAAGGCCGCGACCTGACGCTCATCGCCTGGGGAGCGATGGTCCCCCTGGCCGTCCAGGCTTCGGAGACGGCTGAAAAGGCGGGACACTCGGTTGAGATCCTGGACTTGCGGACGCTGGCGCCGCTGGACGAGGCGAGCGTCCTGGCCTCGGTCAAAAAAACGGGCCGGGCCTTGATCGTGCAGGAGGCGCCCAGGGCCTGCGGCTTGGCCGCCGAGCTGGCCGCCCTTCTGGCCGAGAAGGCCTTGCTGAACCTGGAGGCGCCGGTCCTGCGGGTCACCGGCGAGGACATCACCGTCCCCCTGTCCAAGAGTGAAGACTTGTACTATATCAATTCCGAACAGGTCTGGCAGAGCATCCAAAGACTCATGGAGTTCTGAAAATGGCTAAACAGTTCAAGTTCCCGGATGTGGGGGAGGGGATCACCGAGGGCGAGGTCGTCCGCTGGCTGGTAAAGGAAGGGGACGAGATCAAAGCCGACCAGCCCATAGCCGAGGTCGAGACGGACAAAGCCATTGTGGAAATGCCTTCTCCCTATGCTGGAACGGTTCTGAAGCTCCATGCCCGGGAGAAGGACATCGTCAAGGTGGGCCAGGTCCTCATCACCGTGGGGGAGAAGGGGGAGAAGCCGGAGGAAGCTGTCCCCGCCGCCGTGCCGGCCGCTGCGCCGAAAGGCCGGGCTGCGGCGGCTGAGCCCGGCCTTGCCCGGCCGGCTCCCTCCGCCGGAGCGGGGATCCTGGCCACGCCCAAAGTGCGGAAGATGGCCCACGACCTCGGCCTTGACCTGGCGGCCATCCCGGGCACCGGGCCCGGCGGCCGGATCACAGAAGAGGATGTCGAAGCTGCCCCGAAGAAAGCGGCCGCCCCCAGCCCGGCGCTCAAGGTCAAAACCAAGTTCGATTTCTACGGCTCCGTCGAGCGGTTACCCCTGCGGGGAGTCCGGCGGGCCACGGCCAAGAGGATGGCCGAGTCGGTGTCCAAGGCCGCCCACGTCACCCACTTTGACCAGGCCGATGCTTCAGCCCTGGACCGGCTCCGGGAAAAGATGAAGCCGGAGGTTCAAGGAATCAAGCTCACTTACCTGCCTTTCATCGTCAAGGCCCTGGTCGCTGCGCTCAAGCTCCATCCTATGTTCAACGCCACGCTGGACGACGCTGAGGAAGAGATCATCATCAAGAAGTATTACAATATCGGCATCGCCGTGGATGTCCCCGACGGGCTCATCGTGCCAGTGCTGAAAGGGGCCGACGTGAAGAGCCTGGAGGGCATCGCCCGGGAGATCCAGGCCCTGGCCGAGGCCGCCCGTGGCCGAACGCTCGACCTGGCCGACCTCAAAGGGGGGACGTTCTCCATCACCAACGTGGGCATGATCGGCGGGGAAGCCGCCACACCCATCATCAATTATCCCGAGGTGGCCATCCTGGCCACCCTCAAGATCGCCGACCGGCCGCGGGTCGATAATGGCCGTATCGTGGTGCAGAAGACCCTTCCCATCTGCCTGTCCTTCGACCACCGGGTCGTCGACGGAGCGGAAGCGGCCCGCTTCATGAATGACCTGAAAAAAATCCTGGAGCAGGAGGCGCTCCTTACCGAAGCCGTTAAGGCCGCTGAGTCCAAGGCCTGAACCCGCCTCCGCGGTATTTCGCTTAGCGCCTGGGGGTCTGTCTCTTGCGGTAGGCGCCGGCGATGGGCCCAGTTTGTTTTATCGTCCGGGTGTTGTCGGCGTTTATGGCATCTCCGACGGCCGCGCCCAGGTAATAGATCAGGGGGCTGGAAAAATAAGGGACCCGGGTCACCCTATTTCCATCCCAGTCATCTTCGTAGGACATGATCGAACAGTACCTGTTACCGTCATTCCCGATCCAGCGCCAGCCCGCGGAATAGGAGAACAGCCCCGGCCCCGGCTGCACGGCCTGGTCTTTGCGGTGACCGCAGCCCAGGTTGTGGCCGAGCTCGTGGATAGAGGTGTAGGTCCAGCCCGATTGTTGGACACGGACCAGAGAGAAGGCATAGGTGGGGTTGCCGGAAGTTCTGTTCATCAAGTAGCCGATGCCCCCGACGTCATTGACCAGGGCCATGAGCTGAACCAAGTCGGCGCTGTATGAATTCCGCCATTGATGGACTTCATCCATGAACCCCTCGTCCGTATCCTGCAGGCGCGTCAGGTCATTGCCCGAATCGCCGCTTTCCTGATAATTGATGAGAGCGGAGTGCACCAGCCGGGCGGTGATGTCCAGGCCGCTGTTTTGCAGAGACAGAATGTCTTTCTGAATATCTTGGCTGATGATGAGGTCGATCCCGCCGCGGCTGGCCGCCCAATCGCGCGCCGCCGGCGTGTAAACGACCATGATGTCGAGGCGTGTTTCCACGGACGGAGCGCTGGAGGCTTCAGGAGACTGGAGGCGGGGCCATCTTTCCGATTCCGTAACCGGAGGTTCGAGCGCAGGCGCTTCCTCCAGGACGTCCCTGTTTCGGGAATTCACCTCCAGGACCATATGTCCCTGGGCGCGCGTCGCGGGGCGGATTTCGAATTCCAACCCCAGCTCCGGCAGGCTCAAGGTTCCCAGGGTCTGCTCCCCCCGGCTTGAAAGCAGAATAGTGGCATAGTCCCAGCCGTCGACCCGGCCGCGGACGGCCAGCACGCCGTTGATGTCCCTTTCGACTCGATCGACGACCGCCACATAGGTCCTGTCGACGAAGGGAGTCACCCACAGCCGGTCTCCGAGATGGACCCCGTCTGATTGCCCGAGGGCGGGGTTTATTTGGACAGCGCGCCAGCGGACGGCGCTTTCGGTCTCGAACCCGCCGAGCCGCTCCAGCCCCCCAGCGGTGAACAAAACCAGGTCGCGGGAGTCGGCCGGGGGAACTGCCCGGACGTTTCCGGCTTCAGCCGGGACTAAAACAAAGGCCGCGGCCAGGATCAACACCGGCCAAAGGCTGTGGGGCATGAATTTTCTTTTCATTTCAGACTCCAGGCGGATAGAATGACTCGAGGTTCATAGCCAATTATTCTATCACAAAGGTATTTCGCCTCGCTCCCTCGGGTGGGACGATGTAGGAATCACCTCTGAATGTGTAAGACCCATAGTAAAAAAAGCAAAGGCTTAGGTATTGGCCGGAGCGAGCATCAGGCCGGATTTAGCCCTTCCGAAGCGCTCTTCGAGGGTTTCCGGCATTCTCCTTGCCGGCTGGCGAGCATGTTTGAGCGCGCCGAAGACGCCCTCCAGCTTTTTGCAATATTTTATTAATCCCCCCATCCCCCTTTGACAATAAAGGGGGAGCTCGACGACGTCTTCGGAGAGGTCGGAGTAGCGCAGCCCCCGAGAAGAGCGCAAGGAATGGCGTAAAAAATCCGGCCAGCGAGCGAGGCCAATCCCCAAGCCGAATGAGTTCTCATCATAGAAAAGGAGATGCTTACGACGATAGACGCGGATTTGACTTTTTACCCGAGTTGAACAATCATATGTGTTCAATTGAGAACGGCATAGAAACATGCCAGCCCATGAAAATGCGCGGATGGTCTCGGGCAAGTTCAATCCCCACCAATAAGGAGACAACCGTATGAAACGCGCCCTTGTCCTTCTCTTCACCCTGCTGGCCTTGGCCTCGCTGGTTGCAGCCGCCGAGGTCAAGCTCGACGTCAAGGAACACCTGCTTCCCAACGGGATGAAAATCCTGATGGTCCAGATGCCCGGCGTTCCGCGCCTCGTCTGCCATGTCTATTACAAAGTCGGCTCGATCAACGAACGGCCGGGGACAACCGGCCTGGCCCACATCCATGAGCACATGATGTTCAAAGGAACCCAAGTGATGGGAGTTTCGGATTTCGCCAAGGATGAAGCCCTCGACAAACAGATCGACGCGCTCATGGACAAGACCTACCGCCAGAAATTCTGGAGGGCGGACGGCGGCGACAAACAGAAACTGACCCAATGGCAGAAGGAATACGACGAGTTGGCCAAGGCCGAGAAGGCCTTCATTATAAAGGACGACCTGTGGACCGTGCTGATGAAAAACGGGGGCACGGCCATCAACGCCTCGACCGGCAACGAGAACACGGGCTACTATGTGACCCTACCCTCCAACAAGGTCGAGCTGCACATGCTCCTGGAGTCCGACCGGATGATGAACGCCTATTTCCGCGAGTTTTACTCCGAAAAAGACGTGATCATGGAGGAGCGGCGCCTGAGCGAAAACAGGCCGGGCTACTTGTTCATCGAACAGGTCAACGCCGCCTTTTATGCCGCCTCCCCTTACCACTGGAGCGTTGTCGGCTGGATGGACGACCTCCGCAAGGTGGCCAAGCCCGACCTCATCGATTTTCACAACCGCTATTATGTGCCCAACAATGCAGTGGCCGTTTATGTCGGCAATTTTGACCCCCAGAACATCATCCGCCTGGCCGAGGTATACTTCGGCCGCATCCCCAAGGGTCCGGATGTTGAGCCCATCCGGACCGGCGAGCCTCCCCAATACTCCGAAAAACGGATGTACGGGGAGGGGTTCGCCCCGACCAGCCTGCAGATAATGTTTCATACCCCGCCGGAAGGCAACTCCGACACGGCCGCCCTGGCCGTCCTGGCCGACGTGCTCGGCTTGGGTGGAGGCGGGGGGTTCGGCGGGTTCGGCCGCCGCATTGGCGGTGGGGGGACGGGACGGCTCTACAAGCTTTTGGTCGAAGCCAAACAGATGGCCGTTACCGTTTCGGCCTTCAGCCGGCCGCAATGGTATGCCGGCGCCTTTCAATTCAGCGCTATGC
>JBAVVA010000221.1:0-18964 GCA_049697055.1 Candidatus Aminicenantales bacterium
CCTGGTCGACCCTGATCTTTGATTCCGTGTCGGGAACGCGCTTGACGAAGACGAATATGTTCACGCCACCCTCCTTATTCTTAGGGCGAAGCTTCAAACGGTTGAACCAGCCGGAGCGGCGGCTTCAGCCGTCGTATCGTTTCAGCAGCAGGGATCCGTTGGTCCCGCCGAACCCGAAGGAATTGGTCATCCCGTAAACGACCTCCGCCGCTCGCGGGGTATTGGGGACATAGTCCAAATCGCAATCGGGGTCGGGATTTTCATAATTGATGGTGGGGGGCATAACCCGGTGCAGGAGGCACAGGGCGGTATAGGCCGCTTCCACGGCTCCGGTGGCGCCCAGTAAATGGCCGGTCATGGACTTAGTGGAGTTGACGCCGATCCGGTAGGCGTGGCCGCCGAAGACCCGCTTGATGGCCAGGGTCTCGGTCTTGTCGTTGAAGAGGGTGGAGGTGCCGTGGGCGTTGATATAGGTCACCAGGGAGGGGTCCACCCCGGCGTCGTCCAAGGCGGCCTTCATGACCCGGGCCGCGCCGTCCCCGTCGGGCGCCGGCTGAGTGACATGGAAGGCGTCGCTGGTCATGCCGTAGCCCACCACCTCGGCGTAGATCCGGGCGTTGCGCCGCAGGGCCGCGCCCAGTTCCTCCAGGATGAGAACCCCGGCGCCCTCGGCCAGGACGAACCCGTCGCGCTGGGCGTCAAACGGCCTCGAGGCGCGCTCGGGCTCATCGTTGCGCTCGGAGAGGGCTTTCATGGAACTGAACCCGGCCAGGCTGAGGGGAGTGATGGGCGCTTCCGCGCCTCCGGCCAGCATGATATCCGCGTCACCCCGGCTGATGATGCGGAAAGAGTCGCCGATGGAGTGGGAGCTGGTGGCGCAGGCCGTGGCCGTGGCCGAATTGGGCCCCTTGGCCCGGAAGCGAATCGAGATCTGTCCCGAGGCCTCATTGATGATGGTCTGGATGAGGAAGAAGGGCGAGACCCGGCCGGGCCCTTTCTCCAGAAGCACCTTGTGCGTCTCCTCGATCGAGCCGATGCCGCCGATGCCCGACCCGACATACACCCCGCAGCGCTCGCTGGCCAGGCGCTCACGGGGAATGGCCGCGTCCTGGACGGCCAGCTCCGCCGCGGCCAGGGCAAATTGGATGAAGAGGTCCATCTTGCGGACCTCCTTGCGGTCGATGAACTGGAGCGGGTCGAAACCCTTGACCTCGCCGGCAAAGCGGGTGGCATAGCGGGTCACATCAAAGCGGGTGATGGGCCCAATCCCGCTGCGGCCGTGGAGCAGGGCTTCCCAGTTGGCAGCCGTGCCCAGGCCCAGGGGAGTGGCCAGGCCAAGCCCGGTGATGACCACTCGCCGGCCGGAAGAGGGGCATCGAGCAGAGCTCATAGCGTCACTGGACGGTTGGGGAGAGGTTGAAGCTTTATTTGGCGTGGCTGATGACGTAGTCCATGGCCTTGCTGACAGTGGTCATTTTCTCGGCATCTTCGTCGGGGATGTCCAGCCCGAACTCATCTTCCAGGGCCATGACCAGCTCAACGGTGTCCAGGGAGTCGGCTCCCAGGTCCTCGATGAAGGACGCATTCTCATTGACCTGGCCCTCGCTGATGCTCAGCTTGTCGGCGATGATGGTCCGCATCTTGGAAAGCAGCTCGTCTCTTGTCATTGGCATAGCAGTCCTCCTCATGCAAATTTAGACATTGGGATTTACATGTACATCCCGCCGCTGACGCCAAGTACCTGTCCGGTGATGTAGGCCGCTGCGTCCGACAGCAGGAACAGAACAATCCGGGCCACTTCTTCGGGCGTGCCGAACCTTTTCATGGGGATCACTTCCAGGAACGCCCGCTTGACCTCCTCGGGCAATCGCTCGGTCATGGGGGTGGCGATGTAGCCCGGGGCCAGGCAGTTCACGGTGATGCCCCGCGAGGCCACCTCGCGGGCCAACGATTTGGAGAAGCCGATGAGCCCCGCTTTGGAGGCGGCGTAGTTGGCCTGGCCGGCGTTGCCCATCAGGCCCACCACCGAGGCCATATTGACGATCCGGCCGGAACGCTGGCTGATCATCGGCCGGATGACGGCTTTGGAAAAAAGGAAGGCGCCCTTGAGGTTGATCTCCAGGACGGCGTCCCACTCCTCCTCTTTCATCCGCATCAGCAGGTTGTCGCGGGTGATTCCAGCGTTGTTGACCAGATGATCGATGCGCTTGTGTCCGGCCAGCACGGCCTGGACTACGGCTTCGACCTGGCCGGCCTGGGCCACATCGGCGGCGTGGACCGAAGCCTGCCCGCCCGCGCTCCGCACCCGGCCGGCCACCTCATTCAGTTTCTCCAGTTGAATGTCCACCAGGTGGACGGCCGCGCCGGCAGCGGCCAGCTCCAGGGCAATGGCCTGGCCGATGCCCTGCGAAGCGCCGGTGACGATTGAAACCTTCCCCTCCAGCGACATGTCAGGCTTTTATCCCTTCCGTCACCCGAGCCAGCCGGCCGATCTCGCTCCGGATCTTCTCGGTGACCCCCTTCCGCACGTACTCCCGGGCCAGGCGGACGGCGTTGCGCACGGCGGTGGGGTTCGACCGGCCATGGCCGATAATGCACACGCCGTTGACTCCCAACAGATGAGCGCCTCCGTATTGGGCGTAGTCCAGCTTGCGGAACAGGCGCCGCAGGTGGCGCCGCATCAGGAAGAAGCCCACCTTGGCCAGCAGGTTGCGGGCGATTTCGCTCCGGGCCATGATCAGCATGTTCTCCACCAGGCCCTCCGAGACCTTGAGGGCCACGTTTCCGGTGAACCCGTCACTGACGATGACGTCGGCTTTGCCGGAATAAATATCCTTGCCCTCGACATTGCCGATAAAGTTCAGGGACGCAGCCTCCAGCCGCTCAAAGGCGGCTTTGGTCAGTTCGTTGCCCTTGGTCTTCTCCTCGCCGATGCTCATCAAGCCGATGCGCGGCTGGGGCAGGCCCAGCACGTTCTCCATGAAGATCCGTCCCATCACCGCGAACTGCTCCAGGTTATGGGGCCGGCAGTTGGCGTTGGCCCCCACGTCGATGAGCAGGGTCAAGCCCTTCTGGGTGGGCACCAACAGGGCCAGGGCCGGCCGGTCCACTCCCCGCAAGGCACCCAGCGTCTTCTGGGAGATGCTGACCACGGCGGCCGTATTGCCGGTGCTGACCAGGGCATCGGCCCGGCCTTCCTTGACCAGCTGGGCGCCGATGCGGATGGAGGATCGTTTCTTGCGGCGGAAAGAGAGCAGCCCTTCGCTCATACCGATGGCCTCCGGCGCGTCGATGATAGTCACCCCGGCCTCCGGCCCGCCCAGCCGCCGGACTTCCTCGGCAATGAGGTCCCGGACGCCGACCAGAAGCACTTCCAGTCCAAAATCATGGGCGGCACTCAGGGCGCCTTCAACGGTCACCCGGGGACCGTAGTCTCCGCCCATGGCGTCAACCGCGATTCGCATGGAATCCTCTTGTTTTATTCTTCAGTCTCGGAGATCACCTGACGGCTTTTGTAGAAACCGCACTGCGGGCAGGCCCGGTGGGGGAGCTTGGGTGAACCGCAGTTGGAGCACAAGGAAAAGGTCGGCAGGGTGAGCGCATCATGCGCCCGGCGTTTGCCTTTGCGGCAAGGGGAATGACGTCTCTTGGGGTTGGCCATGGGACACTCAACTCTTATTGAGATTTTTGATCTTGACCAGTCGGGGGTCGCTCTCCCGGATGGTGCAGGCGCAGCCGCCCTCGGGGCGCACCTTGCCGCAGACCGGGCAAATCCCCTCGCAGTCCTTGGAGCAGAGCGGCTTCACCGGGAAGGTCAGGTTGAGCTGTTCCAGGACGATCTCCTGCGGGTCAAAGCTGCGATGGTAGAAATAGCCCCGCTCCAGATCTTCCTCGGCCAGCTCCTCCTTGGCTTCCTCGAGGTCACCGGGCAGATAGACCAGGTCAAAGGTGGAGTCCACCGGGTAGTCGAAGGGCATCAGGCACCGGCTGCAGACGAAGCTCAGCCGCGCGGTCAGCCGCCCCTTGATCAGGATCTCCAGGCCGACCTTCTTGGCTTCGAGCCGGGCATGGACCGGCTGGAGGAAAACGGCTTCCTCCTCGACGAGGTCCTCGCTCAAAAAATCGAAGTCGCGATCGACCTTGAGACCCTGTTCGGTCAATTTATCTATATCGATTCGCATTTTTTTCCCTCAAAAATTAGCTTATTATACCATTTTGCCTTCGGATGTCAAACCAAGCCGCGGGAGACTGTATCTTTTTTTCCGTGGTGACTGGCGAAATGTGCAGATGTCACGGAAAAAGAGATGCTCCCCCCCCGCGGCGGAAAAAAATGCAGTACCCATATAGAATAAAGAAAAGGGCTTGAAAAAGCGGTTGGAGACGGGAGTATAATAGGACATCATGAAAGGCCTGAGCAACGAAATTCGCCACAAGGGCGCCGTATTCTATATCCAGACTCAGGATTTCGGGCCGGCCTCCGGCTATGTCGAATCCCTGATCTACAAGGCCGGCCAGCTCCTCACTTCCCGAAAATCGTTCTACTACTCCCATCTCGACAGCCCCGACCTCCAGGAGAGGGTCCTGAAGCTCATGAAAGAGCAGCACCGGGCCATTGTGGGTGACATCCAGACCGGCCGGTTCGATCACTTCCTCAGCCCCTCCGAACGAGAAGGCGGGGAATGAAAGAGGGAGCTAAAAAACTTTTCGTCATCGACGGGAACTCTCTTCTCTACCGCTCCTACTACGCCATCAAGCGGCTGGCTAACTCCAAGGGCTTCCCCACCAACGCCATCTACGGGTTCCTGCTCACGCTGCGGAAGCTCATCGACCAGGAGAAGCCGCACTTGTTGGGGGTGGTCTTTGACGTCAAGGGCCCGACCGTCCGGCACAAAGCCTACCCGGACTATAAAGCCAACCGCAAGCCCATGCCCGAGGACCTGCAAGTTCAAGTGCCCGTCCTGAAAAAGATTCTGCAGGCCTATCATATCCCCCTTTTCGAGTACCCCGAATATGAGGGGGACGACGTTCTGGGAAGCCTGACCCGCCAGGCCACCGAGCGCGGCGTCCCCTCGGTCATCATCTCCACCGATAAGGACCTGCTCCAGCTGGTGGACGGAACGGTCGTGGTCTATAACCCGGCCAAAGAGGTTTATCTGGATGAGGCCGGCGTACAGGAACTTTTCGGCGTCAAGCCATCCCAGGTGACGGACATCCTGAGCCTGTGGGGCGATCCCTCGGACAACGTTCCCGGAGTGCCGGGGGTCGGTGAAAAAATTTCAAAGAACCTCATCGCCGAGTTCGGCTCCCTGGACAAGCTGCTCAAGAACCTGGACAAGATAAAAAATCCCCGCGTGCGCGAAGCCATCAAAGCCAACCTGGACAAGTTGGAGCTGAGCCGGAGGCTGGTCACTATCGAGCGGGGCCTGGCCCTCGACTTCAACTTGGAAGCCTTCGTTCTGTCCGAACCAGATACCGGGGCGCTTTCCGCCCTCTTCCAGGAACTCGAATTTTTTTCGCTCCTGAGCGAGGTCTCCAAGCCCGCCGAGGACATTCCCCTGGACTACCGTCTGATCCAAGATGAAGCGGCCTTGGGCCGGCTTGTCCAGAGGATCAAGAAAGAGGGCTTTGTCTCCCTGGACACGGAGACGGACAGTCCCGACCCGATCCGGGCCCGGCTGGTCGGGATGTCGTTCTCGGTTAAGCCGGGAGAAGCCTTCTATCTGCCCCTGCGTCACGACTACCCAGGAGCGCCGGCCCAGGTCCAGGTAAAGAGAGCCTTGGCCGCGCTCCAGGAAGTTCTGACCTCTTCTTCCATTCGCAAGATCGGGCAAAACATCAAATACGATGCCCTCGTTTTGCGGCGCGAGGGAGTGGAGCTGCGGGGCATCGACCTGGACAGCATGGTCCTGTCTTATCTTCTGGAACCGAACTGGGGAAAGCATAACAAGGAGAAGCTGGCCCTTTCCTATCTCGGCCTGCAAGCCATTTCCTATGCCGAGGTGGCGGGCAAAGGCAAGGAGGAAGCCACCCTGAACGCCGTGGCCGTGGACAAGACGGCCCCCTACGCCTGCCAGGATGCCGACCTGGCTCTCCGGCTCAGCCGGCTGCTGTGGACCCGGGTCCAGGAAAAAGGCCTTGACCGTCTTTATCGGGATCTCGAGCAGCCGCTGATCGAGGTCCTGGCCGATATGGAGAGAAGCGGCGTCCGGGTCGATCTTCAGGTGCTCAAGCCTCTTTCTCAGGAGCTGGCCGCGGAGATGAAGCGGCTGGAGAAGAAGATTTTCGAGCTCGTCGGACTGGAGTTCAACCTGAACTCCCCCCGCCAGCTCGGCCGGGTTCTTTTCGAAAAAATGAACCTGCCCTCGGCCAGGAAGACCAGAATCACCAAAGGCTATTCGACCTCCTTCGACGTCCTGCAGGACCTGGCTCCTCTCTCGCCGGTGGCCCAGCACGCCCTCGAATACCGTCAGCTGGCCAAGCTCAAGTCCACTTATGCCGACTCCCTCCCGGAGCTGGTCAACCCCGAGACGGGGCGCGTCCACACCTCTTACAATCAGACCGTGACGGCCACCGGCCGCCTGTCGAGCTCCGAGCCCAACCTGCAGAACATCCCCGCCCGGGGCGAGATGGGCCGGCGTTTCCGGCAAGCCTTTATCCCGGACCCGGGGCACATTTTTTTAGCGGCCGACTATTCGCAGATCGAGCTCCGCGTGCTGGCCCACCTATCTCAAGACCCGGCCTTGATCGAGTCCTTCCTCAAAGACCTGGATATTCATGCCGAGACCGCCCGCCGTGTGTTCGGCGAAAGCTCGACGGTCTCGGCCGAGGAACAGCGCCGCCGGGCCAAGATCATCAACTTCAGCATCATCTACGGCGCCTCGGCCTTCTCCCTGGCCCGCGAGCTGGGGACCTCCAACGCCGAGGCCCAAGACTTCATCGACCGCTACTACGAGAAGCACCCCAAGGTGCGGGAGTTCCTGGAGGCCGAGGTCGAGAAAGCCAAAAAAACGGGCACCGCCGTGACCCTCTTCGGCCGGCAGCGCCAGGTGCCCGAGCTTCAGCTCAAGGATAAAAACGCCCAGCAGACCGGCCGACGCATCGCCCTCAACACGCCCGTCCAGGGCACGGCCGCCGACCTGATGAAAAAAGCCATGATCGAGGTCTGGCGGTCGCTGCGGGAGCAGGACTTCGGCGCGCGGATGATCCTCCAGGTGCACGACGAGCTCGTCTTCGAGGTGCCGGACAAAGAATCCTCCCGGGTAGCGCCTCTGATCAAGGAAAAGATGGAGAACATCTTCAGGCTGGCCGTGCCCCTCAAGGTCCGCCTGAGCTGGGGCATCAATTGGGCTGAGGCGAAATAGAGAGTTCGGCCGGAGGCTCAGGCCAGCGCTTTCTTGTAGACGCGGTACTTTTTATACAGGCGGCCGCCCATCCGCTCCATCTCGGCCCGGACCCGGACGTTGGCTTCCATCTCATGATGAGTGTCGAGGATCTTCATCCCGGCCTCCTGGGCGGAGATAAGCATTTTCATGCCCATCAGCGCATCCAGGCCCATGCCCCGGTACTTGTCCTTGACGGCGCCTAGGAGCAGGTCGAGCTGTTTGGTCTTCTTGGCCGCCCGGAGGATTTTCAGGAAGCCCAGGGGGAAAAGCCGGCCGCGGGCGGCCTTGATCCCCCCGGCCATATCCGGTATGGCAATGATGAACGAGACGATCTCGTCCCCCCGTATGACCACCTTGACGAAACGCACGTCCAGGACGGGGAGGTAGCGCTTGGCCAGGGCGTCCATTTCTTTCTCGTCCAGGGGGCTGTAGCCGTAGATGTTGGTCTGGGAGTAGCATTCGTTCATCAGCCCCAGGACGCGCCGGATCCAAGGCTTGATCTCCTTCTTTTTGCGGAATTCGATGATCTCGAAGTTCCCCCGCTTCTGGATGCGCTCATTAATCCTCCGGTAGAGCTCGGGGATCTTGTCGGGAACCTCCAGTGTGTAAACATAATAGTCAATATCCTTGCCGTAGCCCAGGCCTTCGACCAGGGCCGGCATCCAGGAGTAGTTGTGGTAGGTGGCGATGGTGGCCCGATGTTCAAACCCTTCGATCTGGAAGCCTTCCGGGTCCTGGTCGGAGAAACCGTAGGGCCCGATGATTTTGGTCATGCCCAGCCCGCGGGCCCAGGCTTCCACGCGGCCCAGGAGCGCCTCCACCAGGCGCGGGTCCTGGTATGTCTCCAGATAGCCGAAGCGGGCCGTTTTTTCGTTTCGCTCCTGGTTATAGCGGCGATTGATAATGCCCATGGCCCGGCCGCGGAGCGCCTGGCCCTCAAAGGCCAGGAGGAGCAGCGTGTCGCAGTAGGAAAAAGCCCGGTTCTTGTTGGGGTTAAAATAGTTGCGTTCGTCCATATAAATAGGATGGACCCAGGTGGTATGCCCGGCATGGATCTCTTCGGGCAAAAAGATGAACTTCTTAAGGTCGCTCTTGTCGCTGACTTGGCGGAGAGTGATGTCCATGGGCCTCCTCGGCGGGTTTGGCCTTGCCCCTGCACCGGCTCAAGGCGCATCGCCCGGAGAACGTGTTTGTCTACCCCATGAATAAATAAAATCGGTCAAGGTGTCAAGCTGAATTTCCTTGCCGTACCTTTCAGCTTGGCCGCTTTATTAAAGCCTGACGGCCAGGCTGGCCTCCCAGCTCAGGCTGGAGGCCCTGAGGGGCCGGCCCATTTGAGCGCCGCTCTGTCCGCTGATCAAATGGCTGATGTCCCGGCCTTTGCCCCCGCCCCAAGTGTAAAGGAACCAGAGATAGCGGTATCCGACACCGGCGTTAAAAAAAAGCCTGGAGCCCAGGCCCACCTGGGCGCCGGCGCCCAGGACGATCTCGGCCCCGACGTAGGAAGCCGCCTGTGTCAGTCCGCCCAACTGCGCGCCGTCCTCGACACGCAGCCAGGGAAAGCCGAAGCCGATAAGCATGTAAGGATGGACCGGGCTTCGTTTGATGAACAGGGTTTTACCGCGGACTTCCAGCCAGCTGATACTGAAAGCCCCGCTTCTATCCCCGGGCAGAGAAGCCACCCCCGAGGCCTGGGCATAGGCGGCCTCCCAGGCCCCGCCTTCCCACTGCCGGCCGATGCTCAGGCCGAGCAAGCTTTCCTCTCTCAGGTCGGGAACAAAAAACGCCTTTTCAAAATGCCACAGGATAAGGCTGCCGTCCACGTCGCCCCGGAAGGATCCGCCGGCCGCATTCAGGCCGACGAAAAAAAATCCGTTGTCTTCTTTCTCCTGGGCCGGAGCGCTTTCTGCCCCGAGCCAGAGGAGAACGGCGGACAAGAGGAAAAGAACGATATTCCGAGGCCTGCTCCGCACGCGCCCGGTTGAAATCATGCGCTTCCCGAGCGCTCCGCGGCCGGCCGAGGCGAACCGGGGTTCATTTCAAGGCCCGGCGCAGGATGTCAGCTTTGTCGGTCAACTCCCAAGTGAAGTCGGGATCAAGGCGGCCGAAATGCCCGTAGGCCGCCGTTTTGCGGTAGATGGGCCTCTTCAGCTTCAGATGGCGGATGATATCGGCGGGCTTAAGGGGAAAGTGCTCTCGGATGAGCTCGATGATTCTTTCATCGGGGATGCGGGCCGTGCCGAAGGTCTCGACGAAGACGTTTTCCGGCTCGGCCAGGCCTATGGCGTAGGACACCTGGACCTCGCAGCGTTCGGCCAGGCCGGCGGCCACGATGTTCTTGGCGATATAGCGGCAGCAGTAAGCCGCCGAGCGGTCCACCTTGGAGGGGTCCTTGCCGGAAAAAGAGCCGCCGCCGTGGCGCCCCATGCCGCCGTAGGTGTCCACGATGATTTTGCGGCCGGTCACTCCGGTGTCGCCCTCGGGCCCGCCGATGACGAACTTGCCCGTGGCGTTGATATGGTATTTGGTCCTGTCGTCCAAGTAATTTCCGCAAACGGGCTTGACCACCTTGTCCATGATCTCCCGGCGCAGCAATTCTTCATCCAGGGAAGATAGGTGCTGCTGGGCGATGACCACGGCGTCGATCCGCTTGGGCTTGCCGTCCTCGTACTCGACGGTGACTTGCGACTTGCCGTCCGGGCCGAGCTGGGCCACCGTCCCCCGCTTACGCACCTCGGCCAATTTCAGGCACAGCCGGTGAGCCATGATGATGGGAAAGGGCATCAGCTCGGGAGTTTCCTGGCAAGCGAAGCCGAACATCATGCCCTGGTCGCCGGCTCCCTGCTCTTTCTCCTGAGCCCCGTTGACGCCCCGGGCGATATCCGGGCTCTGGCCGTGGATGGACACCCAGACCCCGGCATCGAGATAGTCGATCCCGAACTCGGGGTCGGTGTAGCCGATGGAGCGCAGCGTGCTGCGGACGATTTTCTGGATATCGGCGTAGGCGTTCGTGGTCACTTCTCCGGCCACATGGACGCTGCCGGTGGTGACCAGGCATTCCACCGCCACCCGCGATTCGGGGTCCTGCTTCAGCATTTCATCCAGGATGGAGTCCGAGATCTGGTCGCAAATTTTGTCCGGGTGCCCCTCGGTTACGGATTCGGAGGTGAAAAAGTATTTCTTCGGCATGTTCGTTTCTCCTTTCACAGACGGGGGCTGGCCCCAAAGGAGAGTCAGGGTTGACGCCGCCAGCGCCTCCTCGCTTATCGTCGTCAGGCTTCACCTGACTCTGGCTTTGCCACCTTCCTTCTCGGCCGAAGGGGTTGGCTGAGGGTCATCGGGCCAGTCCCTCGCCTCATCTCCATAAAAAGGAGATAAATGAGATAGACTTTGTAGATTAAATTCAGACAAAAGTCAATATGGCCAAAAAAATATCTTGTTTCAGACCGGGGCCAGGGTGAAGAGCTTAGGCGACATGAGCGGTTTAGCCCGGAATCGACCGATTTCGAAGGATTCTGACATTTATTGTCGGCCGCCGAGCATGTTCGAGCCTTCCGAAGGAGGGCGAGTTGCGCAGGCGCCGAGAAATCGGGAGATTCCGCGGCGTTAAAAACCGCGGCCCGGAGCCGAAGCCTTCACCCTGGCCCTATATCTTCATCGGCATCAGGACGTACATACACGTGATGCCGCTCTCCGGTTCGGGCTTGAGCAGGGCCGCGCTGTTCTCGTCCTTGATCTCAAAACGGACCTTGTCGGAGCGGATAGCGGTCAAGAACTCCAAGAGATACTGGGAATTGAAACCGATTTCCAGGTCCGGGCCTTTGTATTCGACCGGCAGTTTATCGCGGGCTTCCCCGATCTCGGGGTTCGAGGAAAAGAGCCGCAGCTGCCCCTTCTCCATAAAAAACTTGATGCCCTTGGACCTTTCCGTGGACAGGAGCGATACCCGGCGGATGGCCTGGGTGAACGGCTCTCTCTCCAGGGTCAGAAAATGGGGATTATCCTTGGGAATGACCGCATCATAGTTGGGGAACTTGCTCTCAATAATCCGGGAAATGAGGATCCTGTTCTTGACCTTGAAGAACAGGTTGTTTTCGTCGAGGTCGAACTCGACGTCCTGATCATCCGTCTTTTTAATCTCGGTCAGCGTCTTTTTGGCCACGATAACGCTCAGGGGTTTTTCCAATTTAAGCTTTTCGATGGGCGTGGCCGTATAGGACAGCCGATGTCCGTCGGTGCTGACCAGCTCCAGGGAGCCGCTGGTGATGTTCAGCAAAGCTCCGTTGAGATAATACCGTTGCTCCTGGGCGATGGCGTAAGAGATCAGGTCGATCATCTCTTTATAGGTTTCCAGGGAGAAGATGATGTTCTTGGCGAATTTCGGCTCGGGAACTTGAGGATAATCATCCTTGGGCAGGACGTTGACCTTAAACTCGCTCTCGCCGGATGTCACCTCCATCTGCTGTCCGCCCTTCTGTTTGAAGGCCACCTTTTCCCCATCGGCCAGAGACTTGACGATTTCAAAAATCTTTTTTCCCGAAATGGTGACCGCCCCCTCTTCCTCGACCTGAGTTTCAAAATGAGTCCTCAGCCCCACTTCCAGGTCGGTGCCCACCAGTTCCACCGTGGAGCCTGCGGCCACGACCAGAATGTTCTGGAGAATGGGCATGGTCGTCCTTTTTTCCACAATGCCCTGCAGGAGCTGAAGTTCTTCTAAAATCGTCTCTTTCATGACCGTGAATCTCATTTTTCCACCTTTCCTCAGTGTCTTCTTATTTCTTTATCTTTATTTAAAGATTAAATAATATATAAGAATAAATCAATTGAATTTGTGCAAATTCTTTCCAACTTTCTGATTCCATTATTGGAACGTTGATATCAGGCTGTTGATTTCTTTGTTGAATTCGGGATTTTTGGAGCGGAGCTTATCGATCTTGCGAACGCTGTGGATGACGGTGGTGTGATGCTTCCCGCCGAATTTCTTGCCGATCTCCGGCAGGGAGACCTTGGCCAGCTCTTTGGACAGGTACATGGCCACCTGGCGGGGAAAAGCCACCTTGGGCGAATTGTTCTTGGATTTCAACTGGGCCAGCTTGATGTTGTACTTATGGCAGATGATCTTCTGGATTTTTTCTACGGTGACCTGATGGGCCTCGGACTCCAACAGACTCTTGAGGGCCTCTTTAGTCAGGTCCAGATCGATCTTGACGCCCTTAAGCGAGGAATAGGCGATGACCCGGCGGAGATATCCCTCCAGCTCCCGGATATTGGAATGGACCTTGTCGGCGATGAACAGGGCGATATCATCCGGCAGGCTGAAATCTTCCAACTCGGCCTTTTTCTTGAGAATGGCGATGCGGGTTTCGATGTCGGGCGGCTTGAGGTCGGCAATCAAGCCCCATTCAAAACGGGAGCTGAAGCGTTCCTCCAGGTTGGGAATTTCCTTGGGAGGACAGTCGCTGGAAATGACGATCTGTTTCTGGTTGTCGTACAAATGATTGAAAGTGTGGAAAAATTCCTCTTTGGTCCTGTCCCGTCCCGAAAGGTCATGGATATCGTCAATGAGCAGGACGTCCACGCTGCGATATTTCTGACGAAAGTCGAGAATCTTGCCGTACTGCAGATGGTTGATCAAGTCGTTCATAAACTTTTCGGTGGTGAGGTACAGGATATTGAGCTTCTGGTTTATCTTTAAAGCGCGGTGGCCGATGGCGTTCATGAGGTGGGTTTTGCCCAGGCCGGCGCCGCCGTAGAGGTAGAGCGGGTTGTAGGCCTTGCCGGGGTTCTTGGCCACGGCCGTGGAGGCGGCGTGGGCGAACTGATTGCAGGAGCCGACGACAAAATTCTCGAAGATGTAGTGGGGGTTGAGGTTGGGATTGAGGAGGGCGCCGTGCAGGGCTTTTCGCTCCTCCGGGGAGCGCCTCATGAAGGAGAAGGAGCTGTCGTCGAAAATGTACTTGATCTCCAAGCCCCTGCCCAGGATGGCCTGGGTGCACTCATTGATAAGGGCGGAATAATGGAAGGACAGCCAATCCTTGAAGTAGGAATTGGGGACCTTGACGTAGAGTTGATCCTTCTCCTGGCCGATAAAGACCGTCGGCTCGAACCAGGTCTCGAAGCTGGAGGTGTCGACCTTTTTCTGCAGGGCCTGAAGAACCTTCTGCCAGGGGTTTGTCTTGTCTTTTTTCACCATGCCGGCTGCTCAGATTTCCACAGAATTTTCCACAGTTGTGGAAAAGTCAAACAACGCAAAAACCCTCAGAATTTGCTGAATGGGTAGCGTGAAAGCGAGGCCATAATAGCACCGTCAAATTCGAATTTCAAGAGGTTTGGAAGAATTTTTTAGAAATCGAACCCGATCCAGAACTTCGTCTCGTAGCTGCCCACGGTCGTAATGTCCAGAGGATTGGACAGGCGCGAAAAATAGAGGCATTTGACGAATTCTATGTGGACCGGCAGGCCCAGCAGGAAGGTCTGAAGACCGAACCCGAACGAACCCAGGGCGTCAAAAGCCTGCAACTCCGTGCCCAAGGCGTCGGTCAGGGCGTAAAACTTCCAGGGAAAGCCTTTGATCTTGGCCTGGGCCACATCGAACAGAACGACGCCACGCACGGGACCGATGAGGCCGATGACCGTCGAAGCCACATTGACCAAGGGAAAACGAAACTCGGCATTGAAATACCAGCCCTGGGTGCCAACGATGTTGTAGTAGTAAGCCGAGCGGACCTGGTTGTTGCCGCCGAAGTAGTGGAGATAGGGGTCGCGGCCCAAGCTGGCGAAGCCCACCCAGCGGAGGGCCAGCAGAAAATCGGAGCCGAGGTAGAAATAGCGGCGCAGGTCGGCCTCCAGGTTGGTGCTCTGGAGAAAACTGGCGAAGAAGGGCAGGGATTGGCTGACGGTCAGGCGAAAGGTGTGGCCCTGGGCCGGGCCGTAGGACTTGAAATGCGTCGTTTCCCCCACCACGGAGAAGGAGGCCTCCAGGCTTTGTCCGTTAAGGAACCCGGCATACTGCCGCGAGGAAGCCTGGCGCATGAGATAGGGGTCGAGATAATCCTCTTCGTAGTGATAGTAGCCCAGGCCGGCCTGGAGCCGAGAGTAGAGGCTGAGGGGGTAGTAAGCCAGGAGCTGGAAGCCGGTCATTTGACGCTGAGCGATGGCATCCTGGTAGGTGATGTTGTTGTAGATGCTGGGGTCGTAATAGGCATAGTCCGGGTAGTAGAACAGGGTGAACTGGAAGGCGTCCAGCATCCATTGCAGGCGGCCGCGCTGGTTGAGATAGGAAAGGTCGTAGGATCGGAAACTGCGCACTTGATAGGCCATGACCGAGAATTGATGGTCACCCATCAGGTCGGAAAAGGCGATGGCCGAGCCGCCGTAGATCGAGCCGTCGGAGGACATGATGGCCTCGATGGGGGGCCGGGAGGTGACATACAGCCGGCCCATCCCTTTGTACGGCTCAATTTTTTCCTTCTGGATGTCCACCGCAACGATGGGCTCAAACCTGTGGAAACCGGGCTCGGAGGCCTGAGCCGCCGCCGGGCCGATGCCCTCCTCCCGGACAGCCTTCGGCTCCGCCTTGAAAAGCTGGAAGGAGCCCTTGTTGAAAGAAGAAAAGAGGAGCTTTCCGGGCTGGCCGGGCAGAGCTTCGGGGTAGAAGTTGCCGGTCCGGACGTCCGTGTACCGCCGCACTTCGTTCGTGCCCAGGTCGAGAGAGTAGATGTTGTGGGCCTCCCGCATATCGCCGGAGAAGTAGAGCATTTTCCCGTCCGGTGAAAACCGCGGAGAGATGGTATTGCCCGGGCCGAAGGTGAGCTGTTTCCGCTGCGACAGGTCCTCGAGCGGGGCCAGGAAAATCTTGTCGTACTCGCCCATCCGCAGGGTGAAGGCCAGCAGCCGCCCGTCCGGCGAGACGGCCGGGGCCTTCTCAAACAAATCGTCCCGGGTGAGGTTCGTCAGCGCCCCGCTCTGGAGGTCGAGGCGGTAGATATCGTGGAGGCCTTTTTCAAACCCGGTCAGCAGAAGATTCTTCCCGTCCGGAGTGAAGCAGGGGCCGTTGGGCTGATCGATGGTCAGGTCATACTGACGCAGGGTCTTTCCGCTGAAGGCCTCGATGAGAAACAGGGAATGACGCCGGCCGTGCCGGCCGAAAAAGGCCAGCCGGTCGCCCTCGGGCGACCAGGCCAGGGTCCGGCCCAGCGAAGGCTCCACCTCGAACTTAATATACTCATAACGGGTCGTATAGCCCTTGGTGATGTTCTTGAGGATCGATCCGTCCTTGGCCGAAAGCAGGACGATATCAATGTCGTTGTCCTGGGCGTTGTAGGTGATGGTGGCCACGATTTCGCCCGAGGGGGACAGGGCGTGGGAAAAGGCGAAGTAGTAGGGGTTCATGGGGTATTCGGGCCCCAGGGGAGAGCTGTAATCCTCCGGAGACTCCCGGGTCATAAAAGGTTTGGCCCGCTCGCGGAGGTACTTATTGAAGGCAAAGGAAAACTCGCGGCTTTTGATGTTGAAGGCTCTTTGGAACAGGTCCTTTTTGCTCAAAAAGGGCTTGTTTTTGAGGACGGACCAAAGCTCCCGGATGGCATTGGGACCGTAGCGTTCGACGATGAACTCGTAGAGGGCATGGCCGAAGTCATAGGCCGGGTCGCGGGGCAAGGGGAAGCGGGAGATCATTTCGCCCGAATCGGAGAACTCGGGGAGGCGGTCGTTGATCACGGCGTCGCGGATGAGGAGGTTCGACCAGGTGGACCACTTTTGGGTGGTGAACTCGCTCAGCCCTTCGAAGGTCCATAAGGGCGGAACGTTCAGAGCGGTCAGCGCGGCTCCCTGACTGCCCCACAGGATATCGAACTCGAAAACGTGAGTCAGCTCGTGAATGATCAGCGTCTGCAGCTCGTCGAGCGGCATGTCGCCGTGGACTCCGGTCCGGAAGAGGATGGGCTCGGACTCGCCCAGCACGCCCTCGGACACCTGGAAGACGTTCGACTGTTCAAAGTCGGTGAAGGTGGTGTAATAGATCAAGGGGATGGACTTGCTCATCTCGTGTTTGAGGTCGGAGCTGACTTTTTGGTAAGCGCTCTCGCACATGCCGGCCAGGATCTTCAGCCGGGCCGGGTCGTCCAGGTAAAAATATATCTCGAAATGATCGGTCTTGTAGCTGCGCCAGGCAAAGGATTGGTAGATGACCCGGCTTTTGCCGTAGTAAGGGTATTCGATGACCTGGCCGGATAGCCCTCCGGCCAGAAGGCCGCAGGTTCCTATTAATAAGAGGAAGGCCGCAGTGAAGGTCTTCATGGCATGTCCTCTATCATCGGAAAATGATATAGCGTTCCTGAAGGCGGTCTGTGCCGAAGACCGTCCGGAAAAACTTGAGCTTGAGCTGCTGCAAGAGGTCGAACAGGGCGAAATCGATGGGCTGTTTGGTATTGGTGTAATTGATCGTTTCCTTGTATTGCTTCTCGAAGACCGGGCGTCCCGTCCCTCCGTCGATGAGGAAGAGGGTGATCTGCAGGGTGAAGTTCTTGCGCTCGTCCCAAGCCTTTTCCTTGGCGAAGGGCTCTTCCAGACCTTGGCTGCTTTTATCCAGGAGCGCTTTCCGCAGCTCTTGCTCCAGGCCGGCTTTGCCGGTGAGGAAGAGCAACCCCGGCGCTCCGGCGGCGGCTTCCTTCCAGAAGGCCTCGTCCTTGAGCTTTTCTTCTTTGTCCAGGGGCAGGCTGCGGCGGGATACAGTGCCCTTAAAGCGGAAGCCGACCTCGGTCTTAAAATAATCCGTCAATTCCCGGTTGAGGTTGAGGTCGGCGGGTGGCTCGGCCAGAAAGAAATCGGCCACGGCGATCTCCCGGTAATCGCTCATCTTGACCGAGGGAATGGAAGGGGCCTCGACTCGAATGCGGACGTAGGGGCTGTCGATGGAACAGGCCGCCAGACAGGCCAGAATCAGGGGCAGGAAGGAGGCCCGTCTAAAGACGCTCATGGATCTTGTCTTCCCCCTCGGGTTTGGTCTTGGCGGGCTTGTCCTCTTTCGTCTCCAGGGTCTGCTTGTAGCGGCCATAATTTTCCTTGATGTAGGTGTTCGACGGGGCCAGCTTGAGGGCCAGCTCATATTCCCGGCCGGCCTCGGCGGGCATCCCCTTTTTTTCGTAGGCTACGGCCAGGTTGTTATGGGCGGCGGCTGAATTCGGGCTGGACTGGATGACCCTGGCCCAGCGGAAGATGGCCTCATCCCAGAGGTCGTGCTCGGCGGCCCAGGCACCGAGGCTGAGCTGGGACATAGGCCTGGTCCCGGAGCAGGAGACAAGGCCCAGGCACAGGAAGCCGAGAAGCAGTATAGGGAGATGCTTGATCATGACTATTCCTGTTCTTTTTAACGTTAATCTTTTTGGCATAAGGCGTCAAGCAATCGAGAATAGCTTATGCAACCTTTATGCCAACAACTCTGCGCCGGTCCCTGCCTGCCCTCGCGCGAAGCCCGCCCACCCGCCACCGGCCTCTCAGGAGACGTCATCTATCTCCTCCCTGATTGCCCAGGGAGGTCGGGAGGGTTAATGTATAGGGAAAAAGCAGGAAGGCGTCTCCTGCGCATGCGCTTCGGGCAAGCAGAGACCGGCGCCGCCCCCATTTCGGTCATTATTATTTATTGGAGGACGTTTTTTTGGGTATAATGAAAACAAAGCTTAACCGAGGAGGAAGGCATGGGCACCTGGCTTGAAGGGAAACCGGTGGCGGAGAAGATCAAGGCTGAGGTGGCGGAGAAAGTTTCATATTATAAGGAAAGAACCGGCCGGGTGCCCGGCCTGGTTGGAATCCTGGTCGGGGAAAACAAATCATCTCAGGTTTATCTTCGGTCCAAGGAGAGAGCTTCCCAACAGGTCGGCATTGCCGCCCGGATCCAGCGGTTCCCCGCCGACCTGGCGGCCGACGCGCTCAAGGCCGAAATCGAATCCCTGAACCGGGATGGGGACGTGGACGGCATCCTGGTCCAGCTCCCGCTGCCCAGCCATCTCGATCCGCTGGACGCCATCAGCGCCATCGACCCGGCCAAGGATGTGGATGGCATTCACCCCGTCACCCTGGGCCGCCTTCTCCAGAACCAGGATGTCTTCAAAGCCTGCACTCCCTTGGGCATCCTGGAGCTCCTCAAGTTCAACAAGATCCCCCTGGCCGGGCAGGAAGTGGCCATCATCGGCCGGAGCCTGATCGTGGGCAAGCCCCTGGCCATCCTCCTGACCAACGAGAATGCCACGGTCACCGTTTGCCATTCCAAGACCAGGGATTTAGCGGAGGTAGCCGGCCGGGCCGACATTCTGGTGGCGGCCATGGGCAAGGCAGGCTTCGTCACGCCGGATTTCGTCAAGCCGGGCGCCGTGGTCGTGGACGTCGGCATAAATTCTGTCTCCGACTCGGGAATGGTCGCCAGCCTGTTCGGGGACGACGCCGGCCGGATCAAGGACCTGACCGATAAAGGCTATACTCTTGTCGGGGATGTCCGTCCGGACGTCATCCTCAAGGCTTCGGCCATGACGCCCGTTCCCGGCGGAGTGGGGCTGCTGACCGTGGCCGCCTTGATGAAAAACACGCTT
>JBAVVA010000222.1:0-2619 GCA_049697055.1 Candidatus Aminicenantales bacterium
CGGCGGCCTGAGCTTTGAGGAGAGCAAAGCCCACTTCAGCTTATGGTGCTTGTTGGCCGCGCCCCTCATGGCCGGCAATGACCTGCGGTCTATATCTAAGCAGACCGCCTTCATCCTGACCAACCCGGACGTCATCGCCGTTGACCAGGACAAGCTGGGCCTCCAGGGCCGGCGCTTGCGGACGGAAGGCCTCACCGAAGTCTGGGTCAAGCCCCTGGCCGACCTGTCCAAGGTTGTCGTGCTCCTCAATCGGGGTCCGGCTCCGGCCGTAATCTCCGTCTCCTGGAAGGAATTGGCCGTCGAGACCTCGACGGCCGAGGTGCGAGACCTGTGGCTGAAGGAGGACCTGGGCCGGTTCTTGAGCGGCTATTCGGCCAAAGTGCCGGCCCGCGGAGTGGTGATGATCAAGGTCAAAGCCTCGAACATCATCACTTGATTGAGATCCGCCGGCAGTTCTTCGCGTCTATAAGATATCCACATCTTGAGCGCGGAGGGTCGGCGGTGAAATACAGAGTCCGGCTGATCAAAACCAACGGAGGATATGCCATTTGGGTGCCTGTCCTGCCCGGCTGCCGCTCCTACGGCCGGACCGAGGATGAGGCTCTGGAAAACATAAAAAGCGCGATCCTCTCCTACCTTGAGGCTTTAGAAGAACAGAGCACAAATTTTGAATGCCGGGAGGTCGAGGTCAGCTCATGAGACTTTCTCCCGGACAATATTCCGCCTTTGGCCCGGAAGAAAGCAGGCAGCCTAATAACTGAATAGTTGGTTAGGCCTTACTTGGCTGTGGCCAGCTTATTTAGTTCGCTCTGGACGATGGCCGGAGTGATTATCGAGACCAGCCAGAACAGCAGAAACCACAGTATGGCGTTGTTGTCCTTTTTGACGTAGGTGGAGAACCCCTCAGCGTACTTGTAGAACCAGTAAATGTTGGCGATGGGAACAATCAACAGCCAGGCAGTCGGAATTTGGGCGCCCAGGCTGTTCATTTCGGTCTTGGTTTTGACATACCAGACGATGAAATAGATGCCGAAAGTGATGATGCCCAAGACATAGACAAGGATGACATCTCTTCGAGTAATGGTTGCCATAAGTTCCTCCTTTCCCGTTCTGGCTATGCATAACAAAAATGGGCGGCCTTGTCAATGAAAGGGAGGACAAAGTCAGAGGGTCCGGAAGAGGCAGCTGGCGCTCACCGAGCGCGTCACCTCGGACCCGGGAAAATAATCTCCCCCCAGGCTGCAAGTATCAAGATCCTTATAAATGTTGAGGCGAAACATTTTTTGGGGGGACAAAAGGCCTCGGCTGGGCAGGGACAAGCAGCTCCCCGGAACGATCTGGTCATATACCGAAACCGCGCCGCCGGCCTCATCCAGTTTTTGGATCACGGCTCGGACCGAGCCGGCGCTCTTGGCCAGACTCCAGCAGGCCATAAAGGGGATGCCCTTCGAGACGTCGACCACGGCGTCCCGTTTCGGGGTCTTTAATGTGAGGGAAGCTGCAAAATCGCCGGTGACGATGATCGGCTGGGCCAACCCCGGCGCTTCGATGGTGATGGAGAAGGGCTTGTCCGGGTTCGGGTTTGAATAGGCCGTGCTCAGGAAATATCCGCCGGACCCCACATAAGAGACAACGAACGTCTCGTCCAGACGGACGGCCGCATCTTCAACCGGCGTCCTGCCCCGGAAAAGGTATAGGGTCACAGTGATCAGATAGCCGCCCAGGCAGGGAGTCTCAAGGTTGACCTGGCCGGTCAAGCTGATCGGCTCCTGACAGAGCAAGCTGCTCCGGCAGAAGCAAAGAGCGGCTAGCGCCAGGAATCCTGCGAATACAAGCTTTTTCATAAGCCTACCTCCCAAGCTGCTTTCCGGCCCCTTTTTTGAGCATCCGGGGGACAGGGAAGCTCCCCCCCGCCCACTAGAGCCAGATCAGGGGGATATGCAGAGCGGCCAGTAGCCCGTACCGCCAGGCAATATCCCGGCGCAGGCTGGGCGCGGCCAGGCCGATATAGAGCCCCTTGAAGAGCGTGTTGCTGAGCATGGCCAATAGGAAAGCCATGGCGCTCAGGGCCGTGAACCCGGCCGGGTTCCGAACGAGAGACAGAATAAAAGGATCGACATCGGCCACCCCCACTACGCCGGCCAAGGTCAGGAGCCCCGATTTTCCCAGGTATTCTTTTACCCACTGGGAGATGATCGACAAGAGGACAAACAGTGCGGCGAAGGCCAAGGCCGGCCGGATTTCGAAGGGGTTGGTGAGGGGAAATCCTTTGTCTATATTTTCGCTTGGACCCGCCGGCCGTTTGTGGATGGTCAGCAGGAGGGCCGCCGCGGCCAGCAAGGCCAGCTTCCACCATAGGACAGCCAGGGCCTCACGCCTGAGCAGAGCCACCAGGACGAGGAGCCTGATGTACATCATGGAAGCGGCCAGGATAGCGGCCTGAAGGCAGAGGGGAGCTGAGGCGGGGTTCTGGCGGGCCAGGCGGCTGGCGGCCACGGTCACCGAAGTGCTGGAGACAATCCCGCCCAGAAGCCCGCTCAGCCATAATCCGACCTTACGCCCCAGACGGCTGGCCAGGATGTAGCCCAGGAAGCCCACCGAGGCCACCAGGATAACGAC
>JBAVVA010000223.1:0-11528 GCA_049697055.1 Candidatus Aminicenantales bacterium
TACCAGTGATGGGCGTCCCCGTTATAAGGATTTAAATCAATGGCCCGCCTGAATTCCCTCTCAGAGGCTGAAAAATCGCGTTCATAGCCATTCAATACCTCACCCAAGACGATATGAGCTTCATCTAAGTCTTGATCAATCTCCAAAGCCTTCAGGGCTGCCGCTTTAGCTTTTGGGAAGATCTCTGTCGGAGGCAAATAAAAATTAGCTCCGAGAGCTACATAAGCCATGCCCATACTTGAATAGCCGAGCGCATAGGACGGGTCTATATTGATCGCCTCCCTAAAATATTCAATCGATTTCAATAGATCGTCTTTTCCCCTTTTATTCCAAAAGTAGCGCCCTTTTAAATAGAGGCTGTAGACTTCGCGGTTTTCCGTATAGTGTTTCACAAGTTGCGTTTGCTTTTCATCCAGTAGCCTTATTTTAAGAACGGTCATTATCTTCCGGGCAATGTCATCCTGAATGGCAAAAATATCATCCATTTTTTGATTATAGTTATCTGACCAGAGCTGGTAGCCGTCAGCGACACTCGTCAGGCGGGCGGTTACTCTGAGTCTGTCGCCGGAGACCTGGACGCTTCCCTCGAGCACGGTCTCCACATTGAGCCTCTGGCCGATCTCGCGGACATCCAGGTCTTTGCCTTTGAATGAAAAAGTCGATGTCCTCCCGGGGATGTGTAAGCCTTTAATGCTGCTCAGCGCGTTGATGAGAGTCTCGGCTATTCCGTCGCACAGGTAGTCGTGCTCCTTGGCGGGGCTGAGATCAACAAACGGCAGAACAGCCATAGAACGCTTGGGCACTATGGCGGAGGGACCCTGATTCTTGGAGACAATAAGCCAGTAGGCCAGGGCAGCGACGCCGACAACGGCGATTATCAATACCGGTGTTATGAGTCTCTTCAAGTTGAACTTGACCGTTATCTCCCCGGAAGTGCTGGCCCGTCGTGCGGGAACCACCCGCTGGGTCTTCGGGGTCCCTTTTTCGATCTTCTCCAGCTCAGAACGCACATCGGCGGCGTTCTGATAGCGCTTGGCCTTATCTTTCTCCAGGCATCTCAGGATGACCGCGCTCAGGTCGGCCGGGATGTTGGGGTTGAACTGTCTGGGGTTCTTGGGCGTTTCCCCCTTGTGCTTCATAGCGATGCTGAGGGCCGTGTCCCCTTCAAACGGCACCCGGCCCGTGGCCATCTCGTAGAGGATGATCCCCAGCGAATAGATATCCGACCGCTGGTCCACGTCCTTGGCCTCGGCCTGCTCAGGAGACATGTATTCAGGAGTCCCAATCAGCACGCTCGGCCCGGTGATCCCTTTCTCCCTGACCGACCGGGCGATGCCGAAGTCCATGATCTTGGCGTTCCCGCCCTTATCGATCATGATGTTCTGGGGCTTCAAATCCCGGTGCACGACTCCCAGGCTGTGGGCCTCGGCCAACCCCTCGCAGATCTGTTTTCCGACACTCAGCACCGTTCCCGCGGTCAGGCCGGTGGACATGCGGATCATGCTCTTCAGGTCTTCCCCGTGGACGTATTCCATGGTGATGAAGTGGGCGCCCTCCGCCTCGCCTAGGTCAAACATCCGGCAGACGTTCCGGTGGCCGATCTTGCGGGCCAGCCTCAATTCATTGCTGAACCGCTCGATCGTATCCCGGTCGGCGGCGATCTCGGGCTTGATGAGCTTGAGGACCACTTTCTCCCTGATCTTGGTGTCGAAGACCTTGTAGAGCCTGCCCATCCCCCCCTTGCCCAACTCCTCGATGACCTGGTAGCGGCCGGCGAAGGTCGAGCCGGTGGTCAGCTCTTTAAGGGGAGCCTGCAGTGTTCCGGAGAATTCGGGCTGAACCTCTTTGGCCGAGGTCAGCCTGCTCCCGCACTTGCCGCAGAAAGAAGTGTCGGGCGGATTGTCAAAACGGCATTTCGGACATGGGGCGGACAAGTTGATACCTGTTCTTTATTTTAAAAAAATATAACAAGGGCTAAAAAAATAGTCAAACCGGGGAAGACATGGGAGTCAGTCTGTTTTGCCCGTCCGGCCCAGGGGCATAATGATCAAGGGGCGCTCATCCTCGGGCATCTGGAGAACCTTCTTCACCTCTTCGTCTTTGAAAGCGCCTATCAACACCGTCCCCAGGCCCAGGGTCGCTCCTTGCAGGTAGATATTTTCGGCTATACTGCCCGCCTCCATGACAACATATCTTTCGGCCCTTTCGCCGTATTTATAGGAAGTCCTTTCATAAACCCCGGCCATAACCACCACGGCGGCGGCTTTTTCTATCGCCGCCTGCTTGAGGGCCGCATCGCTCAAGGCCGACCTTTTATCGCCAGCCATTATTTTTTTCAGAGAATGACTCTTGGGGACAAACTTATAGACTCCCGTTGTCAAGCCCTCGATATTTCCAGCCAAAAGATAAATTTCCATAGGATAGAGAGCGCCCGCCGAGGGAGCCGTGCGCAGCCCGCCCTGCCATTCGTATTTCGGGTTCCACAGGCGCGGGGGGTCTTTCCTCTCTTGGGTAAATCCTTGAGCCGCCCAGAGAATCTGAGAAATTTCAACAAGGGACAGAGAACCTTCGGCAAACTCCCTCACCGACCTTCTCTGGCTGATAGCCTTTTCCACCGACATACGGCTGTCCTGTCGGGGGGGCGGCAATTGGATGGTCTCGGCCTCAGAGGCTTGAGCATATCCGACGTTGACCAAGATCAGAATCAGAGCCAAGGCCAGAACGTCCGTCACCGATATTTTTATCAACATTTGAAACATTTTTCTGACTCCTTTGTTGACCATTCTATCATAATATTCAGGGCTGAGCAGGGAAATACCGCCAGGCCACCCCCCTATTTAGCCTGGCCGGGGTCGGTGTCGTTGAGGGTGAACCGGCCGCCGGGCAGAGTCGGAACGCCGGAGACGAGATGCCGGGCAAACTTTACCTCCTCCGCGGCAGGGACATGCGTTCCGCGCACGCCGGCGTTGGCAAAGGGAGACTTCAAGCGGCTGAACGACTGCTTGCTCCAGAATTCATGGTAGGTGTCCTCCAAGGCCTGGCTGCCGGCCTCCGGGTCCTTGGAGTCCCAGCGGGCCATCCAGCACAGGTAAAGGACATCGAAGGTCGGAATTTCGCATTCCTGCCCGTCCGCGCCGTACAGGCCCAGTTTCTCATCGTCCCCGACTCCCACTCGGGCTAGCCAGCCATCCTCGGGAAACATCTCCACCCGCTTCTGGACGACCTGTCTCATCAGCCCCAGAACTTCCCGCAGGGAGAAAGTGCGCTTGGCCAAGCGGGTAAAAATCCAGCGCGCTTGCGTTATGGCCGCTTGAACGTTCGACTCTATTTTGTTGCCCAGGAGCATCCGGGCGCCGCAGGAAGTCACCAGAGCCGTGTTGTTGACGGTGAAACAGGCATTGGCATAGATGAAGGAGGTGCTGAAATCGGCGCCCTCCTTCCTGACCCTGTCAAAAAAAATGTTTCTGATCATAAGGTACGACACCGGCAAGTTCCTGGCCTTCTGCATCCACATGGACAGCACCGGCTTGGCCTCCACCGCCAGCCGGGTTTCGGTTTCGGGGCCGTAGTAGCCGGCCGGCACCGTCCGGTGAAGGATTTCCTGGACGCGCTGGCTGCTCTTATGGACGTCGTTCTCCTGGGTGACGAGGCCCAGGCAGACGCCGGTGGCCAGGAGAACTGTTTTATGGTCGATGGTCGCTCCGCCGTGAGTGCTCATATAGATCACGCCGGGCGCCGGCAGGTTTTTTAATATCGCCTCATGGAGGGCCAGGGGCGTGGCTTCCTCGTCCCTGAGGGTAATGACCTCATAATGGCGCGATCGCAGCTTTTTTTCGAGATAGGACAGGTCTTCTCCCGCATCTTTGTGGCTGGTCACCCTGGCCACAAACCCCGGAGAGGGCACTCCCATCACAACGCTCCAGTCCATGGCGTAGAACGGAGTGTTGTCAAAAGGCGCAAATAAAATAGCAGTTTTATTTTTGGGGTCGTCGGGCGCCGTATGGGGCTGGGCTGGGATATGGGTGCGCGGGTCAGTGGCCAGCGGCCCGATTACTTGCTTCTGGGGCTCTGGGCTCTCGGCCGAAGCGGTGGCCGCCAGCACAGCTTCCTGGTGGCCGTCCTCGAATTCCAGCGTGCACCCGGCTCCCCCCGCCCAGAGCGAGTATCCCTGAATCCTTAAGGCTTTCTCCCCCTCGGGGTTCTCGGCGGATAGGCGCTTGGCTTCCTCGGCCGCCCGCTTGACAGCCTCGGCCGCCGGCGTGCGGCTTTCGAATTCCTTGTTGAGCACGGCGAAAAAGCGCTGGATGGACCCTCGGCCCGACTCCATCCGCCGCCACTTGGAGGTTCCCTCTCCGTCGCCGATGAACTGCAGGGGCAGGATGAGGATGTCGTTGTCGAGGCTGAAGCGGCCATCCTTCACGGATTTCCCCAGCTCGGGAAAATCGAGCGAGATCCGATCGCCCCGGACCTGGTAGGTGCCCTGGGTGGTCATAACCTCGCCGGGCTTGGTGGCGGTGATGGACATCGTGCCCTGCAGGGCCACGCTTAGCAGAATCTCGGCGCCCTTGGCGGCCGACATATGGGCCGGCTGGTCTTCGATAAACTTATAAATCCCTTCGATCTCAGCCTGGCCGCAAGCCCCCCAGGGGAGACACAAGAAACAGATAAGAACTGCGGCCCAGGTTAGCCAGCGAGTGGGAAAAGACATATTGATCCCTCCTTATTCTCAGGAAAAACACGCCTTTTTTTCAGATTACGCGGAGGGCAGATCGTTGTCAACGCTGCCTACGAAAAGACTTGCTTCCCCGGCGATTCGTGAGATATGGAGGAGCAGATATGCGTCTTTAATTTGAAAGAGATGAGATGCCTATTGACATTATTATCGATATGACTATAGTATTACGATATCAGTATCGATTGAGGAATCATAATGGAAGTCGTTAAAGTATCGCCCAAATATCAAGTCGTAGTTCCCCTACGGGTCCGAGAATCTCTGCAACTACGGCCAGGCCAAAAATTGCAGGTTCTCCTCTATAAGAATAGGATTGAACTCATCCCGGAGAAAAAAATTGGAGAAATGAAGGGATTTCTCAAAGGGATCAATACGCATTTTGATAGAGAATTTGAGCGGGCATGAACATTCTTGATTCCTCTGGTTGGTTGGAGTACTTTTCCGGGGGTCCGAACGCCGATATTTTTAAAGACCCTTTAAAAAATCTTGCCCGTTTGATCGTTCCTACAATTTGTATTTATGAAGTCTTTAGAGTGGTCATCCGCGAAAAAGGTGAAGACGAGGCGCTCCAGGCTGTCGCGCTCATGAAACAAGGCCGATTGGCCGACTTGGACATGGATACCGCCATTTGGGCGGCCAAGATCGGCCACAACTTAAAATTGCCTTTGGCCGACAGCATCATCATGGCCACCGGCCTTATGTCGGGCGCAACAATCTGGACCATGGACGATCATTTCAAGAATCTTCTGGGAGTCAATTATATTCCCAAGCAAAAGAAGTAAAGGCCACTTTGATCTTTCATCCGCGACGTTTCTAAGAAGCCATCAAACCCCCGCCGACCCTGATTTTGCGGTTGGCCTGGCAGAAGGCCATCATGGCCGAGATGGCTTTCTGTTGGGCTTCGGCTGAGCCGTCCTGCCTGGCAAAAGCATCCACGAAGGCCATCAAGTCGGGCGCGGCCGGCCGCTGGCCGTAGTCGTGGAGGACGTTGACGATGGCCGCGTCCAGGCCGTACTCCATGGCCTTGGCCAGGTAGGCCCGGCAGACCCCTGTCTTCCGGCCGGGCAGGTCGCGGACGGCGTTGGTGATGCCCAGCGAACAATGGACGCCTTTCATCTCCGGGTCGCGCTTGATCCGGCGGATCGTTTCGAATGTCCGAAAAGTGTAGCCGGGAGCCTCGGCCGACAGGGGCATGTCGATGGCCAGGGGGAAGACGGTCGAGTCGAAGAAGATATCCCCGGGCTTGAACCCGTGCCGGCCCACGGCCGCCCGGTGGAGGGTCCTGGCCAGGGCCTGAAGCTCCTCCACGCTGTAATAGGAGGCTTGCGAACCCGTGGACTTGATATCCACTAAGAGGCCGACGAATTTAAAGGGACAGCGGCTCCTCAGCGGCAGAAGCTCGTCCATGGTGTAGGTTTTGACCGAATTCAGAAGCGGGGGGGGCAGGGCCTGGGCGCCTTCATACCAGGCCTCCAGCCCGGCCTTAAGAACAGCGGGCGAGGCGCTGTCCACGCTCACCGGAACGCCCTCGCTCTGCCGGCGGATGAGCCGGACATAATCCCTCATCATGTTCAGCCTGAGCTCCTGGTCGCTTTCGCCGAAAGCGTCCACGTTGATATCAATATAGTCGGCTTGGTGACGGACCTGGGCCTTGATCTGAGCGATGACATAGTCCAGCGCGCCGCTCGGTCTTTCCAGAGCGCCCGGCCCCCGGCCCAGAAGCTCTTTCATGGCCGCCGCCATCCGGGGAATGCTGGCGTGAACGTTCTCCCCGATCTGGATGAGCGGGAACTTCGCGGCGTGATCTTTGCCGAAGAGGTTGTTCAGGATCGAAGACGTTCCGTCGAGCGCCGCCACCCGGCTGGGGTTGGCCGTTTTTTTCAAAGCGGCCAGCCCGGCCGGGCCCTGGCTGGCAGCCGCTTCCCAGATGAGCTCGCCCACGCAGCGGCGGGAGGGGTCGTGGCTGCACTTCCCCTCGGGGTCGGCGTCGCCGCAGGGCGGGTTGGGCAGTCCCTTGGCGCATTCCCCCAGCGTGCAGCGGCCGAAATTTTCGGGGAGGAAGCAGTCGCCGCATTCCCGGCAGTCGTAGAGGACGGTCTTAGCGGCCTTCTCCCCGGCGAAGAAAAATTTATAGAGCCCGCCCCGGCCCTTCCGCAGGGAGGAGCTGCTCCTCAGCAGCTTCTTGAGCGCCGGCTGGAGGCCGCGGCCCGGGGTGAGCAGGGTCCGGTGCAGGATATCGAAGAATTTTTTGTGCAGCCCGGGATGAGGCGGGGCTGGTTCGCGGCGCCGTCCGGCCTGGTCATAAAGATAGAACCCGGGCCTTCCGTCCGGAAGGCGTTTAAGGCCGAAGTCTAGTGAGGCCTGGCTTTGCCGCCATCCGGCGCCGATCTCTTCGGCCCGGGCCATAATCCTGGCCAGCGTATCGAAATCGAAAACCCCGCCCACATCGACCCCGGCCGCGCCCAGGTCCCGGTACATGGCCACCTGGACGGCGGCCCGCTCAAGGTGGTCCGCCGGCCGCTCCTTGAGGAGCGTCTGGAAAAGCTCCGCCGTCACCAGGCATCCGGGCAGCTTGCCCTCCCGCATCAGCCGCGGAGCGGGCGTCGCCGTGGACAGGAGATAAACGTTGCCGAAGACGGGGAGGCCAATGTGTTCTTCTTCAAGATACCGGAACAGCTCTTCACTCTTACGCCAGTCCCAGCCCATCTGAGTGACAAGGGCTTCCGCTCCGGCCCTCAGCTTTTTCTCCATCTTCAAGTACTGCTGTCTCAGCGAAGCTTCGGTGTACTTGAACGGGGAGACGGCGGCCAGGATGGTGAACTGATGGGCTCGGTCGAGTTCCGCCGACGCCGCCTGCAGCATCGACTCCAGGTTCATGTCCTTGATCAATTCGATTAAGCCGACGGCATCGACTTCAAAAACGCCCTTGCCCGCGCTGGGCTTGTCACCGGTCAGAGCCAGGACGGCCTCCAGGCCGAGCTGGCGGAGGCCGAAGAGCAAGGCCCGCAGGCCTTCCCGGTTGTGATCCTTGGCCGTCACATGGGGGATGACTTCCAGGTCAGCCCACAGCCCTTTTCGGTCGAGGAGCGAAAAAATATCGGCCGGGCTGAGCGAGGCCACGCCGCTGGGGCTCTGGGGCAGGGTGAGGCCGGCCAGGAGCGTGCCTCTAGGAAGGGCCGATTTTTTCTGAGCGTAATCCTTTAGAAATTTCTCGATGGGGCCGGTGTCCTGTCCGCCCAGGGGCAGGAATTCGGCCAGGACGAGAAACGGCCGTTCCTCCGGCGCTCGGGCCAAAACTTCTTTGAGACGGATCTTGGACATTTTAGGCAAACTAGACTGTATAGCGGTTTTCCGGACGCAATGCAACGGCTATTTTCCGCGATTCACCAGAACTCCACCCGGAGCGCGACCAGGCCGCCGCCCGTCTCCTCCTCGTCATGCTGGATGTTCGTGCGCGGGCCCTGGCGGTGCCATTGGGTCGTACCCTTCACCGTAGCCTGCAGTTCTCCGAGCCGCTCCACCGCATCCCGGTCGGGAAGCGTCCAGACCAGAGTGTCGCCGCTGACATTGGCCGGGCCGAACAGACGGTCACGCAGATTCTTGGGGGCGGCCATCGTTCGGGGCAGCCCGGTAGCCTGCCAGGGTCCCTCGAAGTCGCTCCAGGTGTAGGCTTCGCCGGTCACCGACCATTTGGTGAAGAGGGGGTTGGGGAAATAGGTGCCGTAGTCAAGACGGTAGAAGTTGCGGGGCAGAGCTTCGGGAACCAACTGCACGTTCTTGCCGGAAATGGGCTGGAAGCGCACCAGGTCGCGCTTGACTCCCAGGGTCATAGCCCGCACCCAGATCTCATCCTCGGGGGAGGCCGTCAGCCAGGCATATCCGGAAGACCCGCCCGGCCGCACCCCCCTGGGCTCGACCTGGTCCTCGGCTTTGACCTTCTGCGGATAGATCAGGATGCCGGCGACATTGGGGTCCAGTTCGGCGTTCTTAGGTTTGACATAGACTTCCAGGGCCATCCGCTCCGTCCGGTTGAACAAGGTCACCCGCATCTCGGAGCGCGGCGTGCCGCCGTTGTCAGAAAGGTCCGTAGCCTTCCTCTCCAGGGCGTAGGTCAGCAGGCTCAGGGTGGACAGGGGCCCCCGCGTCCGGCACAGCGCCATCGTCTCCTGGGGAGAGGCCGCCGACAGGGCTTCGATCAAGCGGGCTTCGTCGGCCGGCGCATAATCCTTGCCCCCCAGCTGCACCGGCCGAGCCGGATCGGTCTGGCCGATGATCTTGTCCTGGATGACCCGGCCCAGGACCTTGACATCCGGGGCAGTCAGGGGTTTGTTGGCGCCGGTCCGAATCCGGGCAAATTCCGATTTCAGGTAATCCAGACAGGGCCGGAGGCGGGCCTCCCATTTAGGGATGAAATCATTCTTCAAGTAGGCATATTTATCGTAGAGCCTCTGGTCGCGCGGGTCGGAGACCGCTTCCCGGCCGAACTTGAAGCTGGGATAGCGTCTTTCCCAGGTTTCTACGTCCAGCTGCAGTTTTCCTGGGCGGCTGCTGCCGGCCGGGGCGATCAGGGCGTTGACCCTCTGTTCGCCGGCATCAATGTAGCGCCGGGTGACCAGGAGCAGGCTGTTGATGACGGCCTGGCCCTGGGCCGCCTTGAGGTCCAGGTTGATGACCTGAACAATGGTTGACTGGACCAGGTATTGCGTCACCAGCCAGAAATCGACGATGGCCACGCTGGGGGTGAAGAGCAAATAGGCGCTGAGCAGCGGAGGCGGCTCGGGCGACGGCGCGTCGCCCATGATCTGAGCGCCGGCCTGGGTGGCCAACACAAAGACGAGCAAAATCAAAAGACACAGAAATTTTCCTCTACAACCTTTGACCATCTCACCCTCCTTGTCCCGTGGTTAGTTGGCCGGAAGCTACAGCCGGAACGCCGCCCGCACGGCTGACTCCCAGTTCTCCAGTTCCCTCTTGACCCTCTGCAGCGTAGCTATTTTTTGCTCACGCTTCTGGAGAAAGTCTTCCTCCAGGCGTTGGTAGGTCTCATCCATAGATTTAAGAAAGCTCGTCGCCCAATCCAGTTTTTTCCGGTACTTTTCAGCCTCCTGACCTTGGGCCGTCTCCAGAGCTTTCCTGTATCCCCGAATGTCTTCCTCGAGCTGCCCCTTCTTCGCCGTTTTTTGGGCCAGGATATCACTCTTGGCTCGGGCCAGGTCCAATTGCTTCTCTTTGTCCAGGCTTCCGGCCACGCTCTCTATTTGCGATTTCAAATCGTTCAGGAAGTCGTTCAGGCTGGCCTGAGCCGCGGAGTTCATTTGGGCCGCCGGGCCGGTCCTCTCCCCCGCCACCAGGATGGAGATGGGGACGGAGAACGGCCCCTTGTAATCCAGGTAGTAGTTCATCTCCGCCGCATAGGTCCCCGGCTTCATATCCGGGGGAATGATCAGCGCATAGGTCCAGCTGTTTTTCGGGCTGATGCGATTCTGCAGATAGACGATCCCCTTGAGCGCCCCCGTCACGGTCATGATCGGAAAATCCCCGACATAATCGCTCCAGGCCACGGTCGTGCCGACCATTCGCCCGAGGTCACGGGGGAGAAGGACTTGGGAAGCCATGGCCTGCGCGGCGATATAGGATCCGGTCAGACGGAAGGTGGACCTCCCGGTCATTCGGGCGGGTTCGGACCTAACCTGGATTCCCCCCAGGTCCAGCTCGAGCTCGACACGGTGCTCCTGGCCGTCGTTGAGACTGGTCAACCCCCTGACATCGCCATCAATGAGCCCCTGCTCCACTTGGAGCGAATAGGAGGCCGGATCCTGTTTCTCTCCGTCAAGATAAAGAAAGGCGCCCTCTTTCCAGGCCCGCGGCTTGTTGTAGATCAAAGCCGCCTTGTCGGTGTATGGGCCGTGAGGAATGTGGGCAACCTGACCCTTCAATTTTTTGGTTGCCGGATCCAGCACTATGATCACCTTGATCCGGGGAATGAACCAGTCGATCAACTTCACCCCGCTGTACAAAGCCAGGGGAATGAGTCGGCCGCCCTGGCTGAGGGCTACGGCTCTGTTCACCGCCCAGCCGCTTGGGCTTGTCCGATCCTTCTGGCCCATAAGGACCTTGCTCCCGTCCGGGAAGACCCGGACCCGGTAGCCCCCCTCTTCCGGACAATCCTCCAGCTTCGGCGCGGCGCAGGCCGGCAATAAATTGGCCGGCTGGATGACTTTCCCTTGCAGCAGGCCGGAGAACGTGTCCTGGCTGAAAAAATTCCTATTGGTGATGTCGGCTACGGCCTGAAAAAGGCTTCGAACGTTAAGGTCTGACGAGGATGGATTCTCCATGTCGGCGATGGCGTCAATTTTGGCGGCCAGGCTCGGGTCGAGATGCTGGCCCAAAAGGCTGGCCGTCGGGTGGCGCTGTCCGAACAGAGGGTCATAAATCTCCGACCGGATCGTGGCCGAATCCAGAAAAGCTTCATAAGGATCTTTTTTTAAAGAGCCGTACTTGTCGGACAATCCAGGAACCAACCCCAGGCCGGGGTGCGCGTCGTTTCGGACATGGGCCGGGACGGTCAAATCAGCCAGGACGTGCAGAGTCTCGCCCAGGGCCCTCCAGGCCGCGGCAAAAAGCCGGTCCTTCTGGTCCGCGCTCTCTGCGTTGGAAAAAGCCCGCCGCATGTATTCCACGCCCCGGTCCCAGGAATACTCATTCGCCTGAAAGCGTCCCCGGGCCGGGCCTTCCACCGCCCAATCGACGGCGTCGATCTGAGGGAGTTCGGAGAACAGCCGGCCGGCGTTATTGG
>JBAVVA010000224.1:0-2422 GCA_049697055.1 Candidatus Aminicenantales bacterium
GGCAAAAGCGATCCCGGATCTCCCATTATCCAGGGGACAGACCAATTGCAGTTGGATGTCGCGAGTGATTGTATTCAAACATCCCCCTATATCCATACCTGCACCACTAATGCCCATCTGACCTTCAAGGCGCCCGCTGCCGGCCAGCAGGGCCAGAAGGTCTATTCGGTCAGCCAGTCGACCGGGAGGACGGTCCGGAACTAGCGTGATTTTTCTTGCTCCCAACTGAGCCGCGCAGCGTAAGCTTATTTGTATCGCTAGAGGGCTAATTATCTAGGTTCTCTCCCATTTATTGCAGGTCTATAGAATATTGGCAAGGGCCTGCCTGGGTTGCTTGAAACGACCATGCGAGGGTTTAGCCTTCCACGCGCCGTCCTTCGAGGGAACCCGGCTTTCAGGGCGCCGAGGATATCTGAGCAGGTTGGAAGATAATAGACTTGACATTTATTTCGATAACTTTAAACTATAGGTAACACTACATGTAACCTATGGTTCATAATTATGGAAAAAGCAGGGATTCTAAGCATACTTCGCCAGGAGAATACCGTCTTTACCTTTAAAGATATCCTTTTGGCTTCCGGCGAAACCAACGCCTCCCTTCTTAAAAGGCGGATTCATTACTATGTCCAAAAAGGCGAGCTTTATTCTATCCGCAAGGGTATTTATGCCAAAGATAAGAACTACGATCAGTTCGAATTGGCGTCCAAAATCTTCACCCCCGCCTATATCAGCTTGGAAACAGTCCTGACCAGGGAAGGCATCGTTTTCCAGCATTATAGCCAGATATTCGTGGTCAGCTACTTAACCAGGGAAATTACCTGCGACGGCCGGAAATATTTCTTCCGGCGAATCAAAGAGATGATCCTGGCCAATCCCTCGGGCATAGAGATGAAGCCAAACTATGCGATAGCTTCGGCGGAAAGGGCTTTTTTGGACACCCTCTATCTGAATAAGAGCTATCACTTTGACAATCTGAGTCCCCTGGACCCGAAGAAGTGCCTGGAATTGCTCCCCATTTATCGCAACCAGGCCATGGCCGGGAGGTTTGAGTCGTATAAATGCAAAAGGTGCCGGCATCCATTCGCCAAGCATTCTCAAACCGAATCGGCGCCGACGGCCGGCGGCAGCCAGAAAACCTTCATTCATAAATGCGCGGTGGAAAACTGTCAGTGCCTCAATTTTGAAGGGGATTAAGCTCAATGCTGGATCGAGACGTTCACCAGTCCATCCTGCTTCAGATATTGAAAGATATCTACGCGGATACTTCGCTCGGCCCCCTTTTGGGTTTTAAAGGCGGGACAGCCGCTCATTTTTTCTACAACCTCAGCCGCTTTTCAATTGACCTGGATTTTGATCTTTTAAACGGGGCTAAAGAAGACTTTTTTTTTGAGAAAGTGGAGAGAATTCTCCGGGAATATGGAACCATAAAGGAGAAATCCAAAAAGCTGCATACTCTGTTTTTTCTTCTTTCCTATGATGGGGAAGCGCCAAACATCAAAGTTGAGATCAATCGAAGAAACTTCGGCTCCGCCTATGAGCTGAAAAACTATCTGGGCATTTCCATGCTGGTGATGGTTAAGGAAGATATGTTTGCCCACAAACTCGTGGCCATGCTGGAGCGAACCAAGGCGGCCAATCGGGATATCTACGATGTCTGGCATTTCTTAAAAAACAATTGGCCGGTCAATAAGGAGATTGTGGAGAAACGGACAGAAACACGCTTTAAAGACCATCTGAAGAAATGCATCGCCTTCGTAGAATCCGTCAGCGATCGCGCAATTCTTTCGGGCAGCGGCGAACTCCTGGATGAAAAGCAGAAGGCTTGGGCCCGAGTTCATCTCAAGAGTGACACTGTTTTCCTGCTGAACGTCAGGCTGGAACAGGAGAAATAGCCGGTCATGAAAATACGGTATCTCGACGGGCAACGCCTCTACTACGCCTTCCTGGCCGGCGGCACGGCCGTCATCCAGGACAAGGACACCCTCAACCGCATCAACGTCTTCCCCGTCCCGGACGCCGACACCGGCACCAACCTGGCCTCCACCATGCGCTCCATCGCCCTGGGCACCAAAGTCAGCCGCTCCCTGCGCGACACCCTCCGCTCCATCGCCGACGCCGCCCTGCTCGGCGCCCGCGGGAACTCGGGGCTGATCTTTGCTCAGTTTCTCTACGGCCTCAGCCGCGAGGCCTCCAACGAGCGGCGGCTGACCACCCTGTCCTTCGGCGAGCTGATGGCCAGGGCCGTCCGCCACGCCTATGAGGCCATCCTCCATCCCGTGGAGGGCACCATGCTGACCGTGATGCGGGACTGGGCCGACTCCGTCTTCCACTACCGGCAGAGGACGACCGATTTCGTCGAGCTGCTGTCTCATTCCCTCGAGACGGCCCGCCGCTCGCTGCGGGAAACCCCCCTCAAGCTGTC
>JBAVVA010000225.1:0-8736 GCA_049697055.1 Candidatus Aminicenantales bacterium
CCAACAGGAAGAATATCAGGCCCAGCAGGATGATGAGCGGGCGGAGGGACTTCTTCTTCATGCGAATACGAATCGATCCGGCATAGGAGCCATAATATCATATTCATTATAGACAAAAAACCGCCCCCTCTTGGGTTCGTGGAATGAAAGAAAAATTTCGGCTAGGTGACCTGCCCCCCTTAAATCGGTCCAGGTATAATGAGAAAAACTTTTACTCCACCGAAAACAGCACGGCGCCCGTCTCGACCGAAGCGCCCGGCCGCACGCGGAGCCGGCACAGCCGGCCGGCGCAGGGCGACTTGATCTCGTTCTGCATCTTCATCGCCTCCAGAATGAGGATGGGCTGTCCCTGGCAAACCTCTTCCCCTTCGGCGGCCAGGACCTGCACTACGCGGCCCGGCATGGACACGGTGACATCCCCTTTTCTTGACCGGCCCCGCTCTTCCCGCCCCGTCCGCAGGGGGGCCCGCTTGTCCACCCGGAAGAGGTGGCCGTTGACAATGACCGAATGGGACAGGGAGTTGGAGCTGACGGTGACGTTATAGACCCGGCCGTCTATGTTCAAGAGGACTTCCTCGGGGTTGATGAACTCGGCCTGGACCTCGTAGGACCGCTGGTCCAGGACGGCCCGCAGACGGCCGGCGCTCCCGTCCTCCAGCTTGAGCCTGAATTCTTGTCCGTCGACCCAAAAGAGGAAGTTCATATCACAGCCTATCGGCCAGGTTCTGCATCCGGCCTTGAAGCTTCCAGCCGTTGGCCCGGGAAGCCTGACTCTCGGGCCGGTGGACGGCATAATAGCTCTTCAGCCCGGCCGCCAGCACGGCGGCCAGCCTCTCCTGTCCATTCTCCTTGGCCGGTTCTTTCTCCAGGTTGGCAATGAAATGAGTGGTGTATTGGCCGGCCTGGAATTGGGGATGGGACAAGATCCTCTGAAAGAAAGATACGGTCGTCTTGATACCGTAGATGCGGTATTCCGACAAGGCTCGACGCATCCGCTGCACGGCCTCCTCCCGCGTCTTGCCCCAGGCGATGAGCTTGGCCAGCAGCGGGTCGTACTCGAACGGCACGCTGTAGCCCTCGTAGATCCCGCTGTCCTCGCGGATGCCCAGGCCGCCGGCCGGCGGGTGGAGATGGATGATCCGGCCCGGAGAAGGAAGGAAATCGTTGTCGGGGTCCTCGGCATAGATCCGGCACTCCAGGGCATAGCCCTGGGGCCGGACGTCCTCCTGCCTCAGGCCGAGCGGCAGCCCGGCGGCAATTTCAAACTGCTTCTTGACCAAATCGATGCCGGTGACCATCTCGGTGATGGGATGCTCCACCTGCAGCCGGGCGTTCATCTCCAAAAAATAGAAGTTCCTCCGGCCGTCCACGATGAACTCGACGGTGCCGGCGTTACGATAGCCGATGCTGGCCGCCGCTTTCACCGCCGTCCGGCCCATGCGTCGCCGTGTGACCTCATCCAGAAAAGGCGAGGGTGTTTCCTCCAGGACCTTCTGGTAGCGCCGCTGCAGGGAGCATTCCCTCTCGCCCAGAGAGATCGTCTGGCCGTGTTCGTCGGCCAGGATCTGGACCTCGATGTGATGGGGATCCTCGATGTATTTTTCGATATAGATCGACGGGTCGCTGAAGCTCGACTCGGCCTCGGACCTGGCCAGCCGAAAATTCGACAGGAGTTGGCCGGCCTCGCGGACCAGCCTCAGCCCTTTCCCCCCGCCGCCGCCCGAAGCCTTGAGCAAAACGGGATAGCCAATCTTCTCGGCTGAGGCCCGCAGGTCCTGCTCATCCTTAACGGGCACAAGAGTGCCGGGAATGATAGGCACTCCGGCCCGGGACATGACCTGGCGGGAGGTCGTCTTCTGGCCCATGAGGTCCATCGGCCGGGAGGGCGGCCCGATAAAGACGATCCCTTCCTTCTCACAGCGTTCCACAAACCGGGCGTTCTCGGCCAGGAAGCCGTAGCCGGGATGAATGGCCTCCGCCCCGCAGCGCCGGGCCAGGCCGATGATCTTGTCGATATTCAGGTAGGTCTCCAGGGGATGGGAGCCGCCCAAGGGGTAAGCCTCCTCGGCCAGGCGGACGTGAAGAGAGGTGCGGTCCACATCGGAAAACACGGCCGCCGGGATGATGCCCATCTCCCGGCAGGCGCGGATGATGCGGACGGCGATCTCCCCACGGTTGGCGATAAGGACCTTATTGAACATAGCCTGCTCTCGGCTCAGAGCGGAATGTTGCCGTGCTTGCGGGGCGGGTTCTTGTCCCGCTTGTTGTCCAGCATGCGCAGGGCGGCGATGAGCTTGGCCCGGGTGAAACGAGGCTCGATGACCTCGTCCAGGAACCCCTTTTCGCAAGCGACATAGGGGTTGGCGAACTTCTCCCGGAATTCCCGGATCTTCTCCTCCCTGCGGCGGGCCGGGTCGTCGGCCGTCTCCAGCTCCCGCTTGTAAACGATGTTGACCGCGCCCTCCGGACCCATGACCGCGATCTCGGCCGTGGGGAAGGCCAGGTTGACGTCGGCCCGGATGTGCTTGGAGGCCATGACGCAGTAGGCGCCGCCGTAGGACTTCCGGGTGATGACCGTCAGCTTGGGCACCGTGGCCTCGGCAAAGGCGTAGAGCAGCTTGGCCCCGTGGCGGATGATGCCGCCGTGCTCCTGGGCCACGCCGGGCAGGAAGCCGGGTACATCCTCAAAAGTGACCAGGGGGATGTTGAAGGCGTCGCAGAAGCGGACAAAGCGGGCGGCCTTGTCCGAGGCGTTGATGTCCAGCGCGCCGGCCAGGTGGTCGGGCTGGTTGGCCACGATGCCGACAGGCTTGCCGGCCAGGCGTCCGAAGCCGATGACGATGTTCCGGGCGTATTCCGCCTGGACTTCAAAGAAATAATTATCATCCAGGACCTCCCGGATGACCGTCCGGATGTCGTAGGCCTGGTAAGGGTCGTCCGGCACGGCCGTGTCGAGGGCCGGGCATTCCCGGTCCCCGGGGTCGGAGGTGGTCTTCAGGGGTGGGTCTTCCAGGTTGTTGCCGGGGACGAAGGACAGAAGTTCGCGGATGATCTCCAGGGTCTGCTCCTCGCTTGAAGCGGCGAAGTGGGCCACCCCGCTCAGGGTGTTGTGCGTCTCGGCCCCGCCCAGCTCCTCCATGGTCACCTCTTCGTGGGTGACGGCCTTGATGACGTCGGGCCCGGTGATGAACATATGGCTTCGGCCCTCGGTCATGACGATGAAATCGGTCAGGGCCGGCGAGTAAACCGCCCCGCCGGCGCAGGGGCCCATGATGGCCGATATCTGGGGCACTACGCCCGAGGCCAGGACGTTGCGCAGAAAGATATCGGCGTAGCCGGCCAGGCTGGCCACCCCTTCCTGGATGCGCGCCCCGCCCGAGTCATTGAGTCCGATGATAGGCGCGCCGGCTTTCATGGCCAGGTCCATGACCTTGACGATTTTAGCCGCGTTGGCCTTTGACAGCGACCCGCCGAACACGGTGAAGTCCTGGGCGAAGATGAACACCGTCCTGCCCTCGATCGTGCCGTAGCCGGAAACGACACCGTCGCCGTAGGTCCGCTTCTTGTCCATGTCGAAGTCCACGCAGTCGTGGACCACGAGCTTGTCCATCTCCTGGAAGGAGCCTTCGTCGAGCAGGAGGCGGATCCGCTCCCGGGCGGTCAGCTTGCCGGCCTCGTGCTGCTTCTGGACGCGCTCCCCTCCCCCGCCCGCTTCGGCGGCTTCGCCCCTTCGTTTCAGCTCGGCGATCTTCTTATCGATGCTCATGGCCGGTCACTTCTTCACCTGGCCCCAATCTTTGAGGAATTTCTCGATGCCGATATCGGTCAGGGGATGATGCAACAATTTTTCCATCACGGCGAAAGGAACAGTGGCCACTTGAGCGCCCAGGAGGGCCGCCTCGATGACGTGCCGGGGATGACGGATGCTGGCCACGATGACCTCGGTGGGCAGGCTGTAATTCTCGTAGATGGACAGGATCTCGCGGATGAGGTCCATGCCCTCCTGGGAAATATCGTCCAGGCGGCCTATGAAAGGGCTGACGAACCGGGAGCCGGCCTTGGCCGCCAGCAGGGCCTGGCCGGACGAAAAGACCAGGGTGGTGTTGACGCCGATCCCTTCCTGGGCCAGGACGCGCGTGGCCTTGAGCCCCTCCTTGGTGATGGGGATCTTGACCACGACGTTGGGGGCCAGCCGGGCATGACGGCGGGCCTCCTCGATGATTTCCTCGGCCCGGCCGGCTACGCATTCCACACTCACCGGCCCGGGGACGGCCTTGCAGATCTCCCGAACAAGGTCGGCGAAGCCCATTTTCTCCTTGGCCATCAAGGAGGGGTTGGTGGTGACGCCGTCCAGGATGCCCCAGCCGGCGACTTCACGGATCTCCTCCAGGTTGGCCGTATCGAGAAAGAATTTCATCTTAGCCTCCCTTCCAGGCTCATGTATTTTCCCGCCCGGCGAGCCGCCGCCGGCGGCGGCTTCTAGGGCGCGCTGGGCAAAGCCACCTGATTGGAAAGGGTGCCGATTCCCTCGACCTGGACATCCACCCGGTCTCCGGGCTGCATGGGCCCCACACCGGAGGGCGTACCGGTAGTGATGATGTCGCCCGGCAGGAGAGTCATGATCCGGGAGATGTAGCGCACCAGAAAGGGGACGGGGAAGATGAGGTTCCTAGTCGTGGACGACTGCCGGAGCTTGCCGTTGAGAAAGGTCTTGATGCGGAGGTCGCCGGGAGAAAGCCCCGGGACGAGGCAGGGCCCGGCCGCAGCGAAAGTGTCGAACGATTTGGCCCGGGTGAACTGGACGTCCTTGTCTTGAAGGTCGCGGGCGGTGATGTCGTTGAAGCAGGTGTAGCCCAGGATGAAGTCCTCGACGCGTTCCCCGTCGGACAGCCGCTGGGCCTTTTTCTTGATGACCAGGGCCAGCTCACCCTCAAAGTCCACCCGCTTGGACATGGAGGGGTAGAGGATATCCTGGTTAGGGCCGATGAGGGCCGAGGGCGGCTTGAGAAAAATCAGCGGCTCTTCGGGCAGCTTCCGTCCCCTTTCCTCGGCATGCTCCCGGTAGTTGACCCCAACGGCCACGATCTTGGTCGGGTCGCTGGGCGGCAAGATCCGGACCTCGGCGATGGGAATGCCCTTGTCCTCGATATCAAGCTTGTCGAAGACCGAGCCCCTGAGGGGATAAAGCTTGTCCTCCTGCAAGACGCCGTAGGCAGGCCGTCCGTCAAGGAGGAAACGGTAGATCTTCATATGCCGATAGGCTTAAATAAAAAACGCTAAAAAACCATACCACAGGAAAAGGAACAGTGTCAAAATATCCTTAATATGTCGAAAGGCACTACCGCTTAATTTTAAGGGATTCGATCACGCTGGTTGAGAGCGGACTCCGATTTCCCGCTCTGTCCTCGGCCGTCACCGCATATTCATAGCGCTTGTTCTTTTCCGCTGTCCGGTCGAGGAAGGTTGTTTCGGACTGGAGCTCGACGGTCAGCTCCCTGAATTCTGGACCGCCTTCCTCCCTGCGCCAGACTCTATATCCGGCCAGGTCCGTTTCCGGCCGACGGTCCCAGGCCAGGCTGATGAAATCTTCTCCCGGCAGGGCGGTCAAGCCGGATGGCGGAGCGGGGGGGAAAGTGTCCCGGGGCGTCACTTCCAGCGGAAGGCTGTCGCTGCTCTCATCATAAGGCTCCGAGCCGGCAGCGGCGGCCCTGACCGCATAAAGATAGATTTGGCCGAAAAGGAATTGGCCATCCCGGAAACAGGTCTCCGGGGCCGGTTCCGCTGTGAGCAGCTTGAAGGGAGAGCCTTTCTCAGCCCGGAGAACCCTGTAGCCGGCCAAGCCGGAGAGAACCGAGCCGTCGAAATTCTCCCGGGGAGAGTCCCAGCAAAGGATCACCCCGTACGCCTCAACTTCAGCCCTCAAGTTGAGGGGAGGCCGGGGAAGAGGTTTGGGCCGAAGGCTGCGAATCTCCGAGAACGGCGACTTTTTCCGCCGGCTGTCGATAGCCCGGAGGGCATAGGACAGGATCCTATGGTTCAGGCCGCCCGGTCCCAGGGATACGCTGGCCCGCAACGGCCCGGCCCGTTTATCGTCTCCGCCCCGTAAGTTTATGAATTCGGGCTGCCGGATTACGGCCTGGAGCACGGCTCGGTCCTGGAATTTTTCCAGGGAGAGAGCCGCCGGCTCAGCCGCTTCCTCCGCCCCCATCTCGGCTCCCCAAATTTCCACGCTGGCCAATCCCGGCAGCGGCCCGCCGGCCACATAGGATACGGGATTCTTCCACTCCAGGACGGCCTGGCCGCCCTGCTGGACCAGGCTGAGGATTTCCGGAGCCTGAGGAATGAGGGCCACGGGGGGCAGAATCGCTCCCTTCTTGCCGCAGCCGGAAAAGATAAAAACAAAGGCCAGGGCCAGGAGGAGGGCTCTCTTCATCAAAGGATGAACCGCCTCAGATCCTGGTCCTTGATGATCTCCTGGAGCTGTTTCTGAACATAGGCCTTGTCGACGACGATTTCTTTGGCCTTGACCTCCGGAGCGTCGAAAGAGATGTCCTCCATGACCTTTTCCAGGATGGTGTGCAGCCGGCGGGCGCCGATGTTCTCCGCATCCTGGTTGACCTTCTCGGCCATCTCGGCGATTTCATCCACGGCGTCCGGGGTGAAGACCACTTTGACACCCTCGGTCCGCAGCAGGGCCTCATACTGCTTGATGAGGGCGTTTTCCGGCTCGGTCAGGATCCGGATGAAGTCCTCTTTGTTCAGGGCGGTGAGCTCCACCCGGATGGGGAACCGGCCCTGGAGCTCGGGTATGAGGTCGGCCGGCTTGGACACATGGAAGGCGCCGGCCCCGATGAACAGGATATGGTCGGTGCGGACCAGGCCGTAGCGGGTGTTGACCGTAGTGCCCTCGATGATGGGCAGCAGGTCGCGCTGGACGCCCTCGCGGCTGACCTCCGGCCCTCGGCCCGACTCGCGTCCGGCGATCTTGTCCACCTCGTCCAGGAAGATGATTCCTGAGTGCTCGACCCGCTCGATGGCCAGGCGGGACACCTGGTCCATGTCGATCAGCCGGCGCTGCTCCTCCTCGAGGAGATGCTCGCGGGCCTCTTTGACCTTGACCTTGCGCCGCTTCGACCGGCCGGCCATCAGGCCGGGAATGATCTCCTGGATGTGGATGCCGATCTCCTCCATCCCGGAGTTGGAAAAGATCTCCAGGGGGGCGGAGGAACGATCCTTAACCTCGATCTCCACCAGCCTGTCTTCGAGCTGGCCGGCCCGCAGTTGCTGGCGGAGCTTGTCCCGCGTCTCCTGGAAGCGCTGCACATCGTCTTCGGCTCCTCCCTCTTTCCGGCGCAGGGTGGGCAGCAGCAGGTCGAGCAGCCTCTCCTCGACCTGGGCCTGGGCCTTGTCCTCCACTTCGGACATCATCCCCGACCGGACCATGTCCACCGAAATGCGGACCAAGTCCCGGATCATGGATTCCACATCCCGGCCGACGTAGCCGATCTCGGTGAATTTGCTGGCCTCGATTTTGAGGAAGGGCGAACTGGTCAGCTTGGCCAGGCGCCGGGAAATTTCGGTTTTGCCCACTCCGGTGGGGCCGATCATCAGGATGTTCTTGGGCGCGATCTCGTCGGCCAGCTCGGCCGGAAGCTTGCGGCGGCGGAAACGGTTGCGCAGGGCGATGGACACCGCTCTTTTGGCCGGCCGCTGTCCGATGATATGTTTGTCCAGCTCGGCCACAATCTGTCTGGGAGTGAGCTCCGAATCGGGCGGGAGGCCGGCGGCCGGCCTATCCATTCTCTCCGGGAGGATAATGGGCATCTACAACTCCTCGCATAGGATGTGGGTATTAGTATAGACGCAGATCTCGGCGCTGATCTTCAAGGCCTCCACGGCGACATCCCTTGCCCCCAGGCCGGTATGCCGGATGAGGGCCCGGGCCGCGGCCAGGGCATAAGGGCCGCCCGAGCCGGCGGTCAGGATGCCGTCGTCGGGCTCGATGACATCGCCCGTCCCGGAAATGAGGAAGGATTGATCCTTGTCGGCGACGATCAGCAGCGCTTCCAGGCGCCGGAAGGCCCGGTCCAATCGCCAGTCCTTGGCCAGCTCGATGGCCGCCCGAGCCAGGTTTCCGTGGAATTCCTCAAGCTTGGCCTCGAACCGGGAGAACAGGGCGAAGGCGTCGGAAGTGGACCCGGCGAACCCGGCCAGGACCTTGCCGCCGTACAGCCGCCGCAGCTTGTTGGCCGAATGCTTGATAATGGTCTGGCCCGTGGTGACCTGGCCGTCGCCGGCCAGGGCCACTTTGCCCTTGTGGCGGACGCTGATGATGGTCGTAGCCTGCATGATGATTCTCTCTCTTCAATAGAATAATAAGGAAGAAAGGGGGGAAATGCAACGTAGCGCGTCGTCGCCGAGCAGGGAGGCCAAGGTCAGTCGTTCATCTCCTGCCCGGGGCTCGTCGAGCGACAGCTGGGGATTCCGGCGTCGGAAGAGATCGACAACCTTGTTTATATTGACGGAATCCGAACCTGGGGTCTATACTCAGGACCTTGATTTCGATTTCTCAATGAAAAAGGATAGTATCTCCAATTGCCTGACCCGGCACTCAAAAAGAGGAGGGGTCCTGTCACGGCTCCTCCCCATCCGTGCTCGCCAGGCTGCGCGTATTCGTCCGGCGGTGCCGGACGGGGGATTCCAAGGGGGTATGCCCCCTTGGTCGCAGGACGAAGT
>JBAVVA010000226.1:0-3073 GCA_049697055.1 Candidatus Aminicenantales bacterium
CCTTTGCCCCTCTTGTTTCACCAAGGGGGGCTAGAGGGGAATAAATAGGATAATTAGAATTCATAGGTGTCTCCGGCTATTCCCAGGCTGCGCGCAGGCGATATTGCCGGCCCTTCCGCCGCGCCACCCCTTCATGATTGTCAGGCACCCCGGAAAAAGAATTGCTTGCGTGAATTGGCATTGTCTGCCCCATTTTAGTAAAATGGCCTGTCATGCCGCTGTATGAATTTGTCTGCCGTCAATGCGGCTGCCGCTTCGAAGCGCTCGTCCGCCTGGACGGGGAAAGGGCCGTTCGCTGCAAATCCTGTCAGAGCTCGGAAATCCAGAAGCTTCTGTCCTCCTTCGGTATCGGCGGCGGGTCGAACCGCATGGTCAGCTCCTCCAACTCCTGCCACACCTGTTCAGCCAAATCCTGCAGCACATGCCGCGGATAGTCTATCTTTTGAAGGAGGAATGATGACAAGCCGACTAAAAACGGGGTCTTGGACAGCAGGCTTGCTTGTTTTGATAATGCTGGCCTTTCCGTGCCTGTCTCCCGGGCAAAGCGGCGGGGAAGGCCTGGCCGTGGGGCTTTCTCTCTCGGGCGGATATGTCTTTCCTTCGGACAAAGCTCATGGCCAACACCTGGCCGGCGGGGCCGCGCTTGTCCTGGAATTCTCCCCTTATATGGCGCTGGAGATAGAAGGCGCTTTCTCCGCAGTCCCTACTGAAAGCCAGCCTCTGGGCTTGAGCCAGGGCCGGCTTTACCATATCCCGGTTTTGATGAACATCCGTTTCCGCCTGCCCCTTAAGAATATTCCGCTCGTTCCTTTCCTTACGGTGGGAGGCGGCTACGCCATCAACAACATGAAGCTGGATGCGACCATGGTCAACAACTTCAAGGACCTCGGCTTTGAGGTCAGCGAAACATGCGAATCGGCCGCCCTACTCCAAGCGGGGGCCGGGCTTGAAATCCTGCTCTCCTCAAAGTTGGCTGTGGAGGCCTTCGGACTCTACAGGCTCAGTCAGGCCAAGGGTGAATGGAGCATAGCCGATACGGTCAGCGGAATCCGGGTCAGCGGCACAATAGACAAGGTGGACCTGAACGCCATCGTCGCCGGCTGCGGACTGCGCTTCCTCTTTTGATTCAGCGAGGGATCACATGAAAACAGTCAAGACCTCTTTCTCCTGGCTCATGGCGCTCGGGCTGGCCGCGTTCATGATTCTGTTCCCCCCTTCGCTGCGCCTCCAACAGACGGCCTGGACCCAGGTCGACCTTCCTCCTAACCCCGACCCTCCCCTCCTTAAAAATCCCCAAGCCGATTCCTTTCTGGCCGAGCTCAGCCAAACCATCCGAAAGTTCGGGCTGGAAGCCGCCCGCAGCCTGGCTCAACAGAGGCGGATGGATGTCGGGACGGACGGCGTCGAGATCCTGGCCGAGGGCCGGCCGGCCCTGGCCGCCGACGGCAGGGCCATGAATTCTCAGCTGGCCGATGCGGCGGCCCTGGCCCTTCAACTCAATATTGAGCAGCTGGGAGGACTGGTGCTGAGCTCGAACCGAGGATGGGTCGAGGCCCTCATCCCCTATTCCGCCCTTGACTCCCTTTTCCTTTCGCCCAGCCTGCGCTATGTCCGCTCCCCTCTCCGGCCCGTTCCTCAGGCAGTCATCAGCGAGGGCGTCCAGCGGGTGGGTGCGGAGATATGGCAGAGCCAGCCCTCCTTCCATGGCATTGACCCGGTCAAGGTCTGCATCCTGGACGGCGGGTTCAAGGGATACAAATCCCTGCTGGGGAACGAGCTTCCGCCCCAGGACAAAGTGACCGTCCGGTCTTTCCGATCCGACGGCGATATCGAGGCCGGCTCGGAGCACGGCGCGGCCTGCGCCGAGATTGTCCATGACCTGGCCCCCGATGCCCAGCTCTATCTGGTTAATTTCGCCAACAACCTCGACCATGCCCGGGCCGTCAGCTGGCTGGTCAATCAGAATATCCAGGTCATCTCCTACTCCATGGGCTGGTTCAACGCCGGGGCCGGGGACGGCACGGGCCCCATTTGCGACGATGTGGAGGCCGCCGCGGCCGCCGGGATCATTTGGGCGGGCTCGGCCGGAAACTACGCCATCGACCACTGGGAGGGCACCTTCTCCGATCCGGACGGCGACGGCTGGAACAATTTCTCGGGGACCGACGAACTCCTGGAGTTCGACGTCCCGGCCAATGACCCCCTGGGTGTCTTTCTCAACTGGGACGACTGGGGCACCTGGAACGGCTACGACTACAGCGGCTCCAACCAGGATTACGACCTCTATCTTTACAAATGGAACAGCGCACTCAATGTTTGGGAGTATATGGCCAAATCCACGGACCCACAGAACGGAACGCAATGGCCGGTTGAAGAACTCTATTATTTCCAAGCCCCGGTGAGGACCCAATGGGGAGTGGCCATCTACAAAGCCGGCGCCACGCGGAACTGCAAACTGGAATTGTTCCTCGACCGCAGCAGCAGCGTAGCCTGCGAGTACAACGTTCACGAAGGAAGCATCTCCGTGCCGGCCGACTCAGTCTCTAATGTGACCGCGGGCGCTTCAGATGCAATAAACGATTCCTACCACGATTACAGTTCCCGCGGCCCCACCCACGACGGCCGTCTTAAGCCGATATTCGCCGCCCCCTCGGGCGTTTCGACCAAGACCTACGGCACGCGCAACTTCTACGGCACGTCTGCCTCGGCCCCCCATGTCGCCGGCGTTTTTGCCCTTTTGCTGGGCAAAACGCCTTACAGCGCCCAGAATATTTTGAATTTTTTGATAAGCAGGGCTGTGGACCTGGGCCCGGCCGGGCCGGACTATCAGTTCGGCTATGGCCGGTTGAATATGACTCGTTAAGCGGGGGCCGGCCTCAGAAGCCGAACCGGCGGTAAATCGCCGGCCGCCGGTCGCGCAGAAAATGACGCCGGGCCGGAGAATTCCTGTTTTTTTTAAAATCCACTTCGGCCAGAAGAAGAAAATCCCTGTCTCGGGGCGCCCGGGCGATCACCCGGCCGCCGGGGTCCACCACATAGGATTCGCCGGCGAAATGGTCCTTTTCCTCGCGGC
>JBAVVA010000227.1:0-6560 GCA_049697055.1 Candidatus Aminicenantales bacterium
CCCGCCGGCCTCTCCGAAGACACCGACCTCTGGCCCCCTTGATTCCAAGGGGGTAGGGGGGATTAATATTTTTTCAGGCAAATTAAAAGGTGTCTTCGGCAGCCACCCCTCCCGGCGAATCACACGATCGGAGATGCTTCCTGATTATATCGGCTTGGGTATTGGCCTTTGCTGCGTAAGGCCTTTTGCTTTAGAATATTTTTGACAATCTGTTAGGGGAGGAGAATATGGCCGAGAGCGTAAGACGGTATCTAAAATGCTTGGGGGCGGCGGCTGTGATTTTGACGCTGGCGGGCCGCGTGGCCGCCGGGGGGCCTGAACGACAAGCGTTCGAGTTGGGGCCCCTCCGGGTCGCTCCGGGCGAGGCCGCTTCGGGCTACTTGGAAGTACCGGACAAGGACGGGCAGGCCGCATTCATCCCGGTCACGGTCCTGCACGGATTGCGGCCGGGGCCTGTCCTGGCTTTAGTGGCCGGCGTGCACGGCTCTGAATATCCTCCCATCCTGGCCCTCTATCGGCTCAAACATATGATCGACCCCAAAAAGTTGGCGGGCACCGCGGTCCTCGTTCATGTGGCCAACATTCCCTCCTTCCAGAAAAGGACCATCTACTATACTCCTCAGGACGGGAAGAACCTGAACCGCGTCTTCCCGGGGGATCCCCAGGGAACCCTCTCCCAGCGGATTGCCTTCATTCTCACCAGGGACGTCGTCGACCGCTGTGATGTCCTGGTGGACATGCACTGCGGGGACGCCAATGAAGACCTCCTGCCCTATTCTTATTGGATGATCAGCGGCCGAGAGGATCTGGACCGTCGGACGCGGGAGCTGGCGCTGGCCTTCGGGCTGAAACACATCATCATCGATACGACCCGCCCCAAGGATCCGGCCGACTCGAAGTTCCTGGGCAACACCGCCATCCTGAGGAACAAACCGGCCATCACTACCGAAGCCGGCCTGTTGGGCGGCACGGAAGAGGAATATATCTCCCTGAACGTTCAAGGAGCGCTGAACGTTCTCCGGCACCTGGGGATGATGGAGGGGACGGTCGAGGCGCTGACCGACCCGGTCTGGATCGACCGCTACGAAGTCGTCAATTCCCAAGTCAACGGTCTTTTTCATCCCTTGACCCACAGGGGCCACTGGGTGCAGAAAGGCCAGCGGGTCGGGTTCATCACCGATTTTCTCGGCCACCAGGTTGAGGACATCCAGGCCCCGTTCAGCGGCATCGTTCTCTATATCATTGCCACCCCCCCCACCAGCCAGGGCGAGCCGCTCTTCGAGGTCGGCCGGGTCAAGGAATGATCAAGCTTGTCCTCCTGGAAAATAATAAGTTGAAAAATATTGGGATCAGTGTCAGAATGAAAAAAATCTTGGGGCCTAGATGAGCGTTTTTGCTGAGTACAAGTCAACGACCAAGGGCGTGCCCGTCGACGAGCTGGCCGACCTGGTCCTTTATCGTCCGCTTTCCTACGCCCTGGTCAAGCTGTGCACCCTATTGCCCATCACTCCCAATCAAATCAGTTTCCTGGCCATGATGGTCGGCATCGTGAGCGGCATCTTCTTCGGCCTGGGCACGCAGGAAGGCTTCATCATGGGAGGGTTGCTGTGCAGCGCGGCCAATATCCTGGACTGCACCGACGGCATGCTGGCCCGCCTGAAGTCCAACGGGACGTTGACCGGCCGGATCATTGACGGCGTGGCGGGCCATATCCTGATGGTCGCCGTATACACCGGCTTCGGTATCGGCCTTAAGCGAGCCGTGCACAACGACCTGGTCAGCCTTCCTTTCCATCCGTTCCTGTTGGTCGGCCTGGCCGGGGTCGGCCACCTGGTCCAGGCCGTCTTGTCCGACCACTACGCTTGTCTATATGCGACGCATGTCCTGGGCCAGGACCTCAGGCCTCAGTCGGAAATCGCCGTATTCAGCCGGGAACTTGAACGCTTGAAGCCGGCCAAGGGCAAGGCCTTGGACCGATTGATGATCCGGCTCTACCTTGCTTACACGAAGATCCAGTTGGGCGCAAACCATAAAGCCGCGGTGCGCTATGACCCGGAAGAATACAGAAAACACAATCAAACCCTGGTCATGCTGTGGAACCTGGTCGGCCCCAGCATGCATATCTTCGTCCTCCTGGTCGCTTCCATATTCTTCAAGCCTATGGTCTTCATCTGGTATGCCGTCATCATTGGCACGATCTGGATCCTGTTGCTCTACCCCATCCAGGCCGCGGTCAATAAAAAGATGGCCGGGTTGTCATGTCTAGCGAGAAATTAATTTTGATCCCGGGGCCGAGCCCCGTTCATCCCCGAATCATCCACAGCCTGGCCCAGCCGACGATTTCCCACGTCAGCCCGGTGCTGGCCGCGGAGTTCAAGGCGGCCCTGGACAACTTGAGAAAGACCGTGTTTACGGAAAAAGGAGAGCCGTTCGTCATCGCCGGCGCCGGCACCCTGTCCATGGAGATGGCCCTGGTCAACACCGTAGGGCCCAAGGACGGGGTCCTCATCCTGTCCCAGGGCTATTTCGGGGAGCGAATGGCCCACATCTGTCAGAGCTTCGGGTTCGCCCATGAACTGGTGGAGAGCGAGTGGGGAGAGGCTGTTCTGCCCCAGGAACTGGAAAGCAGGCTGGCCCGCGGCTCCTACTCTTTCGTGGCCGCCACCCATGTGGACACGGGAACGGGCGCTTGCGCGCCGGTCGCGGATTATGTCCGGGTGCTCCGCGGCCGGGACATCTTTTTCGTCCTGGACGGCGTCTGCGCCACGGGCGGCATCGAAGAGCGGATGGACGATTGGGGGGTGGACGTCCTGCTCACGGCGGCCCAGAAATGCTTCGGCGCGCCGCCCGGGCTGGCCATCTGCGTCTTCTCCGAAAAGGCCATGGCCAAGAGAAGAAGCCTTGCCTCCGTGCCCGCTTATTATGCCGATATCCTGCGCTGGCTGCCCATCATGAAGGACCCCACCAAGTATTTTTCCACCCACTGCGTCAACGAAATCCGGGCCTTTGCCGAGAGCACTAAGATTGTCCTGGAGGAAGGCCTGGAGACTCGTTTCAGGCGTCATGCCCGCTATGCTCGGGCCATCAGGCAGGGCTTGAGCCGCTTGGGCTTCAGCTTGTTCACCCGGGAACCGTTCCTGGCGGACACCCTGTCGGTGGTCCTCTATCCGGAGGGGGTCGAGGACAAGGCTTTCCGCAGCGCTTATTTTGACAACGGCGTGGTAGTGGCCGGCGGCCTGGCCCACACCGCGGGACGCGTTTTCAGACTGGGCCACATGGGCAATTTATCCGAACCGCAGGTCCTCTTTGCCCTGGAGGCGCTGGAAAGGACGCTTAAAACCCTGGGCTATCGTTTCGAGCCGGGCTCCGGCCTCCGGGCCGCCCGGGCCGTGCTGGAGGAATGAGGCTGTGACCAAGAAGAGCCGGGAAGCCAAGCCGCGAAGCCTGGTCTATTTCGCCCCGGCCCAGGCCGATGAACCGGCCGGCCTGCTGGCCAAGAAAGCGGAAGATCTGTTTCTCCGGCTGGGCCTTGAGGACAAGGTCGAAAAGGATTCTTTCGTCGCCCTGAAAACGCACTTCGGCGAGAAGGGCAATCGGGGCCACCTCAAGGCGGAATGGCTGGTCCGTATTGTTCATCGTCTCAACCGGCGTTCGCGGCGGGTTTTTTTTACCGATACCAATACGCTCTATACCGGCCCCCGCTCGAATGCCGTCGAGCATATCAAGCTGGCTTGGGACCACGGTTTCTCCGCGGACAGCGCGGAGGCCCCTCTCCTTATGGCCGACGGCCTGATCGGCAGGGACAGCGAAGAGGTCAAGGTCGGCTTGAGCCGGGTGGGGAAGGCCAAGCTGGGCTCGGCCATCGTCCATTCCGACTTTCTGGTCTGCTGCAGCCACCTCACCGGCCACATCATCGCCGGCCTGGGCGGAGCAGTCAAGAATATGGGCATGGGCTGCGCCTCCCGGGCCGGGAAGTTGGAGCAGCATTCCGACGTCCATCCTCGCATCAACCCCAAGGCTTGCCGGAACTGCAGCATCTGCCTGGATTATTGTCCGGCCGGGTGCATCATCCAGAAAGAGGGCAGCGCCTTCATCCGGGACGAGGAGTGCCTCGGCTGCGGCGAGTGTCTGGTCGTTTGCAAGTATGGGGCGGTGAAGATGCGCTGGGATGAAGACGCCGGCCGGCTCCAGGAGAAGATGGCCGAATATGCTTATGCTGTCCAGACGCTGTTCCGGGACAAAGCGGCCTACCTGAACTTCCTCCTGAACATCACCAAAGACTGCGACTGCATGGCCGAGGCCCAGCCGTCGATCGTGAAAGACATCGGGATTCTGGCCTCCACCGATCCCCTGGCCCTGGACAAGGCCTCGGCCGACCTGGTGCTCGAGCGCGCCGGCCGGGATATTTTCCGGCGCGGCTACAACATCGACTGGTCGATCCAGCTCCGGCATGGTCAGAAAATCGGGCTGGGATCGTTGGACTATGAACTCATCGGACAGGATTGAACGCCCATGTACTATTTGATTCTTCTCGCTCTGGCTGTGGCCCCCGGCCTGGCCCTGGCCCTGTATCTTTATTACCGGGACATCTATGAGAAAGAGCCGTCCCGCAAGCTCATCAAAGCCTTTCTGCTGGGCAGCCTAAGCGTGCTGGTGGCGGCCGGCATCGAGATGCTCCTGGGCAAGGCCGGTCCCTTGCTGGAGGCTTTTCTATATGTGGGGCTGACCGAAGAGCTGTGCAAATATTTTCTGTTCATGGCCTTTTTCTATCCCGAGCCTGTTATCAATGAACCCTTCGACGGGATCGTCTATGCCGGCTTCATCAGCCTTGGTTTCGCCACTTTGGAGAATGTGTATTATGTTCTGGATAAAGGCCTGGCCGTGGGCATTGTCCGAATGTTTGTAGCCGTTCCGGCCCACGCCATCTTCGGCATCACCATGGGTTTCTTCGCCGGCGGGGCGAAATTTTTTGCCAGGCGCAAGGCCGGGATGCTGGCCCTGGCCCTGGTGGTTCCCGTCTTGCTCCACGGCGCCTATGACTTCTTCCTGATCGTCAATATCCCCATTCTTGTTCTCTTTTCCATAGCGCTGGTGGCTTTGGGCATTGTCTTCTCGCTCAAGGCCATCCGTATCCGAGTGAAAGAGTCGCCCTTCAAGCCCGGCGGCCCCGCTTGGAAAGTCCTGCATCAGGACGAGTTCCCTCCGGAATCCGGCAAGGGTCCGGACACAAGATCTTCATAATCATTTTGCCCCCTTGATTCCAAGGGAGTGAGGGGGATTAATATATTTCAAAGGATAAAAAGGCGTCTTCGGAAGCCACCCCTCCCCGTGATGAGTAAGCTTGAAGATGCTCTTGGGGTTCCCTAGCTGACCGTTCTTTTGCCGGCTTTTCGGTCGTAGTACTGCTCTTCGATCCAGGCGTAAGTCTTGGCCAGCCCATCCCGGAGGTGTGTGACCGGTTCCCAGCCCAGGACCTTGCGGATGAAGGTGTTGTCGCTGTTCCGGCCGGCTACGCCCAGCGGTGCGGTGAGGTCGTATTTACGCTTGACTTTGAAACCGGCTACCTCCTCAATAATCGACACCAGTTCGTTCACCGAGACGAGCTCGCTGGTGCCCAGGTTGATGGGTGTGGCCGTCAGCTCGTCGCAGTGGACGATCATGTCGATCCCCTTAAGGCAGTCGTCGATGTACATGTAGCTGCGGGTCCGGGTGCCGTCGCCCCAGACCTCGATCTCGCGCGAGCCGTCGTCTTTGGCTTTGATGATCTTGCGGCACAGGGCGGCCGGTGCTTTCTCCCGGCCTCCGTCCCAGGTTCCCCACGGCCCGTAGACGTTATGGAAGCGGGCGATGAAGGTTTTCAGGCCGCGCTCGGCCCAGTACTCCTGACAGAGCATTTCGGACAGCAGTTTTTCCCAGCCGTAGCCCCGTTCGGCCATGGCCGGGTAAGCGTCTGATTCCTTGAGGGCCCGGACCTTGGGGTCCTTCTGCAGGTCGGTGTTGTAAACGCAGGCCGAGGAAGAGAAAAAGTATCGGTCTGCGCCGGCCCGGTAGGCGGCCTCGATCATGTGGGTGTTGATGAGGATACTGCGCAGGCATTCGATGCGGAAGCGCTCGATGAAGCCCATGCCGCCCATGTCGGCGGCCAGCTGATAGACTTCGACGGCGCCCTCGCAGGCTCGGCGGCAGTTTTCCTCCCGGCTCAGATCCAGGCAGAGGTTCTCCGCGCCCGGCGTCCTCTGGTACCAGTCGCCCAGGGGTTTTTTATACACCGCCCGGACTCGGCTGAACCCCTTGTCCCGGAGGTAGCGGACCAGGGAGCCGCCGATAAACCCGCCCGCTCCGGCGATCACAATCAAGTCATCCAGGCTCCGCAGGTCTTCTATGGTCTTGGGGTGTTTGTCCATGGCTCAGCCTTCCTTTCGCTTTAGGTTTAAGGCCATTATAGCGCCTGGACAGGCAAGGCTTAAATCAGGAACTGTTTTCGGCGGAGTTGGTCGGGGAGAGGGGATTTGAACCCCTGACCCCAGCGTCCCGAACGCTGTGCGCTAGCCAGACTGCGC
>JBAVVA010000228.1:0-4022 GCA_049697055.1 Candidatus Aminicenantales bacterium
AGATGCTGGCTATCCGGACTGAATACGATATCCTGTTTTCCGATATGATTGTAAGACTTCCCCTCTTTTCTATCCATGACCACCCGCCACGTATCGCCCATTCGCGCTCCGTAGGCCACATGTTGGCTGTCAGAGCTGAAAACCGGAGGCGTGTCTAGAATTTCATCGTAGGGCTTTCCCTCTTTTCCGTCCATAATCATAGCCCACGCAGAACCCACCCGTGCTTTATAAGCTAGGTGCTGGCTATCCGGACTGAAGGTAATCGTGCTTCCTTCGATGTCGTCGTAATCCGTCCCCTCATTGTCATCCTTTACGACAAACCATCTATTTCTCTCGCTCGCTCCATAAGCCACGTGTTGACTATCCGGACTGAAGAGCGGAGTCCCTTTGGAGCTCATATCATAGAGTTTTCCCTGTTTTCCATCCACGACCACAAACTGCTTCCCATCCTTTCGTATAGCCACATAGGAGACATGTTGGCTATCCGGACTGAAGATCAGGGTATTTGCGGCAATGCCATGGTAGTGCTCTCCTTCCTTTCCGTCCACAATAACTCTGGATAAGTTGCCTTCTGTAGCTTCGTAAGCGATATGTCGGCTATCCGGACTGAAGATAGGCATGCCTTCATAAATGCCGTCGTAGGATTTCTCCTCCTTTCCATCCACAACAACCTTCAGTTGCTTATCCTGTTCAACCACATAAGCCAGATGTTGACTATCCGGGCTGAAGCGAATCGTATCGGCGAAGACTGCATCATAGTGTGCCCCTTCTTTTCCATCCACCACCACCGCAGCCCATTGGCCGTATACTTTCACTCCATAAGCTAAGTGCTGACTATCGGGACTGAAGACGAGATTTCCACCTTCGTATATGTTTCCCACTCCCAAGATTTCGTTATAAACCTTTTCCTCTTTTCCATCCACCGCCACACATATCGCCCGCGTATCGGGCTCCGGGTCCTTTATAACTACATACGCAACGCGCCGACTATCCGGGCTTGCGACTAGGGGCGTTTTGACCTGAGAAACCTTTAGGGGAGCAATGAGCTTTCCTGACACCACCGGACTCGAGGACTTCTCCTCAACACAGGTTATAGAGCTCATAACGGCAACAAGAATGATGATACTGAATGTGACGTTCTTCATACTAGCGATAACCTCCCAAAGAAGGGATAATAATTTCCTTTTCTGCTGCGCTGACTGGATGACCGTGTATACAGCCATTTTCCCTCATCCCATCGCGAGGGATGATAAATTGCAGCATCGTCGGATGTCAAGTTGAGCTTAAGATGGCGGATGGCGGGCCAGGAAGCCGCGGACAAGCTCAAAAGCGACGGAAATCCGACAGACCTCTCCGCCCGAGCCGGGAGAAAATCAGGAAAAATATTCGGCCGAGGTTTCAGCTGCATAGAAGGAAAAGATCGTCAAGGGTCATAGATCGCTCAAACCGTGCATTCCGCATGAGAGATATATTTTTTTTCATATAATGATTTCCAAAAAGGTCTCGACTTTCTTGCGGGATTTTTCCAGAAAACAGGGGATAATTCCGGATAACAGTAGATGCCTAGTTTTCGGGTGAACTGGCCGGATTTTATTATTCTAGCTGAATATAAGGGGAAAAAGAGAGAGCGCGCCCGGAGGGATTTGAACCCCCGACCTTTGGATTCGAAGTCCACCGCTCTATCCCCTGAGCTACGGGCGCGTGGTCGAAGGAAAATATAAAACAGGGCATCCGATAAAACAATCACTAAAACAATAATTTTAGCCTTAAAAAATAGCCTTTAAGAGCCAGAAAACTAAATAAATCGGTTATATCTAATGAATTATCAAATAGATATCGCGGTCCGACCCCAATAGCCAAACTAATGAATTATCAAATAGATATCATGGGCCGCCCCCGATTAAATAAACTTCCGATTAATCTCCTTAGTAAAAGGTGCACAAGCGTATCGCTTACCTTTTTTTAGCGAAGAGAGTTCCGATGAAACTGAGAACCAGGACGACTGCGAAAAACAGGCCGACAGCCAAAGCAAAGTTGGGCCAGGCCGCAAGGCTCTGACCAAGAGCCGGATAGACTCCCGGCAAACTCTGGACACTGAATTTCAGGATGATAAACTGGATGAGAACAGCCACGATGACATAGAACAGGCTGAAGACAAAGGCCGAAGCGGCGCGGGCTCTTTTTCCAATAGCCTGGACCAGGATTCCGCCCACAAGCACGGCCAGGGCGATCAGGCCAATGGATACAATCGTGTGCCAATCTGACCAGTTCTGTTTAAGCCAGATTTGAGGGATATGCGCGACCGGATAGCTAAAGGCTATGGATTTCAAGAGCGCTCCGAAGTTTTGGGCGGAAAAGCCAACCTGCTGAGTGGTGAGCAAGACAACGACTGCATTCCCCACCAGGCCGATGAGGAAGCTCACCAAGAGCCCGACAATCACTCCGGCCAAAAGGCTCCCCTTTTTCGCTGCGGCCGGCACGGGCAGAGGACGCGCTGCCTCCAGCGGGGCGCGGTCCCGGGCCATAGTCTTGGCGATTTCATCGGCCGTCGCCGGCCGGGAGATCATAGTGCGGCCCACGTCGGCGGGGTCGATGAATTGGAATTCAAACTGGTCGAATTTGACCTTGTCCTCTGAGCGCAGATGCTTTCGCTCGACCTTGAAGCCATTGAGGAAAGTCCCGTTGGTGGATTGCAGGTCCGAGATCTCGTAATGGTCCCCGATCTTCTGGATTTTGGAGTGCCGGCCCGAGATTGTGCTCTGGGACATGCTGAGGTCGCAGCTGCTCGTTCGGCCGATGATAAACTCCTCCTTGTCGATGACGAAGACCTGGCCCTTGTAGGGGTCGGTTAGGCCGACCAGCCTGACCTGCGGCCCTTGTCCGGGTTTGTTGTTGTCCATATGGTCATCTCTCCTTTCCAGACTCAGCGTTCCTGGCCCGAGCGATCATTGACCGCGGGCGCCAGTGCCTATGACACCGACATTAATCCATAACTGTCTTTGTTTCAATAGCCGGGAAAAAAATCAAAGACGAAAATTTGCAGCCGCCAAACATTGATCCGGGAGTCTTGCAGAATCGCAAAAACTTCCTCAGTAGCGCCACAGGTAGGAAACTTTGAAGAAGAACCCGCGCCGGGTCTCGAGGTACCGGCCGCTTTCCACATAGTCCTGGCCGTCCCACTCGACTTTCTGGAAGGCCGACCCGTAGCCGACATAGATGACCGTTCCGGGAATGTAGGTGAAGGAGGCCAAAAAATCAGCGCTCAGGCGCTTGCGGTAAGTGTTGTATTCGAAGATGGCCCGGAGGAAGAGATATTTATTTAACTGATAAGTGCTGCGGCTGCGGAGGATGGCGTAGTCGTAGATTTTTTCCTTATTGGATTCCCTATAGAAGTCCGAATAGGTAAAGCGCAGGTCGAAATTCAAGTTCTCGGTAGGCTGAAATGTGACCTCTGCCTCGGCCCGGTTCCCGTAGCCTTGATAGGGCGCCTCCGGGTCGTAGTAGATGGCTCCCCCATAGCGCCAGAAAGCGTAGAGATAAAGCGATTTGGCAATCTGGCTTTTGAAATTAAACCCGAGCTGGTTCCGGCCGAACCTCCCGCCGGCGTAGACCTCGTTGGCCAGGATGAAATCGAGGCGGAATATCGTGCTCCGGGGGAGCTGGAAGCGAAGGGTGAACAGGTTAGTCGTCTGAAACATCCGGTCGATGGTGTCGTAGAGGTGATAGCTCCAGTAGAACGGCTCAATCTTCTGGAAGAACTTGGAATCGGGGTAGAAGGTGTACATGCCGAACAGAGCCAAGCGCCGCAAGCCCGTGCGGTAGACGAATCCTGTGTCCACCTGAAAATCCGGGGAGATATCCTGGTAGCCGATGTCTAGGTTGACGCTGCGTGTCGAATAGCTGTAATCCAGGGCCAGGGCATGGCCGGGGCGAACGGTCTCAGCCCCCTGTTCCCGGGTCCAGGACCCGAACAGATGAAAAGAGACGACCGATGTGTTGGTCACCCGGAACCGGCCGTCTGC
>JBAVVA010000229.1:0-1592 GCA_049697055.1 Candidatus Aminicenantales bacterium
ACTTCGTCCAATTTCTAGCCAACCGCGGCTACGCCGTGCTCCAGGTTAATTTCCGGGGCTCCGCCGGCTTCGGCAAGGCGTTTCTCAACGCCGGCAACCTGGAATGGGGCGTGGGCAAGATGCAGCATGACCTGACCGACGCGGTGAAATGGGCCATCAAGCAAGGCTATGCCGATGCCGGCAAGGTGGCCATCATGGGAGGTTCCTACGGCGGGTATGCGACTCTGGCCGGCCTGACCTTCACCCCGGAGCTTTACTGCTGCGGCGTGGACATCGTCGGCCCTTCCCACATCAAGACCCTCCTCCAATCCATCCCCCCCTACTGGGCCCCCATGAAAAAAATGTTCATGCTGCGGGTTGGGGACGTGGATAAGGATGAGATTTTCAACCAGAAGATTTCACCCCTTTTCCATGTCGATGCCATCCGCGCGCCGCTGCTCATCGGTCAGGGCAAAAACGATCCGCGAGTCAACATCCGCGAGTCCGACCAGATCGTGGAGGCCATGCGCGCCCGGAAACTTCCGGTCAAATACATCGTTTACACCGACGAGGGACACGGCTTCGCCAGGCCGGAAAACAACCTCGATTTCACGGGATACGCGGATGAATTCCTGGCCAAATACCTGGGCGGCCGTTTTGAGCCCTATCAGCAGGTGAAAGGTTCCGCCGGCGAAGAGCACTGAAATTTATTGACACTGAAGATAATTCGGCCCGAGCGTCCCTTGAGAAGGCCGATTATTCGCAGGGTATTCGGCCCGTCAAAAAGGAGGACCGGACCCTCGAGCAGCCCTGGACCGATCACAAGTTCGAAGTAATAACTCTATCTACTCTAGCTCCGGGAATTTTTCAGGCGGGCGGCGGTGCTTGGTCGCCTGCTCATAGGCGTAAGCGATCCTGATGAGCTGGGGCTCGCCAAACAACCTGCCCACAATCTGCAGCCCGGCCGGCAGGTTTCCATGGGTAAACCCCATGGGGATATTAAAACCCGGCAGGCCGGTGTGCGGGGGGATGATCTGGCTGTTGTCTCCGGCAGGGCTTTCCATGTCCCCAACCATGCGCGGAGGATTGCTCCAGGTGGGATAGATGAACGCATCTAGCCGGCTCTCCTCCATGGCTTTCAAGACAGCCTCGCGGAACTTGATATCGCGCGGTTCATGGTACAAATCCAGGCAGATCTGCTTTTCATCAACGGCCAGAGCTTCTTCTAGCCGCTCTTTAATATAGGGGGCATAAAGGCCGGACTTATAGATATCAGCAAGGGTTTTAAAGGGAACCGTTGCCCCGCGCGAAGCAAGATACTGTTCAACGTCGTGTTTGAACATGTCGCACCACAGGTCTGCGGTCAACGTTTCGAAATTAGGAATGATGAAAGGGTCGACGATTTCAGCCCCTTGAGCCTTCATATCCGCGATCGCCTTTTCGACGAGGGCTTTGATTTGGGGGTCGGTTTCCGGCAGGTCAACGAAGGTCCTGAAAACTCCGATCCGGGCGGCCTTCAAGCCGCCTCTATCAAGGTACTGGATGTAGTTTTGTGGGATCTTTCCCCGGCAGGCTTCTGTGATCGGGTCGGCCGGATCATAGCCGGCGATGAC
>JBAVVA010000230.1:0-2207 GCA_049697055.1 Candidatus Aminicenantales bacterium
ACTTCGTCCAATTTCTAGCCAACCGCGGCTACGCCGTGCTCCAGGTTAATTTCCGGGGCTCCGCCGGCTTCGGCAAGGCGTTTCTCAACGCCGGCAACCTGGAATGGGGCGTGGGCAAGATGCAGCAAGACTTGACCGACGCGGTGAAATGGGCCGTCAAGCAAGGCTATGCCGATGCTGGCAAAGTCGCCATCATGGGCGGTTCCTACGGCGGGTATGCCACCCTGGCCGGCCTGACCTTTACCCCGGAGCTCTACTGCTGCGGCGTTGACATTGTCGGCCCCTCCAATATCAAGACCCTCCTGCAATCCATCCCCCCCTACTGGGCTCCCATGAAAAAAATGTTCATGCTGCGGGTTGGGGACGTGGAGAAGGATGAGGTTTTCAACCAGAAGATTTCACCCCTTTTCCATGTCGATGCCATCCGCGTGCCGCTGCTTATCGGCCAGGGCAAAAACGACCCGCGGGTCAACATCCGCGAGTCCGATCAGATCGTGGAGGCCATGCGCGGCCGGAAACTTCCTGTCAAATACATCGTTTACACAGACGAGGGACACGGCTTCGCCAGGCCGGAAAACAACCTCGATTTCACAGGATACGCGGATGAATTCCTGGCCAAATACCTGGGCGGCCGTTTTGAGCCTTATAAGCAGGTGAAAGGTTCCGCCGGCGAAGAGCACTGAGATTTATTGATACTAATATTTATTCCAGCCCCGGGAATTTCTCCGGCGGGCGGCGGCGCTGGGTCGCCTGCTCATAGGCATAGGCGATCTTGATGAGCTCAGGCTCGCCGAACAGCCTGCCCACGATCTGCAGGCCGGCGGGCAGATTTCCATGGGTGAACCCCATGGGGACATTGAAACCGGGCAGTCCGGTATGCGGGGGGATAATTTGGCTGTTGTCTCCGGCCGGGCTTTCCATGTCCCCAACCTTGCGCGGCGGATTGCTCCAGGTGGGATAGATGAACGCATCCAGCCGGCTCTCCTCCATGGCTTTCAAGACAGCCTCGCGGAACTTGATGTCGCGCGGTTCATGGTATAAATCCAGGCAGATCTGCTTTTCATCAACGGCCAGGGCTTCTTCCAGCCGCTCTTTAATATAGGGGGCATAAAGGCCGGACTTGTAGATATCGGCCAGGGTCTTAAAGGGGACCGTCGTCCCGCGCGAGGCGAGATATTGCTCGACGTCATGCTTGAACATGTCGCACCACAGGTCCTTGGTCAGCGCCTCGAAATCAGGAATGATGAAAGGGTCGACGATTTCTGCGCCCTGGGACTTCATATCCGCGATCGCCTTTTCGACCAGAGCCTTGATTTGGGGGTCTGTTTCCGGCAGGTCGATGAAGGTCCTGAAAACTCCGATCCGCGCGCCCTTCAGGCCGCCCTTATCAAGGAATTGGGTATAGTTTTGGGGCACCCTGCCGCGGCAGGCTTCCGTGATCGGGTCGGCCGGATCGTAGCCGGCGACGACCTCCAGGACCCTGACCGCATCTTCGACCGTACGGGCCATGGGCCCGCCGATATCGTTCCGGAGGTAGAGCGGCACGATCCCGTCGCGGCTGGTCAGGCCCATCGTGGAGCGGATTCCAACCAAGCAGCAATGAGAGGAGGGGCCGCGGATGGAATTTCCAGTGTCGGACCCCAGCCCGACGGCGCCGAAGCTGGCCGCCACGGAGGCGGCCGTTCCGCCGCTCGACCCGGCCGGGACGCGGTCAAGGTCATAGGGGTTGCGCGTCACGCCGGCCAACGAGCTTTCCGTGACATAAGGGCTGAAGGCCCATTCGGCCATGTTTGATTTGGCCAGGATGACGGCGCCCGCTTCGCGGAGCTTCCGGACCTGAAAGGCGTCGTCCGGCGGGATTGAGCCCTTGAGGGCCAGGGAGCCGGCTGTCGTCGGCAGGTCTTTGGTGTCAAAATTGTCCTTGACGATGACCGGGATGCCGTGAAGAGGGCGGAGCTTTCCAGTCTTTTTAAATTCCCTGTCGAGCTCTTCCGCCGTCTCAAGTGCCCTGGGGTTAACGGCCACGATCGAGTTCAACCCTGTCGGCTGGTCATAAGCTTCGATGCGCCTGAGGTAGGCGGCCACAAGCTCGGCGCAGGTCAGCCGGCCCTCCCGCATGGCTTCCTGAATTTCGGCAATGGTCGCTTCTACGACCGGAAAGGGGCGGCCTTTTCCCTCCGCCGCGCCTGGTCCCTGGCTGCGGCAGG
>JBAVVA010000231.1:0-3069 GCA_049697055.1 Candidatus Aminicenantales bacterium
GGTGGAAATGGCCGACTCGCTGCTCGGCAAGCTCAAGGTCGGGGGGGTGGAGATTTTGATCAACTCGGTCGGCTGCTCCAAATGCCGGCCCGCTTATTTAAAAAGCATTCGCGGCGCGGCCGAGTCCAAGCGCTCCGAGTTTTGTCCCGATTGCCAGCGGAAGATCGATACGAACCCGCTGCGGATATTCGACTGCAAAGTCGAGCGCTGCCGTGAGCTGGCCGCCGGGTTCCCCCTCCTCAGCGAATATCTCTGCCGGGAGTGCGCCGACCATTTTGCCGGATTCCAGCGCCACCTGGACGCCTACGGCCTCCGCTACCGGGTCGAGCCGCGGCTGGTGCGGGGCATCGACTACTACACCAGAACAACTTTTGAGGTGATCACTTCCCACGCCGGACAGCAAAACGCCATCCTGGGCGGCGGCCGGTACGACGACCTGATGCGGCAGTACGGGGGGCCGGATATGTGCGCCACCGGGTTCGCCATGGGGATGGAAAGGCTTCTGGAAGCGGCCCGGCCCGTCGGGCGGGAGGAAAAGGTCCTTTATCTAGCTTATTTGGGCGAGGAGGCCAAGGTGCGGGCCGCCCAACTGGCCCGTCTTTTTCGCAGCCAAGGGATCGAATGCCTGCTTGAGTTCAAGGAGCGGGGGCTTCGGGCGCATCTTGGCCGGGCCAGCAAGCTGGCCGCGGCCTGGGTGCTGATGGTGGGCGAGGACGAGATCCGCAAGGGCCGGTACCCGCTCAAGGATTTGGCCACCGGAGGCCAGGTCGAATCGACTCAAGAAGAGCTCTTGCATTATCTCCGCGGCCGGGTCCGGCCCGGACAGCCTGCCGAATAACTATTTTCCAGGGACGACCATGAACCAACAGAAACCTTCGCCGCCGCCGATTTGGAAACGCACCCACTATTGCGGGGAGCTGGGCGAGGAGCAGGCCGGCTCCCGGGTCACGCTCCTGGGCTGGGTCCAGCGTCAGCGGGACATGGGGAGCCTGGTCTTCCTCGACCTCCGCGACCGGGAGGGCCTGGTCCAGGTCGTGTTTCCTTCCAGCCGGCCGGAACTCCAATCCGAGGCCAAGAAAGCCCGGCCGGAATATGTGGTCGGAGTCAAGGGCCTGGTCCGCAAGCGCGAGGCCAAATCCGTCAACCCCGGAATGCCAACCGGTCAGATCGAAGTCGAGGCCGAGGAGTTCGTCATTTACAGCACGGCGCGCGTACCTCCCTTCCTGGTGGCCGACCCGCCCAAGGCCGCCGAAGAGCTGCGCTTCAAGCACCGTTACCTCGACCTGCGACGGCCGCGGATGCAGCGCAACATCAGGCTGCGGCACGAGGCCGCCCTCACCGTCCGGAATCACCTGGCCCGGGACGGCTTTCTGGAGATCGAGACTCCCTTCCTGGCCAAATCCACGCCGGAGGGCGCCCGCGATTACCTGGTCCCCAGCCGCATCTATAAAGGCCGTTTTTACGCCCTGCCCCAATCCCCGCAATTGTTCAAGCAGCTGCTGATGATGTCCGGCTTCGACCGGTACTTCCAGATCGTGCGCTGCTTCCGGGACGAGGACCTGCGGGCCGACCGGCAGCCCGAGTTCACCCAGATCGATATCGAGATGAGCTTTATCGACCGGGAGGACATCTACTCCCTGGTTGAGGGCTTGATGCAAGCTGTTTTCAACCTTATCGGCCAGACGCTCAGCCTTCCCTTCCCCCGCTTGCGCTACGCCGAAAGCATGGATAAATACGGCACGGACAAGCCTGACTTGCGCCTGCCGGTCGAGATTAAAGACCTTACGGCGGCAGGCCGGAGCTTGAGCTCCGACCATGTGCGCCGAGCGCTGGAGGCGGGGGGCGCGCTGAAGGGATTGGTGCTGCCGGGGGCCGGCGGCCTGTCCCGGAGCCGGCTCGACAAGCTCGACCAGAAGGCCAAGAGCCTGGGCGCGCCGGGCCTGGCCTGGATTAAAAAAGCGGAAGCGTTGAAATCTTCGCTGAAGCTCAACGAAGCGGAGTTGGCCGCGCTGTGGAAAGAGCTGGCCGCTTCAAACGAAGACCTGGCCCTTCTTCTGGCAGGCCCCAGGGAGATAACCCTCAAAGCCCTGGGCGAGATCCGGCGGGAGGCGGCCGCCGAAGGAGTGGCCGGCCAGCGCCAGTTCCGCTTCTGCTGGATAACGCATTTTCCGCTCTTCGAGTGGAGCGAGGAAGAGAAACGGCTGGTGTCCATGCACCATCCCTTTACCTCGCCTCATGAGGATGACCTGGCCTTCCTGGAGAGTGAACCGCAGAGGGTGCGGGCCAAGGCCTACGACCTGGTGCTGAACGGGGTCGAGGCGGGCGGGGGCTCGATCCGTATCCATGACGCGGAACTCCAGCAGCGGATTTTCAAAGCGCTGGGCTTGGACCCCGCCGAGGCCGAGGAGAAGTTCGGCTTCTTCCTGGAGGCGCTCAGCTACGGCGCTCCCCCCCACGGCGGGATCGCCCTGGGGTTCGACCGTATCGTTATGCTCCTGGCCGGCGAGGAGTCCATCCGGGAGGTCATCCCTTTCCCCAAGACCACCAGCGCCCTGTGCCTGCTGACCAATTCGCCCTCGGCCGTCAATCCGCGCCAGCTCGAGGAGCTGGGGCTGAAGATCAAAGAATAAGCTTTCCCTCTTACTTAAGAATCGAAAACAGGATAGCGGCCAGGCCGGCGGCCAAACAATAAACGGCGAAGCCGGCCAGCTTGCCCCGGCGGACGAGACGAATCATCCACCGGCAGGTGAGAAGACCCATGCCGAAGGCCGCCAGGAAGCCGACAGCCAAGGGCAGCCAGCCGATCGCGGCGGAAGAGAACTGCCCTTTCCACAGCTCCAACAGGTTGGCCCCCAGGATGGGCACAATGGGCATGAGGAATGAAAACTTGGCCAGGTCTTCTCGTCGGTTGCCCTGCAGCATCCCGGTGGCGATGGTCGACCCCGAGCGTGATAAGCCGGGCATGACCGCCGCAGCTTGGGCCAAGCCCATGACCAGGGCATCCAGGAAGGAAATGTCCCGGGAGCCCGGCTTCTTGAAAGAGGCCAGGGCCAGGAGTGTGGCCGTGAG
>JBAVVA010000232.1:0-7162 GCA_049697055.1 Candidatus Aminicenantales bacterium
GTACTGATATTATTGAGAATATAAATCGGACTCTGTTAGAGAAGTTTAACATTACACACACGACCATACAGCTTGAATGCCGGAGCTGTCCCACTAACAATATTTGCGCTATCAGCCCGCATGAACGCTAGAAAATACAAGGGGCCACACATCCTGCCGTTTGTCTATAGGATCGTTTATTCCGCTGCGGTCTCAAGCCATGATTAGTGAAGGCAACATTTGTCCCGGCTGCGGGCTGAGCCTGCCCAAGAGCGCCTCGGCGCGCTACAGCGGCTATTACAGCACATCGCCCGAATGCTGGGGAGTCTATACCGAAGTGCTGGCCAAGGAGTTTAGCGATGCGCTTCTATTCGGCCAAGTTCATCAATTGACGGTGGACGCCTACGCTGCCCAGCACGCCGGCGGCCGCCACCCGGATAAGTCCGTCATCATCCATCTCTGCGGTCTCCATTTCATGCTGGACCGTGGGCTGCCTCCGGCCGGCATTTCTCCCCTGCACCGGCGTTTGGCGGGCCGGGTCCGCGAGTGGCCCCATCTGCAGCCGCCCGGGGACATGTCCACCCTCACTGTCTCTAGCGTGGCCCAGGCCGAGTCGAGGGAAGATCACGCCAGGCGGGCACGGGATTGGGCAGCCTATGTCTGGCGCGCCTGGTCGCCGCATCACCAGACGATCTCCCGGTTTGTGTCGGAATTTCTTAAGTAACATCTCCCCGGCATGATTCAAGGAGAGGGCTGGCAGTGCGCCGGTCCCCGCCCGTCCACAAGGCATGATGGCGGGTGGATATGATTTAGCCTGAGACTATGGTATATTGAAAATAGACGGTTATGGGGGCGCCATGAAAAAAGAAGGACAGGACAATCGATCGACCGCCAGGTTTCCGATCAAGGGGGCGACGCTCCAATATAAGAAAAATAAAACCTGCCTGATAGTGAACATCAGCCGGGGCGGCGTCAATTTTCTCAGCCAGGAACCTTTGCCGGTGAACAACCCAATCAGCATGAAGATCACCATCCCCGGACAAGCCTCTCCGCTGACCCTAAAGGGTCTGGTCTGCTGGTGCTTGCCCGACCCGGGCCGCAGTGACGAATACCAGATCGGCGCCCAGTTCCTTGCTTTTGAAAAAAAACAGGGTTCGAACGACCCCCGCCTCCTGGAGAGGCTCGTCAAGCTGGAAAATTAGCCTAGCCCAACGAGGCGGCTACCTCCCAAGCATTATCCTCCATTGAGCTCAACTCCCCGTTGACGACGTACCACTGACCCCCCACCTGGCGCATAAGTTTAGTGACAGTAAATTCATGGCGCTTGGTCATGGCTAGAACCAAGATGAGGGCTAGAAGAACGCTGAGGATGATGGTCCACAGCACGGCCGAGGGGTAACTCTCGATTCTGACCCTGGCGCTGACCAGGGCATAGTTGCTCCCTACCTTTTCCTCTCTGACATTGGTGACCACCAAGCGGCGGTTCTGTCCGTCGCCGGGGTGGCAGAGACCCTTCCAATATTGCTTGAAGCCTGCTCATGGCAATAATAACTGGAATACAGGCCTCAAGCCGGCCGGCTGCGCGCAACAGAGGGCTTGGCCTTCAACGTTTTTAGGAACAACCGGTAATCATCCGGAGTATTGAGGTTTTTGAGCCAGGCGGTGTCCCGGACGGGAAAGCGGCAGGTCCTGACCCGATCCAAGAGAGGAAGAAGACTTCTTTGACCCGAGGCTAATAGCTTTTGCATCTTGGCCCGAACTCTCCGGCGATAAACGGCGAAAAGAGGTTCGGCCAAGCCGTCGGAGGAGAAGGGCACTACGACATCGAAAATCTCGGCCTTTCGGACCAGACGGCGAAGAAAATCGATGTGAATATCGGGTATGTCGCAGGCAATGACAGCGCAGACCTCATGGGAGGCGGCCTTCAGGCCGGCCAGGATCCCGGCCATGGGGCCCTGGCCGGGAACTGCGTCCTCGACACAGCGAAAAGCGGGGCGGCCGCCGGCGGGAGACTTCCCCCTGGAGATAGACAGCCGCTGTCCCGGAGAGAGGCTGATGAGGATTTCATCGAAATACCCATCCACCTGGATCAGGATGCGCTCCAGGAGGGTGCCCTCGGGCATGGGCAAGCCGGCCTTATCCCGCTTCATGCGGCGGCTTCGTCCTCCGGCCAAAAGGATCAGGCTGACCGGCCGGCCGGCACAGCGGATGGGGTGGCACATTTTTTCAATCTTAATCGCAATATCTTGTATAATCAATCCTCGCGGGCTGCCATGCTGTCATCCAGATACCAACGTGCAACCGAACAGGCCCGGCGGATGATCATCCGCGCCGAGCGCCGTTTCTCCGGGCGTCCCTCCCGCGCCAGCGACAGTTTTCTCTGGGAACATTCAGAGCATGTCGCGGCCCTCTGCCGCCGCTTGGCCAAAGAGGAAGGCCTAGACGCCGACCTCGCCTACCTGGCCGGCCTGTTCCACGATGCCGGCAAATTCGCCGGCGGCCGGTACCATTCAGATGAAAAACCCGAGGAACAAGCGGCCTCAGCCGCCGCTTCCAGAATATTGGGCCAGGCAGGTTTTTCCCAGACTTTCATCAACCGACTGGCCAAGGCCCTGAAAAGCCTTTATCAATCCGGGGCCGGGCGGGACACTCTGGCCGACATCGTCCATGACGCGGACTTTTTGTCGAAGTTCGGGCGTCTGGGCGTGGCTCAGTTTTTTCTTAAGTCGGCGCTGCGCGGCCGCAGCCTGGAGCGGGCCATTACGGAATACTTGAGCAAAGAGCTGACCTATGCCGCCGTCCTGCCTCAGAACATGAGGACCCGAGCCGGACGCCGGCTGGCCGGAAAGAAAGCCGCCGAGACACTCCGCTATTTTGAGGGGCTTCTCCGGGAAACCCGGGACATGCCGGGCGCGCCGTACCGAGTTAAGCTTCTCAAGGCCAGCCGGCCGGACGGGTCCGGACAGACCGTTCCGGTTCGGCTCGTCCTGCCCGCATCCTGCCGCCGGTGCGGCGGCCGCTGGCATCCGCAATTCTCAACGGAAAAAGGCATAAAGTGCGAAAAATTGGAAGCCGTCATGCGCTGCTCGGGCTGCCGTCAATCCTACCGAATATCATTTTGCCTGCCGGAAATTCGGGGTTCCGGCGCTCTTCTCCGAGGCCGCTGACATCCTTAAGCAACCTACCGAAAGGATCTTTCAGGCTTGCCAAAACGGCCCGACTCGATTATGTTTTTTAACTCAAGAAAGGAGCAGCCCATGACCGACCCCCAGCCCGCCGCCAAGCAGCGTTTCCCGGCCACCTTTTGGACGGCCAACACCATCGAGCTTTTCGAGCGAGCGGCCTACTACGCCATGGCCTCTTTTATGGTCATCTTCCTCAAGGAAACCCTGGGCATGAGCCCCACCCTGGCCACTTTCCTCAACGGAACAGTGCTCTGGGGCCTGATCTATTTCCTGCCCATCCTGTCCGGGACCCTGGCCGATAAGTTCGGGTTCAAACGGTCGCTCTCCGTGGCCTTCGTCCTGATCTCCCTGGGATACTTTGTCATGGCCGCCACCCAGCGGATGACGCCGGCCCTCTTCGGAAAACAGGAAGACCTGCTGCCCTACTACCTCCTCATGGCCCTGACCGGCATCATCCTCATCGGCCTGGGCGGCTCGATCGTCAAACCCTGCATCGCCGGCACGATCCAGAAGACGTCCGGACGGCGGGCCACCCTGGGGTTCGGCATATTCTATATGGTCATCAACATCGGCTCGGTGGTGGGCCGGGTTGTGGCCTATTTCGTCAGGCGGGGCGAATTCAGCCTTAAGGGCCTCGTCCATTTGAAGATCACCGAGATTTTCGGAGTCCAGGGCATCCCCAAGATTTTTGTCGTTTCCTCGGCCTTTGCCCTGCTGGGGATGCTCGTCACTTTGCTGATCTATCGCGAACCGGAGTTTGTCAGCGACGGCCTAAAGGACGGCCAGAAAGTCCGGAAGCGGACCCTGGGTGAAGCCCTCCTGGGCATCTTTACCGTCCTGAGCAACATCCGCTTTGTTTTCTTCATCGTTGTCATCGCCATGTTCTGGTTTCTCTACATCCAGCTCTACAACCTCATGCCGCTCTTCCTGCGGCATATCGACCCCAATGCGCCCGTCGAACTCTACACCCTGGCCAATCCACTCATGATCGTCGCTTTCCAGATGCTCATCACCCTCCTGGTCAAGCGCTGGACCCCGGTCAAAACCATCATGATCGGGGCGGGCGTGGTGACGGCCGGAATGCTGATCAACGTCCTCCCTCCGCTGCTCTTCACCGACCTGTATCAAAAAATCAGTATTGGCAGCATTGTCCTGCCCGTGGCCGGTTTGTTCCTGCTCCTGTCCATCGCCTCCATGGCCGTGGGCGAGATGATGGCCTCCCCGCGCATTTACGAGTATGTGGGCGCCATCGCCCCCAAAGGCCAGGAGGGGCTGTACCTGGGCTACGTCAACCTGCCCATAGCCCTGGCCAGCATCGTCGGCGGCCCGGTCGGGGGCCGGATGTTCGAGCATTTCATCTCCGACCGCATCAAACATCATCTGCCCCCCCAAACCATTCCCATCTGGCTCATCATCGGCGGGATCGGCCTGGCCTCCATGATCCTGCTGTGGGTTTATGACAAGCTGATCGGCGGCTATAAAAAGAACTAGATGCCAGAGGATCGAAAAACTGTCGAGGAGGATAACCATGAGCATTCCCCTTTTTCAGGTTGATTCCTTCAGCGCCAAGCCCTTCCGGGGCAACCCGGCGGGCGTCTGTCTGCTCGAACGGCCGGCGCCGGCGGCCTGGATGCAGAATGTGGCCAAGGAGATGAACCTATCCGAGACGGCCTTTCTTGTGCCGGAGAAGGGCGGCTTCCGATTGCGCTGGTTCACGCCCCGCGTTGAAGTGAAATTGTGCGGACATGCCACTCTGGCCGGCGCCCACATCCTGTGGGAGGAAGGCATTCTCCCCCTCGGCGCGCAGGCACGTTTCCACACCCTCAGCGGCCTGTTGACCGCCGCGAGGCGGGGAAAGTGGATCGAGCTCGATTTTCCGGCTCGGCCGGTGAGCCCTCGGCCTCCTTCCTGGGCCAAAGCCTTAGCGGCCGCCCTGCGAGTCAAACCCTTGCTTATCGGCCGAAGCCAGGAGGATGCTCTGGTGGAAGTGGCCGGCGAAGGCATGGTCCGGAAACTCCGCCCCGATTTCAAGCGGCTGCTCGGCATTCCCGTGCGCGGTGTGATCGTCACCAGCCGCGCTTCGCTGAAGGGGTTCGACTTCGTCTCACGGTTCTTCGCTCCGGCCGTGGGTGTCGACGAAGACCCGGCCACCGGCTCCTCCCACTGCGCCCTGACTCCCTACTGGGCGGCTAAGCTGGGCAAGCCGGAGATGCTGGCCTATCAGGCATCGGAGCGCGGGGGCGTCCTCAAAGTCAGGCTGGAGGGAAAGCGGGCCAAGATTGCCGGCCAAGCCGTGACAATCTTTCGGGCCGCCCTCCGCGTCTGATTTAAAAATTCACGAAGAACCGATAAGACTGGCCATAGGCCACGCCGAAGTTGTCCACGAACAAGACGGGCTGGGCCACCAGGTAGGTGGTGGCCTGCTGATAGACCTGGCCCTGGGGCGTCCAGACATACTGGCCCCTCATGACGTTGAAGGCGCTGTAGGGCACCCAGGCCTGCCAGTTCGCCTTTAACCCCTGAGGGGGCACCGGATAGACCGTCGTGCCGCAGGCCACGAAGCCGTAGGGGTCGGTGTAGTTGGGGTTAAGGCTCTGGACCTGCTGGCCTTTCTGGCCGTCGCCCATGTCGAAATGGAAATAGATGACCACCTGGTCAGACCGGCCGGTGCCGGCCGGGATGTCGATGGTCCCGTTGAAGGTCATGAAATAGCCCAGGTCGGGTCTGTTCGTATAATAGGCGTTGTGCTGCACATTGGTGACCGCCAGGGAGGCCTGAGCGGGCTGCCACACCGGCTGGGGCTGCGGTTGAGGCCGAGCATCATCCGGACGGGGCTGAGGTCGGGGCTGCGGTTGAGGTTGGGGCTCGACCACGGCTTCCGATGAGCTGTTCAGGGCATCCTTGACCACATAGGCCTCATTCACCACGCGCCGGAACAAAGCATAGTCGATCCAGCCGAATCCGTTGTCCCCCCACTGCCGGCCCCAGGAGTTCATGATTTTAAAGGCGTTCTTGCCGTCGTCATAGCCGATGACGACCATGGCATGAGCGCCCAGGGGCTGTCCGGTCGTGCGCCAGATCTGGCCGGAAGGCATATCCCGGAAAGCCTGGTCCACGGTAGCACCGATGAGCACCGGATAGCCGGCGTTGAGGTGGGCCTTGATCTCCTTGGGGTCCTGGACGTTGATCTGCCGGTAGTAATCGATGCGGTAGCGCTTAGCCCGGGCTTTGGCCGGGGGGTTGGGCGGGGAGGTAAAGTCGTTTTCCTGGTAAGGCATGTCGGCCCAGGAGGCCGCCCCCTGCTCATGCAGCAGGTTGAAGGCGTCGACGAAAAAACTGCCCGAGTCGCGGCCGTTGTTGATCTGGTTGTAGATGAAGGACGGGCTGAAGACGTTGTTGGCCTCCATAGTGCCGTCGCTGCGGATATAGGACCGCCGCTCCTCAAGTTTCTCCTGATAGCTTTTCACGGCATAAGCGACGGACCAGGCCGTGCAGGACATCTGTTTGCCCTGATTGCCCACCGGCGGCATGTCCTTGGAAAGGTCCACCGCCCTAGGCAGCTCATCGCCCGAAAAAGGAGTAAAGGCCAGGGGGATTCCCCGCAGCATCTCGGGAGTGGCCAGTTTCAAACCTAAACCCCGCTCCTGGCCGGACTGGGAAGAGGCCACCGGGGCGGAAAGGCCCGCCGGCAGCAGAACAATCAGAACAACCGGAATGACTTTTCCGAAAAAGATGGTCCCGCGCATTCCCTTCCCTCCGTATTAAAGATCAACGGCCATCAACCGTTTTTATAATTGTATTCTCAGCCGCGGCGGTTCGTCAATCATCCGGCCTTGTCAAGCTGAGGGCCTTGATATAGCATAAAAAAAAGAAGCGTGAGCATCGGCCTGGTGCGCCGCGCGGCCAGCCGTCAGCCCTCTTTGGATAATCTCATCCGGCTGGCCGACCGGCGGATGTACAGGCAAAAACACCGAAAGCGAAAACCCGATGCCTTGGCC
>JBAVVA010000233.1:0-2948 GCA_049697055.1 Candidatus Aminicenantales bacterium
CTATGAGGGGGGCAATCTCAACGTCAGGACTAGAATCCCCAAGCCGGTCGGCCAGGATGGAGTGTTGGCCGATCAGACAAGGCCGCATCTTCCGTCCATTTGTTCGGTCATCCCCGGGGCCGTCTTCTACGAGCGCGAGCTGCAGGACATGTTCGGGATCGTGGTGGACAACATTCCCGACCCCCGGCGCCTGGTCCTGCCCGACGACTGGCCGGAGCAAAACTTCCCCCTGCGCAAAGACTGGAAATTCGAGCGGCCTCCGGAAGTCATCCCCGGAGGAAAGAAATGAAATTCAGCATTCCCATCGGCCCGCAGCATCCGGCCCTCAAGGAGCCGATCAGCCTGCGCATGACCGTCGAGGGCGAGGTCATCCGCGACGCCGACATCCGGCTCGGCTACAACCACCGGGGGCTGGAGAAGCTGGCCGAGGAAAAGACCTGGATCAAGAATATTTATTTGACGGAACGCATCTGCGGCATCTGCTCCCACTCCCATGCCACCTGCTACGTCCAGGGCGTGGAGAAGCTCATGGACATCGAGCCGCCCAGGCGGGGGCTGTACCTCCGCTTCCTGGTGGCCGAGCTGGAGCGGGTCCACAGCCATCTTCTGTGGCTGGGCGTGGCCGGCCATGAGGCCGGATTCGATACGTTCTTCATGTACACCTGGCGGGACCGTGAGATCGTTATGGACGCGCTGGAGGCCATATCCGGGAACAGAGTCCATTACGCCATCAACACCCTGGGTGGAGTGCGGCGCGACCTGGATGAAGGGCTGCGGCAAAAGATCCTGGGCCAGCTTGACATCCTGCGCCGGCGCAGCGAGTACTACCTTAAGATCGGCGCCAACGAGCCGACCTTCGTCGCCCGCCTGGCGGGCGTGGGCAAACTGTCCAAGGAAAAAGCCCTTGACCTTTGCGCCGTGGGCCCTATGGCCCGGGCCTCGGACATTGCCCAGGACGTGCGCCGGGACGACCCCTACGGCATCTACGACGAGGTGCCCTTCGAGGTGGCCACGGCCGATACCTGCGATGTGCTGGGCCGGGTTGTGGTCCGGGTCAAAGAGTTGCTCCAGTGCTACAACATGATCGAGTATATGCTCAAGAACCTGCCCTCGGGCGAAGTCAAGGTCAAAGCGCCGCGTCGAGCCAAGCCGGGCGAGGTGGTCAGCCGCTATGAAGCGCCCCGCGGCGAGAACATCCATTATATCGTCTCGGGCGGCGCGGACAAGCCCGAGCGCTTGAAGGTCCGGGCCCCCACCCTGGCCAACTACCCGGCCACCGTAGAGATGCTCAAGAACGGGTTCATCGCCGACATTCCCCTCATCTTCGCCGCCATCGACCCCTGCATCTGCTGCGCCGAACGAACGGTAGAAACCGTGGACCTGAGGACGGGAGAAGAAGGGACCCTGCGTTTCAGCGAGCTGCGGGCCCTGGCCAAGGAGAGGTTCGATAAAAATCCAAGAAAGGGGACGGGGCTGTGGCCGTTTTAAAGACCGTTCTCTATCTCATCGTCTATCCGGGCATCCTTTTCCTTTTTGTCTACGCCACTTTTGTCGAATGGTTCGACCGCAAGGTGTATGCCCGCTTTCAAAACAGGATGGGCCCCACCCACACCGGCCGCTTCGGGCTTCTGCAGCCCATCGCCGATTTCGTCAAGCTCATGTCCAAAGAGGACATTGTCCCGGACAAGGCCGATAAAACACTTTTCACCCTGCTCCCTATCTTCGGCCTGGCCATCGTAGCCACGGCCGGGCTGCTCCTGCCGGTGTGGCACACCAACCCCCTCCAGCCGGGGTTCAACTCCTTCCCCGGTGACATCATCATTCTTCTGTATCTGCTCAGCCTGCCCACGCTTATCTTCTTCCTGGCCGGCTGGTCGTCCACCAATCTTTTTTCCACCATCGGCGGGTCCCGCGTCCTGACCATGCTCTTCGGCTACGAGGTGCCGCTCTTCCTGGCCGTGCTCAGCCCGGCCCTCCTGGCCGGGAGTTGGCGTTTGGCCGAGATCGCCTCCTTCTACCGTCAGCATCCCCTGCTCATCCTGCCCAACCTCATCGGGTTCGCCGTGGCCCTGGTCTGCGTCCAGGCCAAGCTGGAGCGGACGCCCTTCGATATCCCCCATGCCGAGACCGAGATCGTGGGCGGGACCTTCACCGAATATTCGGGCAAAAAGCTGGCCTTCTTCCGGCTGATGACCGACATTGAGCTGGTCGTCTCGGCCGGCCTCCTGGCCACGGTCTTCCTGGGCGGTTTCGGCGGCGGGGTCCTGCTGGGCTTCCTCCAGTTCCTGGGCAAGACGCTGGCGGTGGTCTTCCTCCTGTCGCTCATGCGGGCCGTCACCGGCCGGATCAGGATAGACCAGGTCGTGTCTTTCGCCTGGAAATACCTGGCTCCCCTGGCCGTGCTCCAGCTTCTTATCGTCATCTTCATCAAGGGGTGGGTCCTATGAGACTGGCGGCCTTCCTGCCCGAGCTCCTCCGGCACCTGTTCAAAAAGCCGGCCACGGTGGATTATCCTTTCCAGAAGCTGGAAGTGCCCAAAGATTTCCGGGGCTCGCCGTACCTTCGGCCCGAGCTGTGCATCGTCTGCCGGGCCTGCGAGCGCGACTGCCCGGCCGAGGCCATTGACATCGCCTCGATCAACGAGGCCGAGAAGAAGTTCAAGCTGGCCATCCATAACGACCGCTGCATCCACTGCGCCCAGTGCGTCGATTCCTGTCCCACTGACGCCATGCAGATGGACCAGAGGTTCGAGATCGCCGCTTTCGACCGGCACGACCTCAAGATGGCCTGGGAGTTCGTGCGGGCCGTGGTCAAAATCAAGCCCCAGGTCTAGGCTGATTTCCGCGTTTTCGGGCGTCTTGTTTTTCGATCCCGTTTTTCCTTTCAACCGAAACCAAGATATTCATCGGCCTGGCTATGGCCAAAAAGAGAGCGACAAGGCTTTGACT
>JBAVVA010000234.1:0-2268 GCA_049697055.1 Candidatus Aminicenantales bacterium
CATTCCTGATGATATTCAATCTGGCATTCCGGACAAACGGTGGCCGCTTCCTCGGGGGTCAATGGCCCCTTGCAGATGCCGCACTTCATGATGACTCCTTTTCCGGCCACTTCTTAACCCCGCTGGATGAGGATCCTGACCAGCCACCCGGCCAGCAAAACGGCGGCCAGCGCGGCCCGGGAATAAACGACGGCCCCCGGCGCCCAGCGCGCCGCAATCGACTTTTTTCTGCGGCCCAGCAGAAGGGACAGCCCGGCCGCCGCATACAGGAAGGTAAAGGCCAGGACCGGGATGGCCGCCCAGTTGTACCGCCAAGCTTCGCGGAACCGAAAATGAGCCGCACAGACAAAACCGCGGCTCAGCCCGCAGAAGGGACAGTCCAGTCCGGTGAGCGATTGGAATAGGCAGGCGCCGGGAACGGCCTGCTGGAAAGGACCTAGCCGGAAAATAACCCTTTCACCCTCCAGCCGTAAGAACGGCATCAGCAGGAGGAGCAGGCCGCCGACCGCCGCCGCTTTCAAGGAAATGTCCCTCGCTTGAAACATCTGTTTTCGACCGAAAGGCCGGCCTACCGGGACAGGTTGATGATGAGCGCCAGGAGCCAGAACACGACATCGATGATGCCGATGATGAGTCCGGCCGTGGCCTTGCCCTTGCCCGTATAGCCCGGGTCGCTGTTGATGATGTTCATCGCTTTGGAGGCCTTGGAAATGGCGATCGGGCCGAGAATGATGCCGAAACAGAAAATACCGATGATGGAATAGATCAAAGCGTCCTTGGCCTCTTTGACCTCCCCTTTGGGCTGGCCGGCCGCTAAAGTGGTTTTGAGGCTCTGGTCCAGAATCTGGCCGCAGAACCGGCACTTGACGGCCGACTTCTTGATCTTTTCCGCGCAGAAGGGGCAGGTCTTCAGCTCTTCCGTCTTGCATTCCGGAGAGACGCAGCCGCCGGCCTGCTCCTTACATCGCTGGTGGTAGTACTTGCCGCAATTTTCGCAACGGCAGATTTCCTCTCCGACCTGGAAACCCCCGCTGCAGGCGGCACAGCAATTCTCCTGAGCGATCTTGGGGTTGGCAATCAGCGTGCCGAAGCGAGGGCCGGCCGCCTCCGCGCTTTTAACCGCCGGCAAGGGGGGTGCTTCCGCGCTGAGCTTTCCGCCGCACTTCTGGCAAAAATTGGCTTTGTCCTCATTCACCGTACCGCAACTCGGACAGTTTTTCATGATACTCCCCTCCTCTTTATTTTCAGGCCCAAGGCTCAAGCCTTGGCCGATTTTTCTTTTTTCTCCTTTTTTTCTTTTTCGGAATAAACAAACAGGGCGCTCCCGATCCGGATCTGGTCACCGTTCACCAGCCTCTTTTTCTTGATTTGGACGTTATTGACGAAAGTTCCCGACTGGGTGGCCTTATCCTCCAGCTCATAGCCGTCCCGAACGAGGTGGATGGCGGCATGGACCTCCTCCACGGCGGGGTCCTTGAAGAGATAAACGTCGCAACGCGGGCTGGAGCCGATGAGGGTCGGGTTGCGGTAGATGATGAACTGCTTACCCTTAAGCGGGCCGGCCGTCATCAGCAGCCAGGCTTCCTTGGCCAGCGTCTCGACCAGGCCGATCATCAGCCCGGCGCAGGCGCCCACCACGGTAAAACCGATGGCCCGGCTCAGGTCCGCTTCCTTGGCCATGCTCCCCCCCGAGATGAGAAAGAAAATCGGATCGAAAAGCAGTCCGCCGATGGCCCCGCCTATCATGCCTCCCACGAACCCGTTCATGGCCATTTTTTTGGACTTGAGGGCGATGCCGGGGCCCAGCCCGACCGTCATGAACAGCAGGGTCCAGGCGATGCTCCGCCAGATCATCAACAGCAGGAATCCGCCAAAATGATGGGTCGGGTCGTTGGCGGCATGCTCCCCTACGATAGCCACTCCGACCAAAGCCACCAGCATCATGACTAGCCCGGCGACGATGGCCGAGGCCAAACCTCCGCCTACGCCGATGCCCAGGCCGATGAGGCCGGACCGCGCTGCCCGGCTGTAATTCCGGGCCAGGATGCCCTCCATGGCCCCGATCATCAGGCCGGCTAGCCCGCCCACCGAGATGAGCATGAGAAAGGCGATGCCGGCCTGTTTATTGTTGATAATATCCTCATCCCTGAAAAATGGTTCGATGATGGCCCAGGCGATGAACGCTCCGATCAGGCCGGCCATCATCAAGTAAAACCAATTGCGGTGAATGAAACTCGTTTTAGCCGGCTCGGCCGGAACGGCCGGCAC
>JBAVVA010000235.1:0-1540 GCA_049697055.1 Candidatus Aminicenantales bacterium
CCCGATATCTTCGCCGTCGTGGGGACGCAGCAACAACAGTTCGACTGGGACCGACTCCCCGGCTCGGAGAGTCCGGGGGCCACGGTGCGCCAAGCGACGGCGGCAGAGACGGGACCCGACCCCGCCAAGACTATCGTAATGGAGGAGGTGGTCCGCAAAGAAAACCTCGAAAAGGCGATGAAACAGGTGGTCGCCAACAAGGGCGGTCCCGGAGTGGACGGCATGCCCGTGAGCGAACTCAAGCGGTACCTGAAGACCCATTGGCCGGACCTCAAGGCTCAACTCCTCGGGGGACGGTACAAACCTCAGCCGATCAAGGCCGCGGATATTCCCAAACCCGGGGGAGGGACGCGGCGGCTCGGCATCCCGACCGTTTTGGATCGGTTCATCCAACAGGCGCTCCTGCAAGTAATGACCCCGGTCTACGATCCGACGTTTTCCCCTCACAGTTACGGGTTCCGACCCGGCCGCAACGCCCATCAGGCGGTACGGCAGGCCCAAGCCTACATCCAGGAGGGGTACGAATGGGTTGTGGACATCGATCTGGAGAAGTTTTTCGACCGGGTCAACCATGACATCCTCATGGGCCGAATCGCCCGGCGGGTGACGGACAAGCGCATCCTGCGTTTGCTCCGGTTGTACCTGCAGGCGGGGGTCATGCTGAACGGAGTGGTTCAGGAGCGATATGAAGGGACGCCGCAAGGCGGCCCTCTGTCGCCCTTGCTCAGCAACATCCTCCTGGACGAGCTGGACAAGGAACTGGAAAGCCGATGGCACAAGTTCTGCCGATACGCCGACGACGCGAACATCTATGTCCAGTCGGAACGGGCGGGCCGCAGAGTGATGGATTCGATAGAACAGTTCCTGGCCAAACGTCTGAAACTCAAGGTCAACCGGGACAAGAGCGCCGTGGCCAAACCTCAGGGGAGAGCCTTCCTGGGCTTCAGCTTCACGGGAGGGGAGTTCCGGAGAATCCGACTCGCCCCAAAATCCGTGAAGACCTTCAAGCGCCGGGTTAAGCAGATCACCGGCCGCTCGCGCGGCATCACCCTGGAACGCATGATCCAGGAACTGAGCGGTTATCTGCGGGGATGGCTGGGCTATTACGGTATCGCGGAGACGCCGACGGTGATTTCGGATCTGGATTGCTGGATCCGGCGGCGGCTGCGCTCTGTTGTGGCCAAACAATGGATTCATAGCTGCCAAGCCCGCTTCCGGGGCCTGCGTGAACTGGGAGTGGACATCAAGAACGCTGCTTCCATAGCGGTCACAAGACGCGGCCCTTGGGCTATGTCGAACATGAAAGCCTTCAAGTTGGCTATGCCGATTCGATTCTTCGCTGAACGAGGACTCATGAGCCTCTCCGGATACGACGGTTGAATGGTCACGTCGATACGAACCGCCGGATACGGACCCGTATGTCCGGTGGTGTGGGAGGGCGGCGGCCGCGAGGCCGCCCCCTATCCCGATTTTTTCTGCTCCGCTAACGATATTTTGCCAATTTTCGATTTCAGCATCTGCTCCAAATATAATTCTACTC
>JBAVVA010000236.1:0-2837 GCA_049697055.1 Candidatus Aminicenantales bacterium
GCGGTTCCGCCTGGAACTCGCGGCCGGGTTTGCTCTGCTCGACCCGGCCGGCCTGAACCTCTTGGTGGATTCCGACAACCGGTTCCAGGAGTTTTCCTACGAGTCCTACTATGATTATCTGGGCCAGAACAACCTGCTCCGTTCCTGGTCGAGGGATGCCACCGGGGAGAGGCATAAAGTCAAAACAGCCATCCTTCCGGGCCTGCGCCTGAAATATTTTCTTTTTGATTTTCTGGCCGTTTCAGCCGGGTTTCAGTACCTGAGAGGCGGCGGCTCCCAGAACCTGATTTTTACCTATACCCGGAGTGAGCTGACCAATGAGCAGTATATCGAGACCCTGGCCGCCGCTCCCTATCGATTGACCGCCGAGGCCGAGCTGGCCTCGGTCGGCCTCCATCTATCCACAAAAATAGGCCGTGCCATCAACGCCGAGGGTTTCCTGGCCGCCGGCCTCATGTGGGCCGTCTGCCGGTATCAATCCGCCTGGACCTACACCTGGGTCATCCAGGGGCCGAACTACACCTGGACCCCGTACGAATCCTCCGGCAGCTTAGAAATGGACGGCTCGGGAAAGGGCTTCTTCTGGGAAACGGGAGCCCGGCTCGACATTCCGGTGGGGGGCGGGTTCAGGGCCAGCCTGGAAGGGGGATACGCCCGCCAGGCGGTCAATTCCATCTCGGGCAGCGGAGGCGAACTCCTGGGGCAGTCGAGCGAAAGCTGGGAAGGACAATGGCGGATCCAAAAAGAAACAGTGGTTGCTCCTTGGGGGACTCTCGCCCTGCGCACGCCTTCCAACCGTCAGCGGGAAGGGGTGGAGACGGAAGACTTCCGGCTCGACCTTTCCGGGTTCAGGCTCAGGCTCGGCCTATCGCTGGCTTTTTGAGCCGAACCTGCGGCCTGGCGGGGAATCTTCGGGCTGGAAAAACGAGTCGGTCCCGGGGCCGAAAGTTCTAGGGCGACTCATTGAATCGCGTGTAGTGAAATATCTCTTTGAGAATCTTCTTGGCCTGGTCGGCTTGACGGCCCTCCTCGACGGCCTCATAGAGGTCTTTAATCGCAAACTGGCGGGATCCAAATATCTTCATCCCCTGCTCATAGATCTGCCGGGCTTTATCGCTTTCTCCCTTCATCAGATTGTAAAAACCGAGGTTGTAATAGACCCAGTCCAGATCTTGGATCGATAGCGAATTGGCGGTCACGGCCATGGCCTCCTTGAGGTGGTTGCATTGAAAATAAGCCCAGCCGATTGTGCCGAGCTTGTCAGCTTCGCTGGCAAATTGGCTGGCCAGGCCGGCCAGCTGGGCCAAGGCCCCCTTCCAGCCGCCGCTTCTGTAATTGATGACTGCCTGCCGACAGAGCCCGTAAATATCGCCCGGCGCTTTCTCCAGGTATTTATCGTTAAAGGCGCGCGCTTTTTTGAGATTGATCCTTGCCCCGCGTCCCTCCAAATAAATGCTGGCCAGCGTCTGGAGGGCAGTCAGATCTCCCCATTCAGCGCTTTTGCTAAACCATTTGATGGACTCGGCGAAATTTTTCTTGACCCCTCTCCCCCAATAGTAAGATATCCCCAGGTTGCTTTCCGCCCAGGCATTGTCGGTGCCGGCGGATTTCCTGTACCACTCAAACGCTTTCTCCAAATCCCGCCTGACTCCATGTCCCTGCTCATACATGATCCCCAGGTTATTCATGGCCCATGAATTGCATTGATTGGCGGACAGGAGATACCACTTCAAAGCGTCCGGGTAGCTCTGTTCGACGCCCTCTCCGAAATCATAAGCATAGCCAAGATAGTATTGTCCCCAACTCTCGCCGCTGACGGCCGCCAGGCGGTAATATCTCACTGCTTCAACTAGGTTCTTTTCGACACCCTCACCATGGGCCTGCATCTGGCCCAGCATGGTAAATCCCCGGGTGTAGCCGTTATCGGAGCTTTGCCTGAAATAGGACAGCGCTTTGGCATAGTCCCTTTGAACCGCCTTGCCAAAGTAAAAGGCTTCCGCGCACCGGTAGGCGGAATACCCATCCCCCCGGCTGGCCGCTTTTTCATACCAGGTTAGGGCCGTGGGCCAATCCAAACGATCCGAGCAGGGGCGGAAGGAGTAGATTTCACCCAGCTCCCTCATCGCCTCCAGCAATCCCTGTTCGGCAGCTTTGGTGATCCATTCCTTCCCCAGGGCGCAATTTTTTTCCAGGCCCGTTCCGTTCAGATAGGCCTGGCCCAGAGCCAGTTGCGCCCGGCTATCTCCGTTTTCAGCCCTTTTGGCCAGCTCCTGGGCATCCTGGGCCAGGCCCGCAGAGCCGAGCATCAGGCAGACGGACATAACCGTTATTATTTTCATTCCTGCTGCACCTCTTACTTGCAATTTGTTTTCAGCCAGGTTTCCAAATACTTGATCTTGGCCTCGTAAGCGCTCACTTCTTCCTGGCTGAGCTTGGCCGGGAAACTCATGTCGGCGTCATACTGCAGGGGATTTCCCCTTTTTTTGCAGTTGCTTTCGTGCACTTTTTCATGGGCCAGGTCGGCCTCATAGCTCGCTTCGGGAAAACCCTTGTCTTTGTATTTTTTCTCATCCCAATAAATTTTAATCTGGCAGGTGGTGGGGTCCGTCCACATGGGGGATTCCGTCGCCTTGGCCGACGGACCAAAGACCTTTTTGTTCACTTCCTGAGTGTACTTCTGCGCATCCCAATCTTCCTTAATAGCCCGTTCCAGCAAGGCCGGATCTTTGAAAGCGTTCCTCAATTTTGTGGCCTCGCTCAAATCCTGCTTGATGATATCGCAGGGGGTTTTGGCCTCTTTATCGGCGGGTTTCCTGTACTGGGCCAGGGGAATATAC
>JBAVVA010000237.1:0-6095 GCA_049697055.1 Candidatus Aminicenantales bacterium
GGTCAGGGACGAGCTGGCCGGAATGGGCTATAAGCTTGATTATCAGAAGCGGACCTCGGGCCCCATCAACGCCATCTTCTTCGACGTCCGGCACGGGACATTCTGGGGAGGCTCGAGCAACCACGGCGAGGACTACGGCATCGCCTGGTAGCCTGGATGGACAGACCCTTGCCCAGAAGCCTCTCATGAACAAGTTGATCGCCATCGTCGAGGACGAGCCCGACATCCTCTAGCTGGTGAGCCTAAGCCTCCAGCAGGGGGGGTTCCGCGCCGAAAGCTATGCCGATGCCTCGAGCTTTTTTCGGTCCCTGGACAAGAAGAGGCCGGACCTCATCATTCTCGACCTCATGCTCCCTGACGCCGACGGGCTGGATGTCTGCAAAAGCTTGAGGATGAACGAAAGGACTTCAGCCATCCCCATCATTATGCTGACCGCCAAAGCGGAGGAGACGGACAAGGTCTTAGGCCTGGAGCTGGGCGCGGACGATTACATGACCAAGCCCTTTTCGCCCAAAGAGCTTCTGGCCCGGGTCAAGGCCGTTCTCCGGCGAAGTGAAGCCCCGCCGGAATCGAAAGAGGTTCGGGTGGGGCGTCACCTGGGTCTGAATGCGGACAGGCATGAGGTTCTGGTGGACGGCCGGCCAGTCGACCTGACGCTGGCCGAGTTCAAGATCCTCTGGCTCCTCGCCTCAAAAACCGGCCGGGTCTTCACCCGCGAGCAGATCCTGGACCATCTGTGGGGCGGGGAAAAGGCGGTCGTGGACCGCACGGTTGACGTCCATATCCGACACCTCCGCGACAAGCTGGGGGAATACGGCTCGCTGATCGTCAATATTCGCGGCCTGGGATATAAACTCGAGGAAGGAGAGGCGGCATCTCCCTGACTTTGATACAATAATCAAAGGCGAACGGAGATTTTATTAGAATGAGACGTTCGATCTTTCTAAAGCTGTTCGGGAGCACTTTCCTGGTCCTGGTGTTCATGGCCGCTCTCTTCCTCCTGACTTCCTTGGGAGGCATCCAGCGCACCTATGAGGACGGCCTGGCCGCCGACCTGGAAAAGATCGGCCGGGCCCTGGAATTCCAGGTGGTCCTCTATCTGGACGAATCAGGTGCCCGCGCCGGGAACAGCCTGGGTGTTTTTTTTCAGGATTTTGGCCGGCGCTATAAGGTCCGCCTGACGTTCATCCTGCCCGACGGCAAGGTCGCGGCCGATTCCGAAGAGGATCCGCGGGTCATGGAGAACCACCGCTTTCGGCCGGAGGTTATGTCGGCTTTGGCGGGAACGACCGGACGGTCGATCCGCTTGAGTCGAACGGTGAGGTCAGTGATGCTCTATGTCGGCCTGCCCGTCTTCAGGGGCGGACGAATCCGCGGCTGCCTGCGGGTAAGCGCCCATGTTCGGGACATCCAGGTGATGCTGGCCGGATTCCGAAGGACCGTGGCCTGGACTACGCTCATCGTCACCCTGCTGGCCCTGCTGATTTCATTCCTGGTAGCCCGCAGTTTCACCCGCACCATCCGCCGGATGAGCGCCTTCTCGGAGGAGATAGCGGGCGGGAAGTTCGGGGCCAAGGTCTATGTGAAGAGCCATGATGAGCTCGGGCGGCTGGGCGCCAGCCTGAACCGGATGAGCGAAGAGGCCCGAAATTTATTTGCGCAAGGGGCCTCCCGCCAAGAGGAACTCCAGGGGATTCTGACCTCCATGCAGGAAGGGCTGGTGGTCATCGACAAAACGGAGAAGATCGTCCTGGCCAATCCCGCCTTCCAGCGGATCGCCTCTCCGGATCCGTCGCCGGGCCGCTATGTGTGGGAAGTCGTGAGGAGCTCGGGATTCCAGGAATTCGTGCATGATGTCCGCCAAGGCCGGGGGGGCCGGTCCGAATCCATCCTCATCGGCGGCCGGACCTACCTTTGCCGGGGCGTGAACCTTGGGGAGGACCAACGCCTGCTGGTTACTTTTAGCGACATGACCGAGGCCGAGGAGCTGGCCCGTCAGAAAAAGGAACTGGTGGTCAATGTCTCCCATGAGCTGAGAACGCCCTTAACCGCTATCAAGGGTTATGCTGAGATGCTCGAGGCAGAGGGAGATAAAGCCTGCCGTGATTATGCCGGCATTATCCATCGGAACACGGACCGCCTCATCCAGATCGTCGAGGAGCTCTTGCTCCTGGCCGAAATGGAGGAGACTCCCCCGAAGCCCCTGGATGAAGAAGTCGACCTTCAGACCCTGCTGGACCGTACGGTGAAGATGTTTCTGCCCAAGGCTGAGGCTAAGGGCTTGACGCTCCGGCTGGAGGCGGAGCCCGGCCTTCCTTCTGTTCCGGGCGACGCCTTCAAGCTTGAACAAATGTCCATCAACCTCGTGGACAATGCGGTGAAATATACGGACAAGGGCCATATCACCGTCCGGCTGTTCACCTCCGGTGGACAGGTGATACTGGCCGTCGAGGATACCGGGATCGGAATTCCCGGGGAAGACTTGTCGCGGATCTTTGAGCGATTCTATGTCGTGGACAAATCCCGCTCGCGTCGGTTGGGCGTGACCGGGCTCGGCCTGTCCATCGTCAAGCACATCGTTCAGCTTCACCGCGGTACGGTCCGGGTGGATAGCGAATGGGGGCGCGGATCCACTTTCACGGTCACCCTGCCGGCCCGGCCGGGGTCAGCCTGATTTCCTCCCGCCGCCGGGCTTCGCGACCTAAAGATAATAATATCCTCCTCCTCAGCAAACCTGGGCCGACGTGTATAGCAGGCTGGGGCTATGAGGAGGAGCGCTGCAATAATTTCTCTCAGCTCGCCTGAGCCAAGCGACGGCTTTCGATGTGGTGCTTGATCGTCTTGCCCAAGGCCAGGTAGATCACGTCCTCGCTGATGTTAGTGGCATGGTCGGCCATCCGTTCCAGATGGCGGCCCACCAAGATCAGCCCCACCGCCCGGGGGATATTGGCCGGGTCCTGCATCATGTAAGTGAGCAGCTCGCGGAATATCTGGTCGTTGAGCTGGTCCACCTCGTCGTCCCTCCGGCATACATCACGGGCCAGGTCTGCATCGCGGTTGACGAAGGCATTGATCACGTCCAGGACCATTTTCTGGACCAGCTCGGCCATACGCGGGAGGTCGATCAGCGGCTTGAGGGGGGGCTGCTTGAGGAGGTCCAGAGTGCGCTCGGCGATATTGACCGCCTGATCTCCGATCCGCTCCAGCTCGCTTCCAATCTTCATGGCTGAGGTGATAAAGCGCAGGTCGCCGGCCATAGGCTGTTTGAGGGCCAGCAAACGCAGGCAGAGCTCATCGACCTCGATTTCTAGGAGGTTGATGGCGTCCTCCTGCTCCAGCACCCGGCGGGCCGGCTGCTCCTGGCAGGCCTTCAGGCCTTTAATGGCCAGGGCGATGGATTCCTCCACCAGGGCCGCCATCCGCATCAGTATGGCTTTAAGTTTCTTGAGTTCCTCGTCGAACTGACGTTCCATTTTTGTCTCCTCCCGCCGTCCCGAGCGAGCCTATCCGAAACGGCCGGTTATGTAATCCTCGGTCAGCTTGTTGGCCGGGTTAGTGAAGATTTTATCCGTCCGGCCGTATTCAATCAACTCCCCCAGCATCAGGAAGGCGGTGAAATCCGAGACTCGGGCCGCCTGCTGCATATTATGGGTCACGATGACCACGGTGTAGTTCTCCTTGAGCTTGAAGATGAGCTCCTCGATCTTGGCCGTGGCGATGGGGTCTATGGCCGAGCAGGGCTCATCGAAAAGGATAACCTCCGGCTCCACGGCCAGGGACCGGGCGATGCACAGCCGCTGCTGCTGGCCGCCGGACAGGGTGAAAGCGTTGTCCCTGAGCCGGTCCTTGACTTCGTCCCAGAGGGCCGCCCCGCGCAGGCCCCGCTCCACGATCTCAGAGATCTTCTGCCTGTTGTGCAGGCCGTTGATGCGCAGCCCGTAGGCGATATTATCGAAGATGGATTTGGGGAAGGGGTTGGGCTTCTGGAAAACCATGCCCACGTCCCGGCGCAGCTCGACCACGTCAACTTTAGGCGATAGGATGTCGATGCCGTCCAGCAAGATCCGGCCCTCGGCCCGCGCGCCGACGATCAGGTCGTTCATCCGGTTCAAGGTCCTGATCAGCGTGGATTTGCCGCAGCCCGAGGGGCCGATGATGGCCGTGACGCGATTTTCCTCACAACCCAAGTTGACCTTTTTCAAAGCCAGCTTGTTTCCATAGAAAAAATCGAGGTCTTTGGTCTCAATTTTATAATTTGGATTCATGGTTAGATCCGACGCTTCCGCCGCAAGCGGTAGCGGATGATGACGGCCGCCATGTTCATGCCCAGGACCAGCAAAATGAGCACTAAAGCCGTTCCGTAGGCCAGCGGCCGGACCTTGAGGATGTTATGGTGCTGGGTGGCCATGATGTAGAGATGGTACGGCAAAGCCATGAACTGGTCGCCCAAAGATCTGGGCAGGACGGGCAGGTAGAAGGCTGCCCCGGTGAACATGATTGGCGCCGTTTCGCCGGCAGCCCGGGCCAGGCCGAGGACCGTCCCGGTCAGCATCCCCGGAACGGCGTAGGGCAAGACGTTCGTCCGGATGGACTGCCACTTGGTGGCCCCCAGGGCCAAGGCGCCCTCTCGGTAAGAATTGGGCACGGTCTTGAGCGCTTCTTCGCTGGCGGTGATGGTCCAGGGCAGAGTGAGCAGGCCCAAGGTCAAACCCGCCGAAAGGATCGAAGTCCCGAAGCTTAAGATATTGACGAAGAGGATGACGCCGAACAGGCCGTACACGATGGAGGGCACGCCCGACAGGTTGCGGATGGCCAGCCGGATGAGGCGAGTCAGTCGCGTCTGCTTGGCGTATTCGTTCAGGTAGATGGCGGCGAACATACCCATGGGCAGGGCCATGACAGCGGTGATCATGGTCACCAGGAAGGTGCCGAAGATGGCCGGGAAGATTCCGCCCTGGGTCATGCCCCGCCGGGGAGCTTGGCTCAGGAACTCCCAGGAAATCACGCCGCCGCCCTTGCGGATGATGTCGTACAGGAACAGCAGCAGCACAGCCAGGACGAGGTACAGGCAGGTCCTCAGGAGCAGAAATCCCAGAAACTGGATAATTTTGCGCTTCATAGCTCCCGTTCCTGGTATTTGTGCAGGACGATTTCGGCGATCATGTTCACCAGGAAGGTGATGAGGAACAGGACCAAACCGATGGCGAAAAGGGCGTAGTAATGCGTCGTGAAGTAGGGCACCTCGCCTAGCTCGATGGCAATATTGGCGGTCATTGTCCGGACCGACTGCAGCAATCCGGAGGGGAATGACCGGGCATTACCCGTAGCCATGAGCACGGTCATCGTTTCGCCTATGGCCCGGCCCATGCCCAGCATGACCGCGGCGATGATCCCGGACAGGGCGGCCGGCATCTTGACCCGGACCAGTGTTTGCCAGCGGCTGGCGCCAAGGCCCATCGAGGCTTCTGCGTAGGCCTGGGGCACGGCGCTGAGCGAATCCTCGGAGATGCTGATGATGGTCGGTAAAGCCATAACGGCTAGAAGGATGCAGCCGTTGAGTGCGGTCAGACCATGGCCGACATGGAAAATCTTGGCGATGGCCGGGCCGAAGAGCACAATGCCCAGGAAACCGATCACTACCGAGGGGATGCCGGCCAGAATTTCCACGATGGGCTTGACGATCTCCCGCACCCGCCAGTGGGCCACGTCGGACAGGTAGGCGGCCACGCCGATGCCGATGGGGACGGCCAGGACCAGGGCGCCCAGGGTGACCAGGAAGGTGCTGGCTGCCATGGATAATATTCCGTACTCAGCTTTCTCCGGTGAGGTTGGGTCCCAGTGGGTACTGCCCAGAAAGTTCTGGAGTTTGATTTCCCGGAAGGCGGGCACGGCGGTATAGAGCAGCAGGCAGAAAATACCCAGCAGGATGATGATAGCCAGTATGCCGTTGGTGAAGAAAAATGCCCTGATGGCGGATTCCTTGAAATTCGTCCATCTCTTCCGCTTCAGGCTCTGAAACGTCTTCATACCGTTCGCTCCTGGCCCCCCTCTACCAAGCCCGCTAAAAAGTGCGCCGGGCGGTGGGCCCTCCGCCC
>JBAVVA010000238.1:0-4018 GCA_049697055.1 Candidatus Aminicenantales bacterium
AAGACACCTTTTAATTTGCCTGAAAAAATATTAATCCCCCCTACCCCTTGGAATCAAGGGGGCAGGAGATGCTTACTCTGAATTGACAGAATCCGGCCAGCGGACAATAATGACCACAATATGAAGCTCAAGGCCCTCCTTCTCTCAATTTTTTTCGTCGGCCTGGCGATGAACGCCCTGGCCGTCGAGATCAAAGGCAAGGTTGTGTCTCCGGACGGGAAACCGGTGGCCGCGGCCGTGATTCGCGAGGCGGCCGGCGCAGGGAAGGCTGTCTCCGACGCGGAGGGGAATTTCGTCCTGGCCACCGCCTCCTCCGGTCAAATCCGCCTCACGGTCGAGCATCCCAATTTCTTCGAGGAAGAGGTGATCGTTTCGACCATGGATGCGGCCAAGCCCCTCACCGTGCGCTTGACGGCGCTTATCCGCCAGAAGGCGGAGGTCATGGTCACGGCGCTCCGCTACCCTGAACCGTCCACCAGGGTTCCGGCAGCGCAAACCGTCGTTTCCGCGGAGCTGATCCAAGAGCAACTGGCCTCCAACATCACCGCGGCCTTGACGGGGATTCCGGGGCTTGCGCCGCTTGGGTCGGGCGGATTCTCGCTCGTTCCTTCCATCCGCGGCCTGGCCCGCAATCGGATTCTTCTTTTAATCGATGGATCGCGCATTGTCAGCGACCGCCGAACCGGCCCCAGCGCATCGTTCCTCAACCCCGAGGACCTGGCCCGGATCGAAATCCTCCGGAGCCCCTCTTCAATCTTCTACGGCTCGGACGCCGTCGGCGGAGTCGTCCAGATGTTCACCAAGGAGCCGCCCGCCGAGGATGAATTCGCCGGCCGCCTTCACGCCGGATACGGCACCATCAACCGGGAGAAGAGCTACGGCCTCGCCCTGTCGGGCCGGAAGGGTGCCTGGGGATTCTACCTGAGCGGCCAGGGCCTCGACGCCGAGGAGTACAAGTCCCCTCTGGGCCTGGTCCTGCAGTCGCAATTTGCCCAGGCGGGGCTGTTGGCCAAAATTTCCTGCAGGACGGGGGCCAGGGACATCGACCTCAGCTTTCTCGGCGCGCGGGGGGTGAACATCGGCAAGCCCAACCGCACCAGCGCCACGAAACCGACCTGGTATCCCCGGGAAAATCAGAATCTGGTCCAGCTCCACTGGCAAGAGAAGAACCTGGCCAGCGGGGAATTCAGCTTCCACATTTACGCCAACCCCAATTTCCTGGAAACCCGGACAAAAACGATCACCGCCGGAACCGTCTCCAAGGATTCATTCAGCCGGACGGAAAGCACGGAGCTGGGCGCCCAGATTTTGTTCAGCCGGACCATGAGCCGGTCGCTCCGCCTGACCGGCGGCCTGGATTATTTCGGCCGCAGCGGCGCATCCGCTATCCTCCGGGAGGATTCGTTCGACGCCCAGGGGGCCTTGACCAAGAGCTATTCTGAGACCTCCTATGACCGCGGCCGCCGGAGCGACATCGGTCTCTTCCTCAGCGGCGATTTCTTCGACCTCCAGAAACTGGACCTCGTGGGCGGCCTGCGGTGGGACTCCATCGTCCAGAGCGCCAACCCGGGCGGGGGAGAAACAAAAAGGGAAAGTCGGCGCAACGCCCTAACCGGTTTCCTGGCAGCCTCCTTCCGTCTGGCCCCCCTGCTCACGGTCTTCGCCAACGCTTCGACCGCCTATCGCACCCCGGGGCTGAGCGAGCTTTTCTACACGGGGATCACCGGCCGGGGAATGATCATCGCCCAGCCCGGACTGACGCCGGAGCGGAGCTTGAATTTCGACGCCGGGGTCAAGTGGGTCTCAAACCGTTTGTACACCGCAGCTTATGGGTTTGTGTACACCATCGACGGCCTGATCGACCGATACTTAGTCGCCCCTCAGACCTATACCTACGGCAACCTGGACAAAGCGCGCCTCCGCGGCCTGGAGATGGAAAACGAATTTTATCCGTCGGCCGACTGGAAAATCTTCGGCACGCTCACGGTGCTCGACGGGACGAGCGTCATCAGCGGCCTCCCCGTCAACGACATCCCTCCCCTGCGGCTGACGCTCGGCACACGGGTCTGGGTCGGGAAGTTCTCGGCTGAGATCAGCGGCCTCTTCCAGGGGCGGAAAAACGACCCGGGCCCGGCCGAAATCGCCATGGGCGCCTGCCGGGTCTTCAGCTTCAAGGCCAACTATTTCTGGTCTTCGCTCAACATCTATCTCGCCGCCGGAAACTTGTTCAACTCCACCTATCTCAGCCGGCCCGACCCGGAGGCCGTGGAGGAGCCGGGTCGCAGCCTGGTCTTCGGGCTGAGCTACAGCTTCTGACGCGGTCCTGCCGGCCTTTCGTCTTGACTTTGCCCCGGAAGTCGACTATGAATCAAAACAATGACCCGCAAATTCTCCCCGGCCCAGTTCGCCGTCCTCCTGACGCTGTCGCTCGTCATCGGCTTCTTCGTAGATTTCTGCCGCCACCTGCCGAGCTGGTCCATGGCCCATCATGTCTGGTCGCCCGACCTTGTCCAGATCATCGTCCTGGCCCTGCTCATTTTTCCCCTCCTGTTCGGCCTGTGGGCTGTCTATGCCTGGGCCTCCAGAAAGATTTTCGGGCTCGACTTCGGGCTCAGCCTGGGCCGCGACCTGCTGACCTATATTCCGGCCTTTGTCTTTCTGCTGGCCCCCCTGACCCTCGGCCACTACTTGACCGCCGACGACCTGCGGGCCAGGCTTCTCTTGCTGGGCGTGGGCGCCCTGCTGGCCGTCCTTTATCTCAAGGCCGTCCAGGCCTGGCGCTGGTCGAAAGAAAATTCGCGGCCGGGCCGGGAGCTGGCCGGCCGGTTCAGCCTATGGCTGCTCAAAACAAAACTCGTCCTTCTTTTTCTGACGGCCGTCGTGCTGTACAACATCGGCTCGCTGACCCTCCTCGGCAGGGGAATCTGGTTTTCCGGTGATGAGCCCCACTACCTTCTGATCACCCACAGCCTGCTCCACGACGGGGATTTCAACCTGCAGAACAATTACGCCGGCCGTGACTACCGGACCTACATGCCGGAAGGCGGGCTGCCGCTCATCGAGCATGTCCACCGCCGGCCGGAGAAGAAGGCCTCCTATTCCTTCCACTCGCCGGGCGTCTCCTTCTTGATGCTGCCCTTCTACGCCGCCGGCCAGCCGCTGGGCCGAAAAGGCCTCATCCTTCTCCTGCGTTTCGGCATGAGCCTCATCGGAGCGGCCTTCGGGCTGCAGCTTTTCCTGTTCGCCCTAAAGGAGTTCAAGAAGGAAGGCCTGGCCCTCGGGCTGTGGGCCCTGGCCAGCTTCACCTGCCCCGTATTTTTCTATTCCATTCATATCTATCCGGAGATCGTGGTGGGGCTGATGTCGCTGTGGCTGTTCCGGATGGCTCGCCACTCCGAGTCCTTCTCTACCGGCAGGCTGCTTCTGTCCGGGTGTCTTTTCGCCGGGTTCATCTGGTTCCACGCCATCAAGTACCCCCTCCTGCTCATTCCCCTTTTCATTTATTTTCTATGGGTCCTCGTCCGCAGACATCGCCTGCGCTGGAGGCTGGCCTGGTTCCTGGCCGGCCCGCTGATCATCGGGGGTCTGTATCTTGTCTTCCAGTATTCCCTCTACGGGTCGCTATCCTTCTCCACCGTCTCTTGGCAAGGGCCCATGTCGGGCGCTGAGTCGGTTTCTTTTTTCAAAAGGATTTTCGGCGGAATCCCCTTCCGCTTTCGGTGGGAGACGCTGGCCGGCTATTTCCTCGACCAGAAAGACGGCCTTCTCCTCTACGCGCCCATTTACTTCTTCGCCTTCCTGGGCCTGGTGGAGATGGCGCGGCGGAAGGCCCGGGAGCTTGTCCTGCTCCTGGCCATCGCCGGGCCCTACGTCCTGGTCCAGGCTTTTCTGACCCAGCGCACGGGCTATGCGCCCCAGGCCCGGCCCATCACCTCGGTCATCTGGGCTCTGGCCATCCCGCTGGGCTATTTCCTGGCGGCCAACACCAAAAAGATTTTTTCGGCGCTGGCCGCGGCGG
>JBAVVA010000239.1:0-4204 GCA_049697055.1 Candidatus Aminicenantales bacterium
CCGGCCGAACTGCGCCAGGCCCTCCAGCGGCACAACGGCCCGAAACGGGCGAAATAAATCAGAGGACCCATCCTTTTCGCCACAAACCACGGAAAAGAGACGCTTTCCACATCCATTCTTCCCCTGAGGCCCAAAAAAGCCTATAATAATATGTGCTCAATTCAACGGGGATATTCGCTTCAGCCGGCACCTAAGGTCTAGCCATGTGCGGTGTTATCGGCATCATCGGCAACACGGAGGCCTTCCGCGATCTATACCAGGGGCTGCTGGCCATTCAGCACCGCGGCCAGGACGCGGCCGGCATCATCACCTACGACGGCCGCTTCCACACCAAAAAGGGCAACGGGCTGGTCCGCGACATCTTCAGCGCCGAGAACGCGGAGAGGCTGCGCGGGACAGTCGGCGTCGGCCACACCCGTTACCCGACCATCGGCGGCGGCTCGGGCGAGGACGCCCAGCCCTTCCACGTCAACTCGCCCTTCGGCATCATTCTGGCCCACAACGGCAACGTGGTCAATTACCGGGAGCTTAAGGTCGAGCTGTTTGACAAGTACCAGCGCCTGCTCGACTCCGACTGCGACGCGGAAATCATCCTCAACCTCTTCGCCCAGGCTCTCGAAAGCAGGCGGAAGAAAGCGGTCACGCCCGAGGACGTCTTTGCCGCGGTCAAGAGCGTCTACGCCAAGGCCCGGGGCAGCTACTCGGTGGTGGCCTACATCGCCGAGCAGGGCCTGGTCGGCTTCCGCGATCCCTACGGCATCAAGCCCCTGGCCTTCGGCAAGCGGCCGGACGGCTTCCAGCCCTCCTACGCCTTCGCCTCGGAGACGGTGGCCCTGAACATCATGAACTTCGGCGAGATCCGGGCCGTGGAGGCCGGACAGGCGGTGTTCATCGACCAGAACCGAAAAGTCCACCTGCGCAAGATCCTCCACCGCCCCCATACGCCCTGCCTGTTCGAGTGGGTCTATTTCGCCCGGCCCGATTCCAACATCGACGAGGCCAACGTCTATGAATGCCGCATCAACCTGGGACGGCTGCTGGCCAGGGAGATCAAGAAACATCGCCTCAAGATCGACGTGGTGGTGCCCGTGCCCGATTCGGCCCGCGACGCGGCCATCGAGATCGCCCGCACCCTCAACCTCCGTTACCGAGAAGCCTTGGTCAAGAATCGCTATATCGGCCGGACCTTCATCATGCCCGCCGAGAGCAAGCGCCAGCTCTCCGTCCGCCAGAAGCTCAACCCCATCGCCGCCGAGTTCAAGGACAAGAGCGTCCTCCTGGTGGACGACAGCATCGTCCGGGGCAACACCTCCCGGACCATCGTCAAGATGGTCCGCGACTGCGGGGCCAAGAAGGTCTATTTCGCCTCCTACAGCCCGCCCCTCCGCTTCCCCTGCGTTTATGGGATCGACATGCAGACTAAGACCGAGTTCGTGGCCCGCGACCAGAACCTGGAGCAGATCGCCAAGTCCATCGGCGCGGACAAGGTCATTTACCAGACTCTAGACTCGTTGAAGAAGGCCGTCCGGCTGGAGAATAAAAACTTGAAACAGTTCTGCGACGCTTGCTTCAGCGGCGTCTATCCCACCTGTGATATCTCGCCCGAGCTTCTCCGCTCCATCGAGCAGGACCGCAAGCAGATCCAGGACCACCAGCTGGAGCTGGGCATCTGAGCAGATCTATATCCGAGGTCATTGGACGACGCCGATCTTAACGCGGCTTAAGACTAGATTTTCTGGTATAAAAAAATCAGATAAGCGCTGATTTCGCTGAGAATTACGGGGTAATTATTATGTTATCTGTGTATTATTCTGGCCTACCCCATTTATTAACCTATTGATTTGAAATCAGGCTTCGTCTGCCTTTCCCTCTCGTTTCCTCTTCTGCCAGGCGATGCGCACCAGGATCATGGTCGCCACGATGAGCAGGGCAAACAGGGCTCTGGCTCCCCAGCGATAAGGATAGCTGGCCGGGTCGATGGGCGTATCGCCCGGCTTGACCCTAAACAAAAACTTCCCCACCGCATCCTGAACGGTCCACATAATGAGCAGGGCCAGGAGATAGACGGGAGTGATGTATTTCAATATGAATTTGAATACGGCCGGCACTTTAATGTCCGCTCCGTGGTGCATTTCCTGCCAGGCCTTTTTGATCCCGAATATCCAGGAGAAGATGATGACCTCCAGAAAGGCGAACACCACCAGGCCGAAAGTCCCGGCCCAGAAATCGAGCTCGTCCAGGAACCCGAACTTGAAAAAGAAGATGACCAGCAGGGCGGTGAGCCCTAGGACCAGGATGACCAGGTTCACCGCCTTTTGGCGTTTCCATTTCAGCTCATCCTCAAGGAAGGCGATGGCCGGCTGGGTCATGGCCACGGCCGAGGTGATGCCGGCGATGAACAGGAGCAGAAACCACATGGCCCCGAAGATATGACCCAGGGGCAGCTTCTGGAAAATGATCGGCAGAGATTGGAAGGCAATGTCAAAAGTTCCGGTCGGGCTCGAGGCGATCTGTTTCGTCACCTGCACCCCGAAGAAGGCCACGGCCACGGGAATGGCGATCGTCCCGCCCAGAATGACCTCGGCGAACTCGTTGGTGGAAGAAGTGGTCAGGCCGTTGAGGGTCACATCGTCTTTCTCGGTGAGGTAAGAGGCGTAGGTAGCGATAACGCCCTGGCCCAGGCTCAGGGTGAAGAAGATCTGTCCGGCGGCCACCAGCCAGACCGTCGATGACCCCAATCGACTGAAATCCGGGTTCCACATGAAGCCCATGCCCGCGGCGACGCTCATCTGCGGCTGGCTGGGGTCCGGAGTGCCCAGGGTCAGGACCCGGATGGCCAGGGCGATGCCGAAGACAAGAAGAATGGGCATCCCGATCTTGGCCAGAAGCTCGATGCCCTTGGAGATGCCCCGATATAGAAAGTACCAGATGAAGAACAGGTTGATGGCCACGAATATAATCAACGGCACATAAGAAGCGAAGAATTCGTTTTTCTCCATGCCCTGGAACCCGTGGAGGAAACGGCCCATAGAGTCAAAGGTTTTGGCTCCCCAGTATTTTCCGGTGCCCGAAAACCAGGCGAAGCCGATGCACCAGGACTCGATGATCTGGTAGTAAATGATGACAGCGAAGGGGACGGAGATGCCCAGGGCGCCCAGGTATTTGGCCGCCGGGTTCTTCCACATCATGGCGAACATGCCGGGCGTGGTGCCGTGGCCCTTGCTCCCGCCGAACCGGCCGATGGTCCATTCGGCCCACATCAAAGGGACGCCCAGGAAAATCAGGGCGATGAAATAGGGGATGAGAAAAGCGCCACCGCCGTTAGCTGCCGCCTTGGAGGGGAAGCGGAGGAAATTTCCAAGGCCTATGGCGTTGCCGGCCATGGCCAGGATGAGCCCGATCCGGCTGGCCCAGTGTTCTCGGGTGGGCTTGACCGAGATGAACTCCTTCTGTTTCTTCTTCTTGGCAAAAAGGACCTTGGAGAAGCTCCATATCGTGAAAAAGAGAATGGTTCCCCAGCCGAGAGCGAGGAATACCCAGCCTGACGGAAGTAAGCCCTTTCCCATGTGCCGTCCTCCTCTGTCAAAAGATGGAAGATATCACGCGCGTTTTCGGCATGTGAGCCGGATTCTAATCAGGGCTGCGTTTTTTGTCAACTTCTTGTGTATCAATGAAAGTATTTGCCGTGATGCACCTAGATCGTGAAGGGGTGGCGCGGCGGAGGGGCCGGCCTTTCCGGAGACGTCTACGATCTCCCGCCTGATTGCCCAGGGGGGACGGAGGGGTTAATAAATTATGAAAAAAGAGAAGGCGTCTCCGGCAACACCGCCTTCGTGCAGCTTGGCGAGCACAGCCGGGGAGGAGCCGCAACAGGACCCCACCCGTTTCTGTATCCATCACGGAAATGCTTCCCAGGTCAATCAATTTTGAGGGGCACGAAACCTCCGAAGAGCGAAAAGCCCGAGTCCTGGACTGCCTTCTTGAAGTTCTCCACATCCTTCTGGTAGAAGTCATTAAGCTTGGCCAGGAAAGCTTCGACCTTGGGCCTGACCTTGTCGAACTTCACCTGGGCGGCCTGGGAGACGGGCTCGATACCGGCCCCGCTGATCCCGAATACGGCGCTCATGACTTGGCTGGAGAGCCCGGACGAACGGTCGGCCATGCCCTGCTTGACCGGTGTGGGGCTCAGGGCCTCGGAGAATTC
>JBAVVA010000240.1:0-6362 GCA_049697055.1 Candidatus Aminicenantales bacterium
GTTTTGGCCAGTCCATGTCCCAAGGACGTCCCCGGCTATTCAGCGGCAAAGGGAATATGCTTAGTTTTGATAAAATCACTTAAGTCCTCGCTCCGATCCGACATAGTGTGATTTTCCCCCGTCACCAGCAACATCATCCCTTTGCAATGGGGGAAGATCTTCGACTCAGTCACTGCCTCAGCCATCATGGACCGCTTGAGCCAGAATGGCCGGATTATCATCTGCGAGGGGAGGTCCTCTCGGAGCAAAAAGTGAGACCTGACTAACCCAATGAGAACCCTAGCCTGTTTTTATTTAATATTTGGGCTTGTCCCAAAGTTACGTGATGGCATTTGACATACCTAAAGAAGAAGGGCTACAACCTTCAAGAACTTCAATCTTAAATCTAGGAGGTGTAGCCCTATGGACGACCTGGAAATCCAGATCACCCTTATCTACAAAGTACCAGAAAACAACCTTACGTTCAATGGCCTGCTGCGGGGGCTGGAGCGCGACCGGGACGAGATCATGAGGGCCGTCCTGCGGTCGATCTTGTGTGCCCTGGAGGAGCGGGCCGTGCGGAGTCTTCCGCTCGGCCGTTTCGTGAGGAACGGTCATCAGCCTAAAGCCCGCAAGTTTATGACTTCGTTCGGGGAAGTCCGCCACCGGATGGCACAGGTCCGGGACGAGAGGACGGGTACGGTGTTCTGCCCGCTGGCCAAGCGGTTGCGGATCGTCCCCTACCGTCAGTACCAGGGGGAGTCGCTGGAAGCGGCCGTAGGCCAAGCGATCCATCTGTCCTACCGCCTGGGAGCCAAGGAAACGCGACGGTTGCGGGGACATGGCCCGTCCAAAAGCACACTCTGGCGCCGGCTTCAAGAGCTGGCCGAGGCGAAGGGGGCTTGGCCACCGCTCAAACACCGTCCGTTTCGTTTCCTGATGGTCGACGGCACCAAGGTTCGGCTTCAGAAGCGGGGTCACTCGCTGGAGGCGGCGGAGATGCGTTGGGCCTGGGCCGCCGAAGAGGTGAGGAAACCCTTTGAATTGGTCGGTTTCTGGGTCGGAGACGACTGGCGCACGATCCGGCAGGACTTGAGCCGGCGGCTGGACTACGGCCGTCTGCGGATGCTGTTTTCCGACGGCGGGCCGGGGATCGAGGACAACCTCCTTACCACCCGCATGGACCCCCAGCGTTGTGTCTGGCACGGCCAACGCGACTTCCGCTATCTCCTCTACGCCGATAGGGTCAAAGGGCTCAAACAGGAGCCCTTCCTGGAGCTTTTGGGCCAAAACCCGCTTTTCCATCTGCGCCAGGCGGACTTGGAGGCGCTTCAGCCGGCCGACGAGCCCCTGGTGCGCAAACTGGCCGGGACGATCCGCCGTTGCTTCCGCCGGCTCCTGGCCGCGTTGCCCGCGGATAAGTATCCCAAGACCCGCACTTACCTGGATAACTTCTCCCGTCAAGCCCTGACGTTTTTTGATTACTGGCTTGACAAACGGGAGTGGGTCCCGATGACGACCAATATCGCCGAGTCGGGCTTTAGCCGGGCGGTCAATCGGATCAAGCGGGTCGGCCGCCGCTGGAGCGAGCCGGGGCTTCTCAATTGGTTGAAGATCGCCCTCCGTAAGATTCTTCAGCCCGCGTTGTGGAACGTCCTGTGGACACAATACCTCCGTCTTCACCACCGCTTAATCCTTACCTCGCTCAGGATACAATACCGGTGGGTCAATGCCATCACGTAACTTTGGGACAAGCTCTAATTTTAAAATCTATAGACCACTCCGAGATGGACATGGATGAATTGGAGGTTGAAATCGAACGCCTTGTGATAGCTCAATGCCCCTTCAAAACTGACACAAGGCCTGAAATGAAAGTCGAAGCCCGCGCCCAGGTTCATCCCGAACTTCGTCCTGGCGATTTCGTCAAAGTACAATCCCGGCCCGGCTTCGATAAAATACGAGAACAGCCCCCTCTGCTTCCACCAGTATCTGAGGTCGGCTGATAAATTCCAGGCCGTCCTGTCCGCTATCCCGCCGGCCTTGGCTTTGAAGCGATTGTAACCGCCGTAGAGCACGACCGTGAAATCAGGATTAAAATGATAATCGACATCTGCAAGGATATTCGGGCCGGCTTGATAGTCGTTGGCCCACGAACCGGCCGGCACGGCCAGGCCCGTATGAATCGACAGCGAAATTTTCCCCGGACACGTCTGGGCCGGCCTTTCGATATCCAGCTTTTCAGCGACGATCGTCCCGCCGACCGAAACGCCGATAACTGGCTTTTTCCCTGCCGGATAGGTCAGCGTGTAGACATACGATCCGTTCTTGAGATCCTCATAAGCCGGCTTCCCCTGGGCATCCTTGGCGATAGTTCCGGCGGAAGTCCAGAGGTTTATCTTCTCGCCCCGGAAGGGACCGAGGTAGGAGCCGAAAGCGTCGCGCGGCCTGACTTGGATGCGGGCCGTGACGGCCTTGGTGCGGGGGTCGATCGTCTTCGAAACGACCTCGACCGTCGTCTGAGCCGGGCTTGGCGCGAATTTGACATACTGGGATAGCGTCGTGGTCCGATCGAAGAGCACGCCGCCGCTGTTCCGGCCGCGCGACCTGAACTTGAAGGTGTAAGTCCCCTCCAGGTTCGTGTCCAGGAACGCTCCCGTGTAGACCCCGTCTCCCCCCAGGCTGTCGCCGTTCAAGCCATCATCGTGCAGCACAACCCGCCGCCCGCCGGTCTTGCTCAGCGATTTGATGGCCAGCTTGTCCATCACCCCCAGCAGATAATGGTTGTAGACGGTCCGTTCGGGAAAACTGTTCAGCGGCGGGTAGGAGGGCGAAGGAGCATTTTCGGCCATGAGATTGCCGGCCGACATCCCGGGCCACCGGACGAGGTTGGCATACACTTCGGTCAAGCCGGTCAGCGGCCGGCCGTCCTCGGTGATCTGGGCCGCAAGAACGATGGGTTTGCCGGTCAAAGCGTCGGCTTTGTCGATACTGAAGCGGGAAATGACCCGCGGGTCCACGATGGCCTTGAGCAGGACGTCACTTAAAGGAACGTCCACCCCGCCTCGCTGGATGTTGATGAACCGCCATTCCCCGAGCAAGGCGGCGGGAATGTTGCGAAAGACGTAGTAAGAGTGGGTCTCGCCGGCCGCCGGCGCATGATAGGTCGCCTCCATGCCCGGGTAAGCGGTGCTGTAGTTGAGAGGAGTGATGTTTACCCCGGCACCCGGCGGGTCGAGCTCGAAGCTGACGGGCGGGTCGGGCGTATCCCAGACGACGATGAACACAGCCATGTTCTGATCGACCGCGGCCGTGTCAACATCGACGGTCACATCCTGCAGTTTCCAGGACGTGCCGACCAGGATCTGACAGAAGAAGTCCTCCATTTCCCGGGCGCTGGGCGTCAGCCGGTAGTCGCCGCCCGAGGCGGTGGCGATATCCTCGATCGTCTCCGGCTCGATGCTGTCCTCGCCCAAGCCGACGGCCTGGACCTTGATCCCGGAATCCGCCGGCATGGGCACATCCAAGGGGTTGATCCCCCTGTTATGCATGCCGTCGGTAAGAAGGAGGATGGTCTTGTTCGAATAGGAGCTCTCTTCAGAGCCGAGGTCGAACTGGTTGATGGCCATCTCCAGGCCCTTCCCGATCGGAGTGCAATATTCGGGTATCGGCAAATAGCCGGCCAGGTCGGCCAGGGTCAGCGGCACGGACAGGTCCTTGAGGCTCGAGCCGGGCGGGACGGCCGTTGTCGCGTCCGTCGAACCGGAACAGGGCCAGCGGAAGACGACCGTATTATAGCGGTCCTTGAAGGCCGGATGGCGCAGCGCCGTCTCCAGTTGGTAGAACAAGACGGCTCCGTCCTTGGCCGCGTTCCACTTGTTCTCTAAGATCATGCTTCCCGTGCCGTCGAGCAGGAAGACGGTATCATTGTTGGACTTGGCCTTTGGGCCGAAGAGCGACACGGTCGGGTCGCCGAAGAGGTTGTAGTTGTAGATCTGCTCCCATTGGCTATTGACGTTTGCGTCGCACGATTTCTCATGCGCCAGGACCTTACCGGCGATGGCATTATCAAACACCCCCTTGGCCAAGTAGAACATCAGGTAGGGGTTGTTCTTGTTATCGATGCTGAGGTCCGCCTCATCAAATGTCCCGCCCCAGGAGACCCGAGTGGAACAAAACGTGGCTACGGCTCCGTTCCGCAACAAAGTATATCCCAAAGGATAATGCCAGGTGCCGCCGCTAAAGTCGGCCTCGGGATGGCCGTTCTCGCACGTCGCCTGAATGACGAACGACGGCTTGGTGTCATCCAGCCCTGCGACAAGGCTGTCATCAAAGACATTGACCGCGCCGGTCTGCCAACCGTGAGTTCGCCACATCACGACGCCCCGTCCGTCGTTCGGATCACCCGGGTCGTTCCAGGCCGCCAAGGTCTTGGCCGGGGTGCAGCCGTCGGTGATCTCCGCGCCAACGCCGTAATCCTCATCATGAATGCGGAACCATTCCCAGAAAGGCGGTGAGGCCACATGGTTTTTCAGATACTCGCCGCCCAGGTAATCGGCCTCATCCCCATACATGTGGGGAGTCGAGATCAGCACCCGACGACGCCAGGTCTCGGCCTGAGGGTCAGCCTCTTCGTATTCGCGGGTCTTTCTCAGGATGTTATCCAAAATCGCATAGTCGGGACTCCCGTCGCCGTTCAGGTCCTCTCCATAGAAGGGGATCCGACCGACAAAGACCTCCGGCCAGAAATCCACCCCGGCCACATCGCGGTCGCCTCCTACGATGAACTCGGCGTCGGGATACAAATCGACCTGTTCCGCATCTGGCGGAGCGCTGAAATCATTATCGTTGAAATATTCGGCCTCGAGGCCGTCCACGAACACGCCGCCGCCGCTATCATAGCGAAAGGTGGCCGTCGCCCCTTCGACATGGGCATAAACGTACATCTGGCAAAAAGCGTCCCCTCCCGTCTGGATATACTCCGCCTTGAAGGGATATCGGCCGTCGGCCGCATTGATATCCAAGAAGGAATAACCTGGCTTCTGGTCCGCCAGGTCGTTGTGCAGCAGGTCTCCATCATCGAAACCGTTCAGATTTAGGTCCACCCAGATCTTGACTCGGCCTTCGAAGGCCATATCGAGCCAATGGTTCTGGACGGCCGGACAGCCTGTCACTTCAACGACGCCCGTCCAGCGGACACAAAAGAGGTTGCCGTGAACGCCGCCCGGAAGGGTGGACATCCCGGCCGCCGGATACATTTCGCCATAGAGCGTATCGCCATCCAGGTCCCAATCCCCGCTCAGGTCGGAGTAGTAGAAATCGGTGGGATGATCGCTAAACAAATCGTACCAACAGTCCTGCATGGGGATATCGCCCACCGGATCGTCAGCCTCGATGTTGTCCGGGTCGGGGTTGCCGATGAGAAGCACATATTCGATGCCCAAGCTAAGGTAGTTGTCCTGGAGCCACTTCCGGATCCGCTGCGACCGCCCGTTGGGCGGGTCGCCGGCAACGTCCTCATACCCACCCGCGGCATCCACAAACGAATAGCTGCCGGGGCTCCCGGTCACGGTGTGCGTGCCGTGCTCTGTGACGACCGTGACCGAATGCCCAAGGCTTTGCTTGTGAAAACAGAAGTCGTCCAACTCGGCGGTATTGGCGAATATGGCGTCCGTGGTGATGATGGCATAGTCGGGATCAAGAGGATCGGGGACCGGTGCAGGGGACGAAGGGCCCGATGAGGCCGGCGGACCTGGCAATCGCGGAATCCCCCCCGAAGAACGCAGAGGTTTAAGGTACCAAGCCTTGGCCTGCTCGTAGTTCAGGAAGATCCGGCCTGCCCAATCATCGAACTTGCTGTCTCGAAGTAGGGCTTGAACCGTCTTTTGGCGGAGAATCGCCGGGTCGCGGGTGAAAGTCACTTTGATCAATGCTTCCTCGGCCATGACCAGACTCTGCTGAACAGGGTTGTAGCGGACGGGATAGAAGACGATGGCCGCCGCGCACCATTTTCGGAGCTGTCCGGTCGGAATGACCTTGAAATAGGCGCTGGGATGGAAAGCGTCCCGCTCGAAGACGAGAGTGTTCTTGCCGGCCTTGATCCGCTTGCCGATCCCCCACTTGCTGAGCTCCCATTTGGCTCTCTTCATGCGCTCAGCGGATGGATCGATCGGAAGCGGCGGCACAGCGGCTACTCGGTACTTTCCCTTGATCTTCTGCTCCCGAACCTGAATCACCTTAAGGTCAACGGAGCGAACCAGGACGTCAGGCGGCAAAGCCAATTGATAGACCTGAAAAGGGAGAGCCGGATTGCCAGGCGATTGCTCGGCCGTAAATCCGGGCATGCGCACGACAATCTCACCTTTGCTCACGGAAGGACCGATGGG